>JAWLFY010000180.1:0-9174 GCA_041685355.1 Pirellulaceae bacterium | reverse complement strand
ATCGGCGTGACGACTCCGTCGGCGGTGACGTCCCAGCGTCCGTCTGGTGTCGGGTTCTGGAATCGGGACTGGGTCAGCGTCAGCGTGACCTCGATCGGATCGCTGACCAGCCCGGTGGAGTCGATCAGGCGATAGCTGAATTGATCGGTGTCGCCCAGCGTGCCGCCAGCGCTGGAGTAGATGAACGTCCCGTCGGCGTTGACCTCGAGCGTGCCGTTGGCCGGTTCGGTCACCGAGCTGAGTTGGACCTGGAACGAGTCCCCGTCGGGATCGCTGTCGTTGGCGAGTAGCCCGTCGGCCGGGTTCAACACCCGCAGTTCCGAGCCGAGTCGCACCTCATACGAATCGTTGCCGCCGATCGGGGCGTCGGGGACCGAGGCGACGTTGAGCTGGAACGAATCGGAAACGGTGAACAGCCCGTCGGTGGCGGAGATTTCGATTTCTTCGCTGCCGGAGCGGTTCGGTTCCAACTCGATCCGCATCTCGCCCCCGGTGAGGCTGATCGAGCGGATGAGTGGGTGATTCTCGATCTGTTGCGGGGTCGGGTTGAGGACGTTGCCGATCCTGGCGACGGCGAATTCGAGGACGTCATCGTCGGGATCGGAGAACACATCACCCAGGTCACGGACGATCGATTCGTTCTCGTCGACATCGATCGGGCCGAGCGACCCGGTAACGACCGGGGAATCGGGGACGTTCGTCACGCCGACCGTGACGACGCCGGTTGCCGATTGGTCGAGCGGGTCGGTGGCGGTGATCGTGAGCGTCGAAGTGCCGAACGCGAGCGGCGGCATCTCGAGTCGCATCATATCGCCGTTGACGGACGCGATGACGACGTCGGGGGCGCTCGAATCGACATCGAACGTCAGGGCGTCATCGTCGGGGTCGGCGAACCAGGTCGCCAGGTCGAACTCGACGATGCGGGGTTCTTCTTTGCTCTCGTCGAATTCCAGTTCATCCGCCCCGGGGATTCCGCCGACGCCGACGAAGGTCGGCGGGTTGTTGATGTCGTCGACGTTGATCAGCACGGTCCCGGTGGCGGTCGCGCCGAGGTTGTCTTCGACCGTGTACTCGAAGCGGTCTTGGCCGCTGAAGGTCGCCGGCGGCGTGTACACGAGGGTGTCCCCGTCCCGCTGAACGGTTCCGCCACGGAAGCTCGTTTCGGCGGCCGACACGAAGCTCACGGTTTGGCCCTCGTCGATCTCGTCTTGGGGCCCCGGCGTGTCGTTCGCCAGGATCCCTTGGGGGCCGCCGATCGCGATCGTGATCGGTTCTTCCTCGAGCGTGGTGAACGTGTCGTCGCCCGGCCGCGGCGGGTCGTTGACGGCGTTGATCAGAATTTCGACGACGCCCTCGGTCGTCGAGACCTGGGACAGCTGGTCCGCCCCGGGGTCGTCGCCGACGGAGTAGGTGAAGCGGTCGCGGACCGTCTCGCTGTTGAAGTCGGCGGGCGGGGTATAGGTCACGCTTCGGCCGTCGGCCGAGATCGTGAGGGACCCGCCGAGTTCGGTCACGAACGGGATCCCGCCCGACCCGACCGACGCGAACGACATCGGCTGTCCGGATTCGTTCTCGGGTCCCGGGACGAAGAACGGATCGATCAGGTCTTCGGCCGCGAACGTCGTCACCTGGTCCTCGTCGATCTCGACCTCGGTGAGCACCGGGGTCACGACGGCGAGTGGCGGGTCGTTGACCGGGGTCACTTCGATCGTCACGTGGATCGGCGTCGAGCTGACGAGTTGGGCTTCGGGCGAGGTCGGTCGCACGTCGGTGACCCGCGCGGTGAAGTTGACGGTCCCGAAGAAGTCGTCGAACGGCTGGAAGGTGAACGTGCCGTCGCTGTTCAGATTGAGCTCGCCGGCCGGGACGCCGTCTTCCGTTTCCAGTTGTCGGATCCCGACGTCCTCGTCGTACACGGCGACGCCGTCGCCGTCGGGGTCGGTGATCCCGTCGAGGATCCCGTTATCGTCGGGGCTGGGGGTCAGGTTGCCCGTCGCGTCGAGCGCTTGGAGCGTGACGTCTTCGGGGGTGGTGAAGTCCCGGTTCGCTTGCGATTCGCCGACGACGGGTGCGGCACCGGGAACGAGCCGCACGGCGTAATCTTCGACTTCGCCGCTGAGTGCGAGACCGCTCGGGGAGAGCCCGCCTTCGCGAGAGATTCGGAACCGGGCTTGGCTGACGACCGAGGTCGGGGGCACGGTGGCCGTGGCCGGGACGCGAACCGTGAACTCGCGGGTGACGGGTTGCCCGGCGTCGGTGAAGACCGCACCCGGGGTCGTTGCCGAGATGATCTGTTCGCCGGGATCGTTCCAGTCACCGTCGCCGTTGAAATCGATCCACGCCTCGAGCACACCGGTTCCGGTGACGGTCACCGAGATCGGCGTGTCGACGGAGCGGTTGAGGTTTCCGTTGGGGTTCACGTCGCTGACGAAGCGGACCCCGTCTTCGTCGTCGCCGAAGACCGAGACGGTATCGCCATCGACCGCCACTTCGGCGGGGGCGAGGGGGCTTTTGTTGACCGCGGCGCGGATCGCGGCGGCGATCGATTCTGCCGACGTCGGATCTTGGGGCGCGATCGCGAAGTTCTCTTCGAGGAAGATCCCGTCGAGGTCGAACTCGAACGTTTCCGTCCGGTCGCCGACCGAGATCGAGAACGTATCGCCGTCACGGCTCGTCGGGTCGACCGAAGCGTTGAGGCGGATTTCGGCGACCCCGTTGGTGACCGAAGTCTCGAACAGGGTGCCGGCGGAGGAGATCGAGATGAACCGGTCATCGCCGTCGGCCCCCGGCGTCGGCTGGCCGTCGGGTTCGGCATCGACTCGTGTCCCCAGCGTCAGCTCGGGGGTAACCACGTGGCGTGCGCCGTCGTTTTCGAGCAACGTCGGGTACCGCCCACCGACGTCGGGGGCGTCCCCGAAGTCGAGTCCGACGGTCGGCAACAAGATCGTGAACTGCGTCGTGTTATCGCTTCGGTTGGGATTCAACGGGTTCCCCGCCAGGTCTTTCACCGCCGGCAGGAAGAACGTCTCGGCCGGCCCTTCGAACAGTTGTCCGTTCTCGATGAACAGCGTCGCGCCGCCGCGGTCCTCGGCGGTGAGCGACGTCACGGCCGGCTCTCCGGGGCGGTTCACCGAATTGATCGCACGCACGAGTGCCTGTTTCACCGCGATCGACGAGAACGCCGGCGAGATGAAGATCGGGATCGCTCCGCCGGGGACGCCGGAGAGCGAGAGGGTATCGGCTTCCGAAACGTCGACCACCGTGCCGGGGCGGTCGTCGAGCAGGACGTTGCCGGTCGGGTCGCCGTTGGCGTCGATTTCGGCGGTCGCGGTGACTTGGAGCCCGCGGCGATTGTTATTGATCGCCCCGGCCAGGCTCGTCGCGACGTTCCCCAGGGTGCTTCCCGGCAGGAACGGCACGGCGACGTTCCCGGTGCCGACACCGCCGCCAACGCTGATCGCTTCGAACTCGTAGGTGACTTCGACGTCCCCTTGGCGGATCGTGAGCCGTTCCCCGTCGCTGACGTTGCCACGCCGGACGGCGAACTCGAGCACGCCGGGGATCCCTTGCGCCGGGCGGCCCGCGGTGCTGACACGGTCGTCGGCGACCCGTCCGAACGACAGCAACCCGTCGCCCAGGTTTTCCGCGTCGATCCCGATCCCGGCGCCATCGATCGCGTCGACGAGGAGGTCGGTCAACGCGTCGACGTCGTCGGTGCGGTTGAAGTCGATGACGACCGCCCCGGCAACGGTGGATCCGGTCCCCGCGACGTTGAACTCGAACAGCGTATCGTTGCCGGCGTCGTCGCGCACGATCAGCACGCTACCGTCGGTGAGTGCCGCGCCGCCGGTCGACGGGACCTGCATCAAAAGCGGTCCGAAGATTCGGATCGTCGACGACTGGGTCACACCCGGAGACCCGCTCACGTCGAGCGAAACGCCGCCGGCCCTCAATCCGAGTCCTTCCTCGCCGCCGACCGATACCAATCCGCCCGAGGCGGTTTCGATGACGTTCGGGTTGAGCCCGTCGATATCCAGTCCGCGGAGCGTCGACGCGATCAGTCCGGCGAACTCTTCGGCCGTGGTCAGCCGCGAGACGTTGAGCGGAACGTTCGGGTCGGTGACGCCGTCGTCGATCGGGTTGCCGTCGGCGTCCGGCTCGTCGGTCCGGTTGATCTCGAGCGTGACGTCTGGGCCGCCGTCGGCGGGTGTCAGGATCAAGCGGTCGCCGTCGACCGCGGTGCGGCTTACCCCGATGACTGAGAGTCGGCCGCTGGGGATGTTCGCGAACCCGTCGGTCGGGAGGTTGAGTAACACGAGCCCGCCGCTCGCCGTCGTCGACAGCCCGAGCGCCGATCCGTTGATCGCGTCGGCGACCTGCGCGGCGACCTGACCGGCGACCATTCCGGTGCTGATCGGGACCGGCACGAACGCCGATGACGAGACGCCTCCGCCCGAATCGAACTCAAAGGTCAGCGAGCGTTCGCCGTCGTTGACGACAAACAGGTCACCGTCTTGGACGCCTGCCCCGCCGACGCCGGCGTTGGGGATCCGCAACGCGAGCGTCGGGGCGGCTTGGCGAAGGCCGCTGTTGGAGGTCACGAGGGTGGTTCCCGGTTCGCTCCCGACGACGACCCGGTTGTCGATCACGCGGACGCTGACGTCGAGCGAACCTTGATCGGCAACGGCCGCGATCGCGTCAGCGATTTCTTCGGCGATATCGCCGAGGAACGCCTGGAGTTCGTCCTCGCCGACCGGAGTGGGGTCGGTCGGTAGCGGGATTTGGACGGTGCCGGGGAGGGTCACCGAGTCGTTATTGAACTCGAAGGTGACGACCGGGTTGACGCCGTCGTTGATTTGGAAAACGTCACCGTCGACGACCCCGCCGGCGTTGGTCCCGGCGCGGGGGACGATCAGCGAGAGCGCCTCGGGGACGCGGATCTGGTAGCCGGTTTCGAACTCGAACACGAGCCGCGCGCCGTCCTCGTCGGTGATCGTGATCTGGTCGCCGTCGCTGACTTGCCGGCTGCCGGGGGCGATCATTGCCGTCCGGTCGCGGTTGTTGATCGAGACCCGATAGGCGCGGTCGCTCCGCCACACCCCGGCCAGCGGCCGCAGGGTGACCATGCCGCGCGACTCGTCGAAGTGGAACGTGTAGTCGATCCCTTCTTCGAGCACCCGATCGTTTTCGAACAGCACCAGGTTCGAGCCGCTCGATCGGAGTCCTTCGATCGGCGACACGACGACCGTCGTGTTGTCGAGGCCGGTACCGACGAACGGATCGGAGTCGTCCCCGAGGTCTTGGAGGAGGATGCGGAACTCGTCGAAGACCCCGACGTTCCGCTGTACGAAGCTCGTGGAGGGGTCGGTGTCGAAGCCGGCGACGTCGTTGTCGAACGGGACCTCGAGCGACGCGACGGGGCCGACGAAGTCGGCGCGGTCGAGCGCACCACGGTCCTTGAAAACGTCCGAACCGATCCCGCCGGGGGGCGCCATCGTCGGCTCGTCCGCCCGTAACTGTCCCGAGTTGT
Source organism: Pirellulaceae bacterium (assembly GCA_041685355.1). Classification (GTDB taxonomy): domain Bacteria; phylum Planctomycetota; class Planctomycetia; order Pirellulales; family Pirellulaceae; genus JAWLFY01. The sequence goes on along the minus strand of JAWLFY010000180.1, from coordinate 3,644 downwards.
CCCGTTCCGGGGCGAAGATCGTCCCCGACGGGATGCCGACCGACGCCTTGAGGTTCGCCAGGGCGGTGTTCTCGTCGATCGAATCGACCGCGCTGTCGATGACCGGCGATCCCGGGGCCGGCGTGAACCGGTTCCCCGCGCCGTCTTCGAACAGGTCGTCGAAGGTGCGGACGATGAATCCCCCGGGGACTTGTCCCGGGGTCCCTTCGGGGATGACGACGAAGTTGAAGTCCGAATTTCCGCCGGCGACGTTGCTGGGGCCGGTCCGCAGGTCGGTGGAGATGCTTCCGTCGAGGGCGGGGTTCCGGTTGATCACGTTGGTCCCGGCTTGGACCCACCAAGACACGTCCGAGCGGATTTGGGTGTTCCGCTGCTCGTCGTACTGGATCGCGTTGCCGGTCGAGACGACTTGGCCCGGCTTCGGGTTTCGGTCCGGGTTGTTCCCGTCGATCCGTCCGCCGAACCCGAACACGCTCGTCTCTTCCTGGGCGATGCTCTGGTGAGCGTTGACGATGACGTTGTTGAGCAGCGAGGCGCTCGAGCCGCCACCGACCTGGATCCCGAACTCGGTGAGCAATTGATCCGACTCGGTCGCGTAATCGGGTTCTCGCGGGTTGCCGTTGGCGTCTCGTGAGTTATCGGGTCCGAGCTTGAGTCCGGCGGCCCGTGCCTCGGGGCTGAGTTCGAACTTCGCGGCGTTCTTGATCAACACGTACAACTCGGTCGAACCGCGACCGTCGGTGAACGTGCCGTTCGGTACGATTGATGCCGTGCCCCCGCTTTCGCGTCGGTCGTGGCCGAAACCGCTGGTGAAATCGGCTCCACCGCCCGGAGAAGGCGGGAACGGGATTCCGACCTCGCGGACGAAGTTCCGGATCCCGACGTTGTCGGTTTGGGACCCACCCATCGCTCGTGCTTGAACCCGGGTGATCGGTCCGTCTTGGCCGTCGGGGCCGTTCCCGACTTCGTGGTTGGGGAGCGCCGGGTTGTTGAGGTAACCGTTGATCGCGTTGGCGATCGCCCGCATGATGTCGGGCACCCGGTAGCCGCCGGCGTCCATGAAGTTGTTGGTCAAGATCGGGACGTTGATGTTCCCGTTGCCGAGCACGAACGAGTTGATCCCGGCGGTGAATTCGAAGGTGACCCGGTTTCCATCGGCGTTGACGTTCGCATACACGTCACCGGGGCGGGTCGGGATCAGATAATCCGGGATCTGCGAGATCGTGAACGTCGTCCCGACCAGGCTCCCGGCACCGTCGGGGCCTCCTTCGGCGAGCGTCCCGTTGATCGTTCCGCTGGTTTGCTCGATGTCAGCCGGCGTGGGGTGGCTATCGAGCGAGAGGGTATACGACCGCGGCGCGAGCGCCTCGATCCCGATCGTATAATCCCCGGTGCCCCCGTCGCCCGCGACCCGGCCGCTCAAGCTGAGCCCTTCGTAGCGTTCGTTCCCGGCGCTGCTGACGCCGACGTAATAGGTGTCGGTCTTGCGGGCGGTGAAGTCGATGAATCCGTCGCGGCCGTTGTCGGTGTCGTCGGCGGGGAACTCGACGGTCGAGCCCGGCTTGAGGTAGGTCGCCAGCGCCCCGAGTTCGCCTACTGCCACCTCGACCCCGCTGGAATCGAACAGTCGAAGCTGGGTCGTCGGCCCGTCGTCGGGGGTGTCGATGTCGACGATCAGCCGGTCCCCAACGCCCAGTTCGACCTTGAAAAAGTCGATGTCTTGAGCCGCGGAGAGCAACCCGACGTTATCGCCGATCGTCCCGTCGGCGATGTACGCCCCGCGGTGGCTGCGACCGATTTTCGTATCGACGGCGTCGGCGAACGTGTCGTTCGATTCGTCGGTCGGCGCCCCGATCGCTCGCGACAGCGAACCGTCGGGGAGGATCGCCCCTTCGGTCCCGTCGGCGCCGTAGATCGTGTTGTTGATCACGCGAGCCAGCGGCTGGGGCGCTTCGGAGATCGGCACCATCGGCGCCGCCGGGTCGAACGTCTCGCCGGATTCCGAATCGAACGAGGTCCCGAAGAAGTTGAGCTGGGGTGTCCGCGCCTGTTTTTGGAACGCCCGCGAGGTGTAGATCCCGGTGACGCCTTCGAGGTACAGGGCCGGGTTGGGATGGTCGAGGGTTTGCGACCCGAACGACTGGCCGATCGGGTCTTCGTCGATCGCCCGGAAGCGGGGGCCTTGCGGGTTATTGACCGAGGGGCCGAGGGTTGGTCGCACGAGTTCGACGAGTCCGTTGGTCACCAGGATGCTCCCCTGGATCGACTCGTACATCGCCATCATCAGCTCGTGGGCGGAGTAGCCGAAGCTGCGGATCGGGTCGGGGCCACTCGGGTTGTAGCGGGTGTTCCCGACGCCTTGGCCGAGGCGGTAGTAGACCGGGACGTGTCCGTCGACGAACCCGTCACCGCCGACCTCGCCGCTCCCTCCGAGGTTGGTTGGCGCGCCGCTGATGTCTTCGAATTCGAACACCACGCGGGTGCCGCCGGCATCGACCGCGAAGATGAACCCGTCCGGGACGAGGATATCGGCCCGCGACTGCAGCACGGTATTTCCGGACGCCCAGTTCGCGCTGTCGCCGTTCCATTCGATCACGAACGGGCGGGTCTCGCCGTCGACCTTGACCCCGGCGTAACCGGCTTGGTCGACGATGTTGTTGGTGACGACCATCCCGGGGGCGAGCCCGCCCACGACGGAGTCGTTTTCGGTCGGCAGATTGAGCGCCCCGCCGAGTTGCGAGTTCCCGACCGGCGGGGGGTCGAGGAACAGGTTGCCCGCGATCGCGTTTTCGATCGTCCGGTCGTCGTCTGGGTCGCGGCCGCGGGGACCGACGTCCGACCAGATGCCGATCGCGTGGGAGTCGCTGACTTGATTGCTATCGACGATGAACTGGCCTTGGGTTCGGAGCGTGTTCCGGTCGCCGACCCCGTCGTGGAAGATGGCTGAGAGGATCAGTTGTCCGTCGTCGGTCGTCGGAAGCGGATCGCCGAGTGACGGGTCGGAGGATCCTTCGACGGGCGTGAACGTTCCCACCGCGAGACCGTGGAGCGCGACCCGGCCGTCGGTCGGGGCGGGGTCGCCGCCGGAGAAGTTCCAGTGGCCGGCGGAGGTCGAGGCGCGGATACCGAGGCGGGCCTGGACCGTCCCCGAGTTGATCACGGAAATCATCCGTCGGGCGATTTCGGCGGGCGAGTCGGTCGACGAATAGGGGATCCGAATGCTGCCGAAGCTGACGGACGGGGTCGCGCTGAATTCGAAAGCAATCTGGTTGCCGCCGTCGCCAAGGGTGAACCGCGCCCGGCCCTCGGACTGCACGACTTGGTCGATCTGGTCGCCGCTGGGTGCGACCAGGGTGACCTCTTGGAGGTGCCGGTCGTTAGTGTCGAACGACGCGAGCAATTGCTGGTCGCGGGGCTCGGCCGAGAAGATCGCGTAGCCTTCCAAGCCGCGGATCGCCGTGACGACGGCGTTCACGATCGAAGTCCCGAAGAGTGGCCCGTCGGCCGGGTCGGTCACCGAGAACGGGACCGCGATCGCGTCGGCATCGATCTGCGACGCGTCCTGCCGTTCCGCCTCGGTCGGCCGGAACTGGAACGTGAGCGTCTCGTTTTCGTTCGTGTCCGTGTTGAGGACTTCGAACGAG
>JAWLFY010000036.1:11089-36092 GCA_041685355.1 Pirellulaceae bacterium | reverse complement strand
CCGACCACGTCGGCCCCGAACCGCCGCATCATCCGGTACTCGGCCCGTGTCTCATAGGTGGGCCCGGTGGTGGCGAAGTAGGTTCCGCGATGAACCACGAACCGGCCGGCCAGGCCGGCGGCGACCGCGGCGCGGGAAAGTTTGGGATCGTAAACCGGGCCACGTCGCGTCGGCAGGCCGGTGACGGGGCGTCGGATTGGGTCGTCGAGCCGACGGCGGCTGGCCAAACGGTCGATGTGATCCGACACGACCACCAGATCCCCCACCGCGTAGTTCGGGTTCAGCCCACCGGCGGCGTTGGTCACGATCAGCCGCGGGATCCCGAGGTTGGCGAGCAACCGGACGGGGAACATGACGTCGTCGGTGCCGTGTCCCTCGTAGCGATGGAACCGACCCGCCATCGCGACGACCGTCGCGTCGTCGATCCGGCCGGCGATCAGTTCGCCGCGGTGTCCGGCGGCGGTGGTCGTCGCGAACCCGGGGATTTCGGGATAGGGGATCGAGACCGGCGTTTCGAGCTTCGACGCCCACGGGCCGAGGCCGCTACCGAGGATCACCGCGGCCGAAGCGGGGGTGCCCGAGCCGCCGAGCCGCAAGCGTTGGACGACCACCCGCGTCGCTTCGTTCACCCGGGTCGCTTGGTTCACACGCGTCGATTCGTTCGCGCGGGTCGATTCGTTCGCGCGGTCGGGCTCGGCTCGCGGGCTCACGCGACCCGGACTTGACCGGCGAGTTCGACGACGCCGCGGACGATCGCGCGGAGCTTCGGTTCGGCCTCGTTCGCGACGGCGATGATCGCCTCGACGTTTGCCGGTTCGAGCGCGTCGGGGAGGCACATGTCGGTGATCACGCTCAGCCCGACCACCTTCAGCCCGCAGTGGACGGCCACGATCGTTTCCGGGACGGTGCTCATCCCGACGACATCGGCGCCGGCGATTCGCAGATAGCGGTATTCGGCGCGGGTTTCCAAGTTCGGCCCGGCGACGGCGACGAACACGCCTTGGTGTGGATAAATCCCTTCAGACCGGGCGATCGACATGGTTCGATCGAGCCATTGTCGGTCGTAGGGTTCCGACATATCGGGGAACCGCGGCCCGAGCCGGTCGTCGTTGACGCCGATCAGCGGGTTGTCTCCCATCAGGTTGATCTGGTCCTCGATCAGCATGATGTCCCCGGTGCGGTACTGGGGGTTCAACCCGCCGCAGGCGTTACTGACGACCAGCAACTCGGCCCCGAGCGCGTGGAACACGCGGACTGGCAACGTGATCTGTTTGAGCGGGTAGCCTTCGTAGAGGTGGAACCGTCCCTCCATCGCGACCACCGGGACGCCCCCGAGTCTCCCGCACACCAACCGCCCGGCGTGCCCGATCGCGGTCGAGTTGGGGAAATGGGGGACATCGTCGTAGGGGATCGTGGCGACGACGTCGATCTCATCGGCGAGTCCTCCCAGGCCGGTGCCCAGGATGATTCCCACCTTGGGTGTTTCGGAGAACTGGCCGCGGATCGTCTCGCAGGCCGCTTCGATTTTTTCGTAGAGGTCGAGCATATTGAAGTCAGTCGCCGCGAGCCTTTTGGATCTGCTTGAACGCGGTTTGGCTGCGGAGCGGGAAAGGGGGTGGCGAATTTTCGGGGAGCGAATCGAGCACCGCTTGCAGTTCGCGTTTGGCCCTTCGGTGGGCAAGCGCGTCGGAATCGGCGAGGTCGTGTTCCTCATCGAAATCGGCTTCGGCGTCGTACATTCGGCCATCGTTATAGAGTTTGTAACGCAGGTTGCGAACGACCCGGTCGTCGCCGTACTGGTTAAAGATCCAGCTCCGCGGGCCGACATCGACCTTGCCGCGTGCGGCGTCGGCGAAGGAGACGCCGTCGATGACGTAGTCGTCGGGGATTTCGGCCCCGGCGAAGTCGGCCATCGTCGGGAGCAGGTCCGAAAAGTCGGCGAGCGGTGTCGTCCGCCCGGTGGGGATTCGGCCCGGCGCGTTGACCAACAGCCCGACGTCTCCGCCCGCTTCGGTCAGTTGGTACAGGTCGCCTCGGATCTTTCGTCCTCGCGCCCGCGCGACCCGTTCTTTTTCGGTGCCGTTGTCGGTCGCCACGATGACGATCGTGTTTTCACGCAGCCCCGTTCGCTCGAGTTCGTCGACCAAATCGCCGACCAACTGGTCCGCGTAGCGGACCATGTCGGTGAACATTTCTTGGTGCGGTCGGTCGGGGTCGCGGTTCAGCGGTGTGGGGACGACCGGGTGCAGGAACGTGTCGCCGTGGGTCAACGTCATCGCGTGATAGAGCAAGAACGGACGGTCGTGTTCGCGGTTCAGAAACTCGAACGCGAATTCTTGGGAGACGTCGGGTCCGAACCGTCCCGGGTGAACTTCGCGTTTTCCGTTACGCAGGAACACCGGATCCCAGTACCGGCTTTCGATGTTCGAGATGAACTTTGACGTGAAGTCGGTGTCGGCTTGGCTGACCAAGCGGCGAAACTTCGCCATCTCCTCGTCGGTGACCTTGTCCTCGTCGATGCTTCCGGGCCACACCAGCGACTCGTCGAACCCGTGTCGTTCCAAGATCCCGGGTTCGTCGTACAGATTGTTGATCTGCCATTTGCCCGTGATCATCGTGTGGTAGCCGGCGTCCCGGAGCACGCGGGCGAAGGTGAGTTCCGTTTCCGGCTGGAGGCCTCCGCCGCTGTAGAGGGCCGCGTCGTGGTGCATCACCATCCCGGATCGGAACGGGTAGCGGCCGGTCAGCGCGGCGACGCGGCTGGTGCCGCACACCGGGGGTGTATAGCAATGTTTGACGCGGAACCCTTCGCGGGCGAGGCGGTCGATGTTCGGCGTCACGCCTTCCTCGCTGCCGTAGCACCCGAGCCATTCTTGGCCGAGGTTATCGAGCAGGATGAAGACGATGTTGGGCGGCCCGTCCGCGGACCCGGCCGGGTTCTCCTGGTCCGGTTGCGGTTCCGCCGCCATGGCCGGTCGCGTGAGGATGGCTGCCGCGGCGATGACCGCGAACGTCGCGGTCACGGCCGACGCGAGCGGGGCGACCCGGTTCAATTTCGTCTTCATCTTGGTCCAAACCGACACGATCACTTCTCCGGAAAAAACGGGAACAACTCTCGAATCTCGTCTTCGCTGGGTTGGCGTCCGTACTCGCAGATTTCGAACGCCTCGGCGTAGCGGATCTTTTCGCCCTGCTCCTTACCGTAGCGGCGGACGAGCGCCTCGCGGTATCGGTTCGCTTCGGCCGATTGCCGGCGGTCCCATCGGTCCCATAGCCATTGGCGACGCTTTTCGGGTTCCGACTCGGGCGGGTTGCGGGCCATCTTTTCGGCGCTCCCGAGCGCGCCCCCTTCGAAGGTTTGCGAAACGAGTGCCATTAGCGCGTCGACCTTTTGCTCGAACACCGGATCGATCGCGACGGCGATGTCGGGCGCGAACGGGTACGGCTTTCGGAACCGATCGCTCGAGTAGAGGAAGACGGGATTCTTCTCCAGCGGCGGCGTGAGCGGTTCGAAGTGCGGGACGGCGACCATGTAGGCGGCGTCTTGGACGAGGACCCCGACGTAGCGGTGATCGGGGTGATAATCCCAGGGCCGGTGCGAGATCACGATGTCGGCGTCCCACTCGCGAATTTTCCGGGTGATCAGGCGGCGGTTTTCGAGGCTCGGGATCAGTTCGCCGTCGTGGATGTCGAGGACTTCGCTCTCGACGCCAAGCTCTTTCGCCACTTCGGCCGATTCAGCGGCACGACGACGCGCCAGCGGCCCACCCGCCATGTCCCAGTGCCCGATGTCGCCGTTGGTCACCGAAACCAATTTCACCTGATGTCCCCGGGCGGCCCACATCGCCGCGGTCCCCCCCGCCTTGTATTCCGCGTCGTCGGGGTGCGCGCCGAAGACGATAATCCGCAGCGCCGATGAACCGCTTTCGGACGTTTGGGCGGCGGCGGGGCGGGCCGCCAAGACGCCTGCCAAAAACCCGAACGTCGTCGCCGCGGCGAGCGACGCGAGGGGGACAAGCGATCGGGACGCGCCGATCGACGGGTTGGATCGAATCCGCATGATGTCGGGCTCCGGATTTCGGAACGGTGGGGAGGGACGAAGGGGGCGAGCAACGCGGCGGTCGTCACGATACCGCGGCGGTGCCGAGGGACGGGTGTCGCGGGGAGCCGATCCGCCGTGGCCGCGGCGGGCGTGGTACCATCACGTGACGATGAACGCCCAGTGTATCCGAAACGCCCAGTGTATCCGAATCGCCCAGTGTATCCGCTCGCCGCCTTCGTTTCTCGTCACCACCGCCCGTCCGTTCCGTTTCGCCATGGCGGGCCCGTTTCAGGCGGTCGGTTTAGCGGCTTCCCGCGTGTCGCTCGCGGGGACCGGGCACGTCGACCAAGTCGTGGCGGTAAGGGGGGATTCGCCGCAACGTGACTTGCCGACCTTGATGGCGGCGGCGTCGGAACGGCCTGACCAGATCGTTTGCGCCGCGAACCTGGGCGCGCCGAGCCACTTCGCCGGGTTCCTCGGGATCTTGGCCACGATCCCCGGGACCTCGCCGGCGACCGGCGAGGCGCGATGGACGCTGGGGTTTTCCGAACTCGACGACGGGTTTCGGCTGTTGCCGGTGTTGATCGGGTTGTTCGCGATCAACCAGGTGATCCGAGATTTGGTGACGAGTGATCGACAACCGGAACGGGTCGAGCGAACCGCGGGGTCGATCCGCGTGGGATGGCAAGATTGGTGGCCGCACCGCAAGAACTTGGTCCGTTCGTCGTTGATCGGGACTTGGGTCGGGATTTTGCCCGGCGTCGGGGCGAACGTCGGATCGGTGCTCGCCTACTCCGCGGCGCGGGCCGCGTCGCCGAATCCGGAACGGTTCGGCCAAGGGAGCGAAGAGGGGGTGGTCGCGTCGGAGGCGGCGAACAACGCGACCGTCGGGGGCGCGTTGATCCCGCTGATCGCGATGGGGATCCCCGGCAGCGTGATCGACGCGATCCTGCTCGGGGCGTTGGTGATTCACGGATTGCAACCGGGGCCGATGCTGATGAGTCAGGATCCGGCGGCGGTCCATGCCACGATCGGCGCGTTTGGCAACCCGCACGTGCGGACGCCGACGCTCGACGGGCTCGTCGGGGACGGGGTGGCGTTCACCCACGCGTATTGCCAAAGCCCGATTTGCACGCCGAGCCGATCGAGCTTCATGACGGGGATGTACCCGTCACGGGTGCACAACACCCGCAACGGCAACGAGACGTTTCCGCCGTTCCCGCCGGTGATCACCAAGCCGATCGCCGAGTCGGGATACGATTGCGGGCTGGTGGGGAAGTTTCATCTGCAGAGTGCCGGGCGGCGGACCGATCCGCGGCTGGACGACGGGTTTGGATATTGGAAATTCAGCCACGCCCCGCGGGACGACTGGGCCGAGGGACACGACTACGCCGATTGGGTAAAGGCCAAGGGGGGCGATCTCGACGCGATGCGGGCGGACGAGGCGCGGGTGCCGCCAGAATTCCATCAAACGACCTGGGCAAGCGAGCGGGCGATCGAGTTTCTCCGTCGCCCCCGACCGGCCGGCCAACCGTGGCTGCTCAACGTTAACGTTTACGACCCGCACCCGCCGTTCATCCCGCCGAAAGTTTACGCCGACGGCTTCGACCCGGGATCGATGCCCGGGCCCCACTTCCGCGAGTCCGACCACGAGCAGCAGGCGAAGTTGGCGAGACTCGATTTTCAGGACCAATGGAAGACGCCGGAGGAGCGGGACGCGAGACGGGTGCAGGCGTTGTACTACGCGATGATCGCACAGATCGACGATCAGCTCGCCCGGATCCTCGAAGAGCTCGAGCGGAGCGGCCAACGCGACAACACCGTCGTGATCTTCACCAGCGACCATGGCGAGACGCTGGGGGATCACGGGTTGATGTTCAAAGGGTGCCGGTTTTATGAGGGCCTCGTCCGCGTCCCGCTGATCATCGCCTGGCCGGGAGAGTTCCGAGCCGGGGTCCGCGGCACCGGTCTGGTGGAACTGCTCGACCTCACCTCGACGATCGTTGAACTGACCGGGGTCTCCGCTCCCGATTACCTACAGGGGCAAAGCCTGGTTCCGTTGCTCCGTGGCGAGGTCGAGCCCGAACGGGGACGCGAGTTCGTCCGCAGCGAATATTTCGACGCCCTCGACCCGCATTTCACCGGCGGCACCGGGACGTTCGGAACGATGTACCGGACGCCGCGGTACAAACTGTGCCTGTATCACAACAAGGGGCTCGGCGAGCTTTACGATATGGAGAACGACCCGTGGGAGTTCGACGACTTGTGGGACGCCCCGGAACACCGAGCGATCAAACAGCGGCTGATTCGAGAAGCGTTCGACGCCCACGTCGTGTTGACCACCGACATGGGATCGCGCCGGATCGCGCCGATGTGAGCTCACGGCGACGTGAACGCTCGGCACCGACTCTCCCCACATCCCGATTCCCCACGTCCCGCCTTTCTCGTTCCGGAACCGACCTGATGCGATCCTTGCTGCTGACGAGCCGAGCGCTGTCCCGTACCGTGGCCTTCGTGGCAACGATGGCCGTATCGTTGAGCGTCTACTCCGCCGTGTGGGCACAGTCGTCGGGGACGCCCGATTCGTCCGACGACTCGGGGGAGGACGCCGGGTTCGTGGCGATCGAGGGTGACGGCGAAACCGACGTCACCGACGCGATCCAGGCGGCGGTCGATTCGGGGCGGGGCGATCTGCGGTTTCGCAAAGGGACGTACCGGATCACACGACCGATCGTGATCGAGCTCGACCGCGTCGGGTTCACCTCGATCCACGGCGGCGGTGTCGCCCGGTTCGTGATGGAGGGCCCCGGTCCGGCGTTCCGGATCGTCGGGACCCACGACGGGACCGCCGCGCCCCACACCGTGAGCGACGACGTGTGGCAACGCCAGCGGACGCCGATGGTCGACGGGATCGAGATCGTCGGGGGGCACCGGGAGGCGTGCGGCGTCGAGGCGCGGGGGACGATGCAGTTGACGATCACGCGACTCGTCGTCCGCGAAGCGTTGCACGCGGTTCATCTGGTCGACCGCAACCGCAACGTCACGTTGTCCGAATGTCATCTTTATCACAACCGCGGCGTGGGCGTGTTTCTCGACCGGTTGAACCTGCACCAGATCAACATCGCGAACTGTCACATCAGCTACAACGCCGCCGGTGGCGTGGTGGCGAAGCGGAGCGAGATCCGGAACCTGCAAATCGGGACCTGTGACATCGAAGGGAACCTTGGCGGGGAGGACTCGGAGCCGACCGCGAACGTCTGGCTCGACTCGACCGACAGCTCGATCGGCGAGGTCGCGATCGTCGGCTGCACGATCCAACACGACCACGTCTCGCCCGATTCGGCGAACATCCGGATCGACGGGGAATCGACGTCGCGGCCGTTCACCGACGAGCGGCGGCACGGCAACGTGACGATCGCCAACAACGTCCTTTCGGACGTGCACACCAACCTCGATATCCGCAACGTCCGCGGGATCGCGATCACGGGCAACACGATGTGGAAGGGCTACACCGCGAACGTGACGCTCGAGGGATGTTCCCAGGTCGTGATGACGGGGAACCTGCTCGACCGGAACCCCCGTTATCACTACGGCGACGGGTCGGGGGCGAACAACGGTGTCGTGCTCAGCGACTGCGAGGACTGCACGATCTCGGCGAACCATTCGCACGGCGTCGTGCATGGCGAAGCGTCGTGGGTGATCCGGCGTTGCCGACGGGTCAACCTGACCGGATGCAGCATCCTCGATTACGGCGATGTCGGGCTATTCCTCGACGACGTCTCGCACAGCCGGGTCTCGGGGTGCATCATTCGCGACGACCGCGAGGACGCCGAGGGGAAGGCGATCCAGATGCGGAAAGTGACCGGGTCGATGATCCAAGACAACCTGCTCGGCGAGCCGTGAGGACGCCGGACGTCGCGAACCGACGGACGAAGAGAACCGGACAGAGAAATTACCCACACGTGACTCGACGAACCTTGAGGTGAACCGCATGACCCCAGAACCCCACACCGATTCGACCCGAGCGACATCGCTTTTCCTGGCTCGCCGCCGGGTGGCCGGCCACGAGGCGGCGGGACGAACCGTCCCGAGGGCGCGAACCGTCCCGAAGGCGATCGTGGCGTTTTGTCGGATCGCGGCGGCGAGCCTGTTCGTCGTCGCCGCCGGTGCGGTGGCGGCGGACGAGGTGACGCGTCCGAACGTGATCATGATCTTCTGTGACAACTTGGGGTACGGCGACATCGAGCCGTTCGGGTCGGAGCTTCATCGAACACCGAACCTGAACCGGATGGCGACGGAAGGGCGGAAGTTCACGCACTTTTGTGTCACCGCCGGGGTCTGCACGCCGTCGCGGGCGAGCCTGATGACCGGGTGTTATGCCCAGCGGGTCGGGATGGATACGAACCCACGCGACGGCCAGGTCTTGCGGCCGGTTTCGCCCTACGGGTTGCATCCCGACGAGCTCACGATCGCCGAAGTCGCGAAGACCGCCGGGTACGGCACCGGGATCATCGGCAAGTGGCACCTGGGAGATCAGCCCGAGTTCCTGCCGACACGACAGGGGTTCGACTATTTCTTGGGTGTCCCTTATAGCGACGACATGACCGAGCCGACCGGGAAGCGGATCGGCGATCGGCTCGACGGCAACCGTTGGCCACCGCTGCCGTTGATGGAGAACGAACGGGTGGTCGAGGCCCCGGTCGACCGCAACGAGCTGACGCGGCGTTACACCGAGCGGGCGATCGAGTTCATCCGGGACCAAGAGGACGAGCCGTTCTTCTTGTATTTGCCGCACGCGATGCCCGGCAGCACGTCCGCCCCGTTCGCGAGCGAGGCGTTCCGCGGAAAGAGCCGCAACGGGCCCTGGGGGGACTCGATCGAAGAACTCGATTGGTCGACCGGTCAGATCTTGGACGAGTTGGTGCGGTTGGGGATCGACGACCGGACGCTGGTGATTTGGACGTCCGACAACGGGGCGCCGCTGGCCCGCGACGTCAGCGACCCGTCGCGGGGGAGCAACCGTCCGCTGCACGGCCGCGGCTACACGACCGGGGAGGGCGCGTTCCGCGTCCCGACGATTCTTTGGTGGCCCGGACACGTCCCGGCCGGTACGACGTGCGACGAGCTCGCGACGACGATGGACGTGTTACCGACCTTTGCGGCGCTGGCCGATGTCGAGTTGCCCGATGACCGTGTCATTGACGGTCACGACATTCGCCCGCTGCTGTTCGGCGACGCCGGGGCGGAATCCCCGTACGACGCGTTTTATTACTACCAAGAAGACCAATTGCAGGCGGTCCGCAGCGGCCGTTGGAAGCTGTTTGTGCCGCTGGAATCGTTCAAGCGTCATCCCCATTTTCGCCGCGGCGGGCCGGACGGTCCGCTGCTCTTTGACGTTGTCGCGGACGTGTCGAGCGAGCACAACGTCGCCGCCGCGCATCCCGATGTCGTCGACCGGCTGATGGCGTTGGCGGAAGACGCGCGGGCCGACTTGGGGGATGCCGGGGTCGACGGCGCGGGGATCCGCGAGCGGGGAAAAGTCGCGGACCCGAGTCCCCAGCGGAAACGGTAACCCTGGCGTCACTTCGTGACTCGGCATGTGCGCTTCGTTTGAAGCTTAAATCGCGGGCTCTTCCGCGATTTTAGTGGCTCCGTTCTGGCAGCATGTTGAGCTCGCCGCAGCAAAAGAGGACCCGGAGTCGGTAGTTCTCAAACCGTCGGAAACCTCGAGCAGCTGATTTAATCGACTGGATCCGGCTGTTGAATCCCTCTGCCGTTGCGTTGCTCACTTGGTGGTCGAAGTAGTTCAGCAAGCCGTCCAGATGTCGCTTCAGCATCGCCGGCACCTTCTTCACGAGATCCAGCCGACTACGGCACGAGATCCAGCCGACTACGGATCGCCCAGGCGTACCAACGGTCGAAGAAACGGGCCCCCCAGCCTCGTGTGGAGTAGGTCCAGAAGTGCCGAAAGTTCTCCTTGATCGCCCACGCCCGACCGGTCTTCAGGTCGGCTCGGAGAGCCCCAAAGGGGTCAGTCGTGGGCTAACGGAGTTTCCCGCCGACACCCTTCTCCCCCAGGTGAGTGTCGGGCGGGTGGATTCTGTTCGGCCCCAGATCTCCGGTCTACAATGGGTCGATCCCGCAGCGGGTCCGATCCCGCCTCCCCCCTCAGCCCACCTCACGGAGCATCACCATGCCTGCTTTTCGTCTTTCCGCATTCGTCGTCGCAGCCGCGTTGTTGTTCGCCAGCGGCCCGTCGGGTTCCGTCTTGGCGGACGAGGCGAAGGGGGTCTCGGTCGGCGACGAGGCCCCCCGTTTCGAGGTAAAAGACGACCGCGGTGAGGTTTGGAAATCGGACGAGCATTTCGGCAAGAAGGTCGTCGTCGTGTACTTCTATCCGGCCGACATGACGGGCGGGTGCACGGCGCAGGCGTGTGCGTTCCGGGACGACATGGGGCAACTTGCGGACAACGACGTCGAGGTGGTCGGCGTCAGCGGCGATACCGTCGAGAGCCACCAACTTTTCAAGAAGGCCCACGGGCTTAACTTCACGCTCTTGGCTGACGTCGAGGGCAAGGTCGCCGACGCGTTCGGTGTCCCCAAGACGGTCGGCGAAAAGACGGTCAACGCGGTGATCGACGGGACGACCTACCCGTTGACGCGAAACGTGACGACCCGTCGGTGGACGTTCATCGTCGACCGCGACGGGCAGGTCGCCTACAAGGACGACCAGGTGAAGGCGGGTCAAGACAGCAAGAACGTGATCGCGGCGATCGCCAAGCTGAAGTAGCCCGACCCGATCGCGATCGACTTACCCCGACTTACGACCCATTCAGACTATCCGTGACCGAACCGAGCACGGGAAACGTCCCGCTCGGACAACGCTTGAGGAACACAACATGTCGAACCACACCAACATGTCGAACCATACCAACATGTCGAACCATACCGGCGCCAGCACAGAAACGTTGGCGCGCCCCGAGATTCGCAACCGCGACCGCCGTTTGTTTTTGAAGGCGGGGACGGCGATCGCCGCGACGGCCGGTTTGGGCCGGGCCGCGACGGCTCAGGAGCCGGGGGCCCAGCCGACGACGTCGCCGAACGAGAAGGTCGTCGTCGGGATCATGGGGGTCAACGGCCGCGGCGGGGCGCTCGCCAAGCGGTTCATGTCGTCGGACAACGCGGAGATCGGGTACATCTGCGACGTCGATTCGCGGGCCGCGGAGCGGGTCGCGAAAACCGTGACGGAGACGCAAGGGAAGGCGCCGAAGATCGTCACCGATTTCCGACGGATCCTCGACGATCCCGACAGCGACGTGTTGGTCGTCGCCGCGCCGAACCATTGGCACGCCCCCGCGACGATCATCGGCTGCAACGCCGGCAAGCACGTTTACGTCGAGAAGCCGTGCAGCCACACGCCGCAGGAAGGGGAGTGGGCGATCGAGGCCGCGCGGAAGCACAACCGTGTGGTGCAGATGGGGAGCCAGCGTCGCAGCGCCCCGGCGCTCCTGTCGGGGATCAAGAAGGTCCACGACGGGGCGATCGGCGAGGTCCTGTATGCCCGGACTTGGTACAACAACCGCCGCGGTCCGATCGGTCACGGGAAAGCCGCGCCGGTCCCCGAATGGCTCGATTGGCGGCTGTGGCAAGGCCCCGCCCCGGATCGTCCGTTCAAGGACAACATCGTGCACTACAACTGGCACTGGCATTGGCACTGGGGCAACGGCGAATTGGGGAACAACGGCGTTCACGGGATCGACGTCGCCCGCTGGGGGATGCAGGTGACGTACCCGACACAGGTCACCGCCGGGGGCGGCAAGTACCGCCACGACGACTCGCAGGAAACCCCCGACACGATGATGCTCACGATGGACTTCCCGGGGAACAAGACGATCACATGGGAAGGGTTGAGCTGGTCCCCGTTGGGCGTGCACGATTCGCGGTTCGGGATCAGTATTCACGGGACCGAAGGGACGATCGTGTTTCGCAGCTGGGGTTACACGATCTACGACATGATGGAGAACGAGGTCGAAGCGGAAAACGGTCCCGCCGGTGACGCGGATCACCTCGCCGATTTCCTCGACGCGATCCGCACCGATCGCCGGCCGAACGCCGACATCGAGAAGGCTCACCAAAGCACGTTGCTTTGTCATTTGGGCAACATCGCCTATCGAACCCGGTCGGTGCTGCGAACCGATCCCGCCAACGGTCACATTTTGGACAACCCGGAAGCCGAGGCGATGTGGTCGCGGGAGTACGCCCCCGGCTGGGAACCGAAGGTCTGAGTGGCTACCGCGCGGTTTCGGTAAACCGCGCTTCGCGGACGACGGTGACCTTGATCTCGCCCGGGTAGGTCAGTTCTTTTTCGAACGCCTGGGCGATGTTTCGGCAGATCGTGGCGGCGAGTTCGTCGTCCGCCTTGTCGGCGTTGACGATCACTCGCAATTCCCGGCCGGCGGAGATCGCGAACGCTTGTTGGACGCCGTCGAAGCGGTTGGCGATCGCCTCGAGTTCTTCCATCCGTTTGATATAGCGTTCGAGCGATTCGCGGCGTGCCCCGGGGCGACTGGCGCTGCACGCGTCGCCGGTCGCGACGAGCATCGTGTAGGGGTACTCGGTGACGATCTCGTCGTGGTGCCCGAGCGCCGCGTGGACCACCTCGGGGGCTTCGTGGTGTCGGCGGAGGAGATCGGCGCCGATCTTCGGGTGTCCCCCTTCGAGTTCATGGTCGGCCGCCTTGCCGATATCGTGGAGCAACCCGCATCGCCGGGCGAGGTCGCCGTCCATCCCGAGCATCTCCGCCAGCAGTCCGCTGATGAACGCGACCTCGACGCTGTGGCGGAGCACGTTCTGGCTGTAGGAGGTGCGAAAGTGGAGCCGACCGAGCATCGTCAGGATCCGTTCGTGGAGCCCGGGGACGTTGACCTCGTCGGCGGCTTCGCGGCCTTTGCGAAGGATGAACGCGTCGATCTCTTTCGTCGTTTGCTCGACGACCTCTTCGATCTTCGAGGGGTGGATGCGGCCGTCGGCGATCAACGCGTCGAGCGATTGGCGGGCGATTTCGCGTCGCACCGGATCGAAACCGCTGACGATCACGACCCCGGGGGTGTCATCGATGATGACGTCGACGCCGGTCGCCTTTTCGAAGGCACGGATGTTGCGACCCTCGCGGCCGATGATCCGCCCCTTCATGTCGTCGTGCGGGACGTCGACGGTGCTGGTGGTCGTTTCGGCGGTGTGGGCGGAGGCATAACGTTGTAGCGCCGTGAGGAGCATCTGCCGCGATTGTTCCTGGACCGTCTCGCCGAGCCGTTTCTGGTGTCGCAGGAGCGTCGTTCCGATCTCGTGCTGGAGTTCCTCCTCGAGCGACTTCATCAGCCGCTGGGCGGCCTCGTCCCGCGACATGCCGCTCGCTTGCTCGAGGACCCGCTGTTGTTCTTGGAGGGTTTGGTCGAGCCGTTCGCGGCGTTCGGCGGCTGCCCTCAGTTGGGCTTCGAGGCGGGTTTGGCTGCTCTCGAGCCCGCGTTGCTGTTGTCGGAGGGTCGTCTCCTGTTGCGTCAGTTGTTCTTCGCGGAGGTCGAGCTTGTGGTCACGTTGCAGTTGCCCGCGGCGGAGTTCGGCGATCTCATCGTCTGCCTCCGCCTTGAGCTTGATCGCCGACTCTTTCGCCTCGACCAGAAGCCGGTGGTATTCGGTTTCGGATTCCCTCCGCGCCGTTTGCAGGATCCGCTCGGCCTCCGCTTCGATCAGCTTGCGGTTTCTGGCGCGGAAAACGAACCACGCCGCGATCGACGCGGCGACGCCGAGCAGGAAGCTGACGATACAAATCAGGATGGTGATTGCGGTTTCGGCCGGCATCGAGGGTTCCTCGGTCTCACGGACCCAACAACCACCGGCGAGGCGATCGGGATGCCTGGCGTCGAATCGGATCGTTCCGCGGCCACCGCCGACGGGCGGGTGATGTGGCTGTCCGGAGGAGTTGTTAAGCTTTGGAGGGTGATCGGCTAAGAGAGTAACAGCGCCGAACAACCGGCGGAACAACCGATCCCCAAGCGTCCTCCCTTCGACGCGTCGACGGGGGGGACGGCACACCACGCGTGGGAGCCGGCATTCACCTCTTGGGAGCCCGCTTTCGTCTCTGGGGACTCCCCATTCGTTTTTTGGAATTCCGTGTCCGCCACTTGGGAATCGATCCTGGACGAGGTCGTTCGGCGGTGGCCTGCCGAACGCTGGCTCGACGTCGGGGTGACGGTCGGGTGCAGCGGCGGTGCGGACAGCGTCGCGCTATCGCGGGCGTTAGTGGAGATCCGGGGGGGAGTCAACGGGAGCCACGTTGAATCGGGGGATCGCGGTGACTCACGGCCGCGGGTCGCGTCGGGGGTTGGGGTCGGCTCCAGGGTGCGGGGCGAAATCGTGATCGCTCATCATCACCACGGGGTCCGTGGGGAGGAGGCGGACCGGGACGAGGCGTTCGTCCGCCGGTTCGCGGGAGAGCTCGGTGTCCGCGTCGTGGTCGGCCGCGGTTCGGGGACGCGTGCGGACGAAGCGACGCTCCGCGGCGAGCGTTACGCTTTTCTCCAGGAAGCCGCGGCGGCCGCCGGATCTCGCTACGTTGCGGTCGCCCATTCCGCCGACGACAACGTCGAGACGCTGCTTCATCATCTGTTTCGAGGGACGGGTCCGAGCGGGTTGTGCGGGATCCCGCCGTTTCGTGACCTCGGCCCCGACCTGGTGTTGGCTCGGCCGATGCTCTCGGTCCGCCGCCACGCGATCCGCGAGGGACTTCGTGAAATCGGGCAGTCCTGGCGGGAGGACGCCAGCAACCGAGACGCGACTTACCGCCGCAACTGGATCCGATCCGAGATCTTCCCGCGTGTGGAATCGCGGTATCCGGCCGCTGCCGAGTCGATGTTACGGACGATCGATTCGCTCGGCGGTTGGCGTGACGTGATCGCGACCGAGGCGGCCCGTTGGCTCGAAGTCGCCGTCGCGTCGGACGAACCGCTCGTTCTCCGCCAACCCCCTTCGGCGGCCGGCCCGTTCTCCGAAGCGGCCGTGATCGATGGGCTTCAATCGTTGTGGGATCGTCGCGGCTGGGCGCGATCGGCGATGTCGGCGGCCCATTGGAAACGGTTGGCGGCAACGTGCCGCCGCGGCGAGCCCGACCGTTATATGCTGCCGGGCGACCGGGAGGTGACCAGGGACGGCGGCGAGGTCACGATCCGTCCGGCGATTCGGGCGTCCCAGCGGGCCGATCCGCCAGCGACGTGAGGATCCCATCGACTTCGGTCGCGACGTCACGCGTCAGGGGGCGGGCGGCGGCGGTTTCGCGAATCTGTTCCGGTCGACGGGCGCCGACGAGCGCGGCCGTCACGCCAGGTTGGGACAACGCCCACCCGATCGCGAGTTGGGCAACGGAAACGCCGCACCGTCCGCCGAGCTGACCGAGCCGGTCGACGATCTCGTGAGCCCGACGCCGCGGTTCGCCTTGATAAACGGCGTACCCGGGGCGGCTGTCCCCGTCGGCGAAGACGTGATCGCGGGAGATCCGTCCCGCCAGCAACCCCTTCATCAACGTCCAGTAGACGTGCACGTCGCACCCCGCACCGGCCGCCTCGGGGATCACGTCGTTGAGCGGACCGGGTTGCATCAGATTGAGCGGGGACTGGATCGCGTCGCACCCCGCGACCTCGGCGAACACGCGGCGTTGCTGCGGCGTCGCGTTGCAGATCCCGACTCGACGGCACAGTCCTCGGCGGCGGAACGAGACGAACGCTTCGGCCGATCGCTCCACGGGGAAGAGGGGGTCGGGAGAATGGAGCATCAGCAAGTCGAACGCGTCGACGCCGATTCGCCGCAACGACGTTTCGGCGTCCTCGCGGAGCGTATCAGGCGAACCGTCGACGACCCGTTGACGGTCGGCACTCCAACGCTGGCCGACCTTCCCGATCAGCGTGAAGCGGTCACGGTCGCGACCGAGGAACGTGCCGATCAGCCGATCGCTTTCGCCGTCATAGCCGTAACTGAACGCCGTGTCGAACTGCGTCACCCCCGCGTCGATCGCCGCCCGTACCGTGTCGCGGGCGTCGTCGCGGGTCACGCCGACGGTGGTGACCCCGGCGACGGGCCACAGGCCAAGGATGATCGGCGAGGTCACGGGTGGGCGTCTCCGAAATCGCGGGTGAGACTTGGTGGGGAAAAACGAGGACGCAGGTTGACGAAAAAAGGGGCGTGAAGGGAAGGTTCCCCCCACGCCCCGTTCGATGCTTTCGCACGGGGCCGACGTCGGCAGATCGCGGAACAGTTTCCCGGACCGTTGGCCCGCGACATGCTGTCCGATTCGACCCCGCGCCGAACGCGTCGCCGTTAGAAGTCGAGCACGAACCCGAGGTCGATCCCTTGCACCCACAAGCTCGAATCGCGGAACTCGAACGGGCGTTGATTGAACGGTCCGCCCGACGGCGGGGCACCGCCACCGGTATCGAACAGCGGGTCAACATGTTCCCCGGCCAGCAGCACGTTGTCGAAGTACAGGAAGCTATAGCCGACACTCAACAGCACGTTGGGTCGGAACCGGTAGGCGAGCTTCAGGTTGACTTCCGGCGCGAACGCGAATCGGTCCCGTTCGAATTCTCCTTGGGTGTCGAGCGCGAGCGCCCCGGCGTCATACGACGTCGCGCCCGATACTCCGTCGGGGTCGTCCGTGCCGGTGCCCCGGATCCCGATCGACTGATTCATGTTCCCGAGGTGGACTTTCGTCAGCGACGTGAGCATCCAACGGCCTTGGGTGAGCGACATCTCCATCCCGAGTTGGCCGCCGTGGAACCGGTTCTCCGCATCGAATTCGTCGTGGAACGTTCTGACTTGGCCGGGGGTGCCGCCGACCGAACCGGCGTTCGCGCCGCTGACCGTCGTGCTCTGGGCGGACAAGCGGTCGTCGATCCCGAAGAACGTGTAACCGCCCAGCAGGTCGACTTGATAGTTCGAATCGCGGTGAAAGTTTAACCGCCCGTACGCCTCGGCGGCGATCAGGTCCAACTCACTCTCAATGCTGACATCTCCGAAGAAGACGTCGTCGGCGAGGTTGACCCGGATCGACCGGTTTCCGGGCACGTCGACATCGTAGAACGGTCGACCGATTGACGTTCCCGTCCCGTCGCCGCTCGCCGCGAACCCTTCGCTGTCTTCGCCGAGGAACCAGAAGCGGCCGCCGATCCCGAAGTTCTTCGTCAAGTACCGACCGGCATCGATCCGAAACCCGGGGGTCAGCCCGCCGCCGACGTCGCCGCCGAACGCGGTGTGACCGCCATCACCGATGACCGGATCGACGCCTGCCGGGGCGGTGACGGCCAAGGGCGGCGTCCGACGCTGCTGCGGGAACCACAACAGGAGTTCGGCGGAGAGCCACGCGTCTTCGGCGCGGTTCATCAGCCCGCCACGCCGTTGGCCCCGCCGCGGAACGCTTCGCGACGGATACCCGCTGACGACGTGTTCGGCGGTCGAAGGGTGTAGGTCGGAGAACGAGATCGGCGAGCCGTCGGACATCGGTTCCGCTTCCGCGCCGTCCCATTCCACTTCCGCGCCTTCCCATTCCGCTTCCGCGCCCTCCCATTCCGCTCCCTCGTCGTCGCCGACGAACGTCGCGGGCAGGTGCCGGTATCCGGGAAGGTCCCCGACCGAACCGCTCCCCTCGTCGCCGATCGCGGCACCGGGGGCAAAGATCATTCGGGCCGAGAGTAGGGCCGCCGCCAACGACACCCCTCTGAATTTCATTTTCATCGGATTTCTCATTCAGTCCGGGAAAACTGGTTTGACATGTCAGGAGTAGATCGGCCGGAACCCGCGGCAGATGGAGAACGTCCGGAATCTCTGGAACAGACCACCCAGTCCCCCTTTCTTGACACGATCCTTCGATTCCCACGGTGACCGCGTCCGAGAGGGCTGGATCGGGGACGATCGGCGTTAGAATGAAGCGATCCCCGACATCGATTCCCGTCCCCCCGTTCACGACACGTTGAGGTCGATGGCTCGCAGCGACACCGAACCGGAAAACGCTCCCCTACCGGCGACCGAGATCGAACCGCCCGTGAGCCGACACGCCGAGGCCTCGGATCAACGCGACGGGGCCGGGAGCGGTCTCGACGAGGCCGGCTTTGAACGGCCGGATCTCGATCCGTCGACGCCGAACGCCCCCCCGCGTGATCGGCCCGATTCCGCCGAGTCGGTGTCGGACCGCCTTGAAAACCTCGACGCGGTGGTCGCCTCTGACGGCGAGGCGAGCGCGGTCGACCCGCTCGCCCCGAACGTGCCGGAGGACGCCTCCTCCCGTCGGGGAGCGACGACCCCGAAGCCGCGAATCTTGCGATCGGGACGGGGGTTTCGCCCCCGGATGGTCCGCTGGAGCCGCCAGTTGGACCAAATCAATCGGCTGGAAGAGGCGTTCACTCGCGAGGATGACGCGGCGCTGCGGAAACGCTCGCTGGCGCTCCGCTACCGGGCGATGGCCGGCGAGAAGTTGGCGGGAATCCTCCCGGAAGCCTACGCGTTGGTCCGTGAAGCGGGGCGCCGATCGCTCGGGATGCGGCACTACGACGTCCAGCTGATCGGCGGCATCGCGTTGTTCGAAGGACACATCGCCGAGATGCAAACCGGGGAGGGAAAGACGCTCACCGCGACGCTGCCGATGTACCTTCACTCGTTAGTCGGCAAAGGGGCGCATTTGGCGACGGTCAACGATTACCTCGCCAAACGGGACGCCGAATGGATGCGACCGCTGTTCGAATTCTTGGGCGTTTCCGTCGGGGTGATCCAAACCGACAGCGACCAAGGGGGGCGACGGACCGCGTACGGGGCCGCGATCACTTACGGGACGGCGAAGGAATTCGGGTTCGACTTCCTCCGCGACCGGCTGCTGTTGCGGGCCCAGAACCGGCTGCAAACCGAAATGCTTGGCGACGGCGGGGGCGGGTTCGGCGGTCCGGGCGACCAACCGGTGATGCGAGGGATGCACTTCTGTCTGGTCGACGAGGCGGACAGTATTCTCATCGACGAGGCACGCACGCCACTGATCATCGGGAGCCTTGAAGACACCGTCCGCGATCAGATCGTCGAAACGTATCGCTGGGCCGCCGAGCATGCCGCCGGGTTCGAACTCAACGAGCACTTCGACATCGACGACGAAACCAAGCGGTATGAACTCACCGCGCGGGGGCGGCAGAAGGTCCGGGCGCTGCTCAAGCCGGACCTCGTGCGGACGATGGGGCTGGTCGACCTATACGAATACACCGAGCGTGCGATCAAGGTGAACCGCGAGTTTATCCTCGACCGCCAATACGTCGTCCGGCCGGGCCAGCAGGGGAAAGACGAAATCGTGATCGTCGACGAGTTCACCGGGCGGCTCGCCGAAGGCCGTAAGTGGCGTGACGGGATCCATCAGGCGATCGAGGCGAAGGAAGGGATCGAGATCAGCGTGCCGACCGGCCAAGCGGCTCGGATCACGGTCCAAGACCTGTTCCTTCGCTTTCCCCACCTGGCGGGAATGACCGGGACCGCGGCCACCAGCGGGCGGGAGTTGCGGCGGATCTACCGGACCCCGGTCGTCCGCGTCCCGACCAATCGCCCCCCTCGTCGACAACAACTCGCCGATCGCGTGTTCGGCTCGATGGAATCGAAATTCCGCGCGATCGTCGACGAGGTTCGCGAGATCCACGCCACCGGACGACCGGTACTGATCGGGACCCGATCGATCGACAAGAGCGTGCTCCTCTCGCGGATGCTCGAGGAAGTCGGGATCGAACACGCCGTCCTCAACGCGAACAACGTCGAGAAAGAAGCCGAGATCGTTGCCGAGGCCGGGGGCCGAGGGAAAGTCACCGTCGCGACGAACATGGCAGGCCGCGGAACCGACGTCAAACTCACCGACGAAGTCGAACGGCTCGGCGGGATGCACGTCGTCTGCACCGAACTCCACGACGCCGCCCGCATCGACCGCCAACTGATCGGTCGCTGCGGACGCCAAGGCGACCGGGGCTCGTATCGCCAATTCTTGTCGCTCGATGACGACATTCTCAAATCGGGCTTGGGCCCCGACAAGTCGGAACGGCTCAAAGCCCGCGGCGAGACGATGCAAGGTTCCGCCGACCGCCGAGCGAGCCTGTTCCGAAAGGCGCAGCGGCGGGTCGAGCGAAAACATTTCCGAGACCGGATGGTGCTGCTACATCACGAAAAGGAACGAAAAAAGATGCAGCGAGAAATCGGTCAGGATCCCTACCTCGACACGCCCGATTGAGCGGGCACGCCCGATCGACCCGCGCACGCCCGATCGACCCGCGCACGCCCGATCGACCCGCGCACGCCCGATCGACCCGCGCACGCCCGATCGAGTCGCGCACGCCCGATCGACCCGCGGCCCCACCGGCCGTCACGCCACACGGTGGAGCGACTTCGACACGGCCCCCTTCCTCGACGCGGTCGTGCGAGAAGTTCGAGATGCTCCCCTCGGATGCCTCCGCCAGCGGGCGTCCTTCCCGTTTGACGCTGATCCGAAAGCGTCCCGCCGGAATGCGGGTGAGCGTGGAGGCCATCGAGAGACTCCCCGCGCGAAAAAAAACCTCGGCTCCCGCGAATCGCGAAAGTCGAGGTTTCGTTTGCGATCGGTCCGCTTGTCGGAATAAGCGGGAGCGAAGCGAATTACTTCTTGGACGGGGGCAACAGCACGGTATCGATCACGTGAATGATGCCGTTGCTGCACATCACATCGGTCTTCACGACCTTGGACTTCCCGTTGAGCACGACTCCGCCGTCGGCGACTTCGATCTTGACCTTGCTCCCCTGGAGGGTTTCGGCCGAATCGAGACCGACGACCTTCGAGGCGGGGACTTTCCCCGACACGACGTGATACTTCAGGATCGAAACGAGTTGCGGCTTCCCTTCTTCGGTCAGGAGCTTTTCGAGCGTCCCTTTCGGAAGTTTCGCGAACGCTTCGTCGGTCGGCGCGAACACGGTGAACGGGCCTTCGCTGCTGAGAGCTTCGACGAGATCGCCGGCCTTAACAGCGGCGACCAGGGTCTTGAATTCGGCGGCGACCGCCGTTTCGACGATCGTCTTATCAGGCGTTTCCGCGGCGGCGAAGGAGGGAATCGCGAGCAGTGCGGCGAGGGAAAGGAGCATCGACTTCATCATATTTACCCAAAATGGAGGGAGCTGGGAAAGGGGCGCCCGAAACGCCGGGAGGCCCAAGACAGGTTCACCGAGAGGTCTCGGCGAAGCGGTTCGATCCGCGAATCGTGCAAACTGTAAAGCGTCGACAAGCGGGGGATTCGAAGAAAATTTCGACAACTGGCCGATCGGGTGACGAAACTCGGCCAGTCCACGTCGGTTAGATTTACTATCCCCGTTCTTCGCCGGTTGCTCCCCAAACCGCGGATCACTCCTCTCGCTCGACGGAATCTGAAACCATGAACATCACCCGGACCAGCATCGCGATCATCGCCATCGCCGCCGTTTCGATGACGGCTACCGACTTGATGGCTCAAGGCCGTGACGGGGGGCGTCCCGGAGGGTTTGGGGGTCGAGGCGGTCCGGGCGGATTTGGCAGACGAGGTGGGGATCCGGCGATCGGGCTCCTTCAAATCGAAGCGGTCCGAAAGGAACTGGAGATGTTTCCGGATCAAACGGCGGCCATCGAAAAGATGCAGGAGCAAGCGCGCGAGTCGCGTCGGGAAGAGGGCGGCTTCGACTTCGCTCGGATGCGGAACGCCAGCGAGGAAGAGCGGCGCGAGATGTTCGAGGAGTTGGCCGAACGTCGACGCGAGATGGAAAAAGAAATGCGTGAGCAGCTCGAAATGATTCTGGCACCCGATCAGCTGGACCGTTTAGACGAGATCAGTATCCAAGTCCAAGGGGTGCAGGCGCTCGACACGGAAAAGGTCGCGAAAGCGTTGAAGATTACCGACACCCAGAAGGCAAAGTTCGAAGAGGTCCGCGAGCAGGGAGGGGAAAAGTTCCGTACGGCGATGCGGGAGGCGGGTCAGGAAAACATGCGGGAAGCGATGGTGAAGTTTCGTGAGGATCTTGAGAAATCGGTCATGGCGGTGCTGACCCCCGAACAGCAATCGCGATTCAATGAGATGAAGGGCGAACCGTTCGAGATGCCGGAACGCCGCGAGTCCGCCGGTCGTGACGACCGCGGCGGGGAAGCCGGACGGGGCGGGTTCCGCGGACGTGGCGGCGACGAAGACGGCCGCCGGCGTGGTGGGGGCCGGCGTGGTGGGGGCCGACCCGGACGGGACAACTGACCTTTCCTCTTTCGAACTCGGGATGCGGCGAAGCGCTCCGCCGCGCCGACAGGGGCAGGCTTCGATTTCGAAGCCTGCCCCGCCTTTTTTCGCCCATTCGGGCGGAGCTCAGCGGGTCGAAAAACGAAACACCGTTTCCGTTTCGTAGGTCTCCCCGGGACGAAGGATCGTGGAGGGGAAATCGGGACGGTTCGGGCTATCCGGATAGTGCTGCGTTTCCAGACAGAACCCACCCCGGTGGACGTAGGGACGTCCCGACTTTCCCGTCAGTCGACCGTCGAGAAAGTTACCGGTGTAGAACTGGATCCCCGGCTCTTCGGTCATGACTTCCAGAACCCGCCCGGTCGTCGGTTCCTGCACGCGGGCGGCCAAGACGAGCCCCGCCTCGTCATCACGGTCGAGGACGAAATTGTGGTCGTAGCCGAGACCGCGTTCGAGCTGCGGATGGTCGGCGTCGATGTCTCGGCCGATCGGCTTTGGCTCGCGAAAGTCGAACGGCGTGCCGGCCACGGGTGCGATCTCACCGGTCGGGATCAGTCCTTCATCGACCGGCGTGTAGTGGGAGGCCCGAAGCATCAGCTCGTGATCTTCGATCGTGCCGTCCCCCTCGCCACGAAGGTTGAAATAGGTGTGCTGGGTCAAATTCACCGGGGTCGGTTTGTCAGTCCTCGCCGCGTACGCGACCGACAGTTCGTTCTCATCGTTGAGTCGATAGGTCACCGTGACGTCGAGATTCCCGGGATAGCCTTCTTCCAT
Organism: Pirellulaceae bacterium; assembly: GCA_041685355.1. Classification (GTDB taxonomy): domain Bacteria; phylum Planctomycetota; class Planctomycetia; order Pirellulales; family Pirellulaceae; genus JAWLFY01. The sequence continues at coordinate 12,998 of JAWLFY010000036.1, read as the reverse complement.
GTCATTGGCGAGATAGCGGAGCTGAACGCCACACCATCCGTTGCCGGCGATCAGCTCCGCGTCCCAGACGACTTTGTCGAACCCGATCACGCCGCCGTGCAGGTGGTTCTCCCCGTTGTTGGTTGCCAATGTGTACATCGTGTCGTCGATCGTGAACCGGCCTTCGGCGATCCGGTTCCCGTAGCGACCGACGATTGCGCCGAAGTACGGTTTGTCGACCGCGTTCATGTAATCTTCGACGCGGTCGTATCCGAGCGCCACGTCGGCCAGATTCCCGTCACGATCGGGGACCACGATCGACGTGACGATCGCCCCGTAGTTGGTGACTTTGACAGTCATCCCCGAGGCGTTTTTCAGCGTGAACCGTTCGATCGAGTCGAAGTCCTCGACCGTCGTTTCGGCCGCCGCGGGAGGGCCCCCGAACGGGACAAGGAGACAGAGCGACGAAAAGCAGACCGCGATCCGCAACAGAACGCGACGCGTGAACTTGGCACGCGACAATGGAGGACGCGAACGTGGTGAAGAAACGCGCGGTGAATCAACCGTGGGCAAGCGGGACAAGATCATCAGAGGGGCTCCGGGACGGAGGGATGGGGATCCGGGGGATGGGGTTCGTGGGTGAGAGGGTTGTGGTAGAGGGACTCGATCGACAGCGATTCACGTCGGCGTAGCGATTGCAGGTCTTGCCGGGTCCGATCGAGGTGCCAGCCGCGGCCGACGGGGATGAGTTCCGGGTGTCGGGGCCAAGGGTCGAACGGGACAAACCCGGTTGCCGCCGCGAGCGCGGTCGAGTCGAGGGTCACGTTGCCGGCACGGGGTGGGACCGGGCCGGCGTCATGTCGGTAACAGCCCCGGAGCAGGTCCGGATCGAATCCGCCGACGACGTTGACGATCTGCGCGATTTGGTACAAGGATAGTTGCCGCGGGCCGCCGGCGTGGTACGTCCCCGGCATCGGGTGTTCGAGGAGCCATCCGATCAGCCGGTTCAGGCATCCGACGTAGGTCGGCGTGCGGATCTCGTCGTAGTACAACGTTGCCGGTTTCCCCTGGCGAAACCGCGACGCGATCCAATCGATCGCGCCGGCGTGGCCGTTGAAGCTTTCTCCCATGGGGAGCGAGATGCGCAAGATCGTCGCGTCGGGGGCGAGGGTCCGCACCACCTCCTCGGCGTCGGCCATCATCGCCCCGTAGACGGTGACGGGGTCAGGCGATTCGTGTTCGCGATACCGTCCGCCGGGACGCCCGGCAAAGACAAGGTCGATCGAAAGGTGGATCACACGGGCGCCGTGGCGGGCCGCTTGTCGGATCACGTTTCGGGTCGTGTCGACATTCACCCGCCGCGCCATCGCCGGGTCCAGTTCACACGACTTGAGCCGACAGCTTCCGGCGGCGCTGAGCACCGACGCGAAGCGGTGCTGTTGCCAAAGTCGGGCGACCGCGTCGGCGTCCGCTAAGTCGCACGCGACGATCCCGGGCCCTTGGAGTGGCCAGTGGTCGGGCCGCCGGGTCCCGATCACTCGCCCGCCGAGCCGGCGGCGGAAATGGCGGACAGCGCTGAGCCCGGGAACGCCGGCGACCCCGGTCACCAGAAGCGGCCCTCGGACCGAATTCGGTTCCGCCGCCACACACCGTTCGTCGCCGTCCTCGACGACGGCTCGCTTGCTTTCAACTGACAATTCCGCATTCCTCGTTGCCCGGCCATCAAGATCGTGGCGGCGAGTATATCGCGATCCGGTCCCCTTTCGGACGGGGCGTGTCGGTACCCCGACCTTCGCGATCCCCTCGATGTTCCGGGTCACCCGATATGATCAGGTCGTTGCCCGGTATGATGAGGCCGTGTCCGATTCCCGGGCGGACATTCAGTCGGGGCGGACATTCAGTCGGGGCGGACAGTTATTCGGGGCGGACA
>JAWLFY010000036.1:0-10989 GCA_041685355.1 Pirellulaceae bacterium | reverse complement strand
TCGGGGCGGACAGTTATTCGGGGCGGACATTGACGACGCGATCTCGGAGGTTCGGTTGCGACTAGCGTTTGAACATCCCGAGTATCTCTGGCTTTTGGCGTTGTTGCCGCCGATGTGGTGGATGGCGTTTCGCCACTTTGCGGCGCTCGGCCGTGTCCGTGGGATCGTCGCGACGTTGATTCGGACGTCCGTGGTGGTCGCCGTGACGTTCGCCGTCGCCGGGGTGCAGTGGGTACGGATCCACGACCGCGTCACGGTGATGTATGTGCTGGACCGGTCGGACAGCATCGCGCGGGCCGCCCGCGAGCCGTCATCCGACTATGTGACTCGCAGCGCGGATCGGCACCGCGACCGGAGCCGCGAGGACCGGGCCGGGGTGGTCGTGTTCGGCCGCGACGCGGCGATCGACGTGCCGCCGCTGGAGGAGGACTTGCCGCGTCTGGTCCTCGGCAGCCGTGACGAGTTGCGGGCCGACGCGACCGACATCGGGGCGGCTTTGGAGCTGGCCCGCTCGGCGATCCCGGCTGACTCCAGGGGCAGGATCGTGTTGGTCACCGACGGGAACGAAACGAGAGGCCGCGCGGGGGAGACGGCGCGGCGATTGGCGTCGGCCGGGATCGGGCTCGACGTCGTCCCCGGCGCGGTGGAGGCGGGAGCGGACGTACTTATCGAAAAGATCGACTTGCCGACCGAGATCCGGTTGGGCCGACCGTTCGATGCCCGCGTCGTGATGACCGCCTACCCCGACGAAGGCTCGGACCGGCCGGTCCGAGGGCGTCTTAGCGTGACGCGATCCGCCGGGGGGACCGAAGAGTTGTTGGCGGAGATCCCGGTCGAGCTTCCGGCCGGGAAATCGGTGATCCCGCTGCGGCACACGATCGACCGGCCGCTTCCGTATACCTTCGACGCGACGTTCACCCCCGACGATGTCAGCCGCGACGCGCGAACCGAGAACAACCGGGCGACGGCGTTCGCCAACGTCCGCGGGAAAAGCCGCGTGTTGTTGATCGAACCGTTCGACCGCCCTGGCGAATGGGACTGGCTCGCCGAGCAGTTGCTCGACGAGGAGATGGGGGTCGTCGTTCGTCCCAGCGACAACGCGTTCGGCTCTCTCGCCGAGTTGCAAGCGTTCGACTCGGTGATCCTCGCGAACGTCCCCCGCGTCAGCGGCGAAGGGGGCAGCGGGTTGGTCAGCTTCACCGACGCGCAGCTGGAGATGTTGGTCCGCAACACTCAGCAACTCGGGGCCGGGTTGCTGATGATCGGCGGGCCCGACTCGTTCGGCGCAGGCGGCTGGACCGGGACGTCGATTGAGCGGGCGATGCCGGTCGACTTCGAGATCAAGAATTCGGTCGTCGCGGCCACCGGGGCGTTGATGCTGGTAATGGACGTGTCGGGGTCGATGTCGGGGGAAAAACTGGAAATGTGCAAGGCGGCCGCCCGCGAGGCGGTCAAGATGTTGCGGCCCAGCGACTCGGTCGGCGTGTTGACGTTCGACACCGAAACCCGCGAGGCGATCCCGTTGCAGCCGGTCGGTCAGCGGACGCACCTGATGCCGCGGATCTCCCGGATCGGTGTCGGCGGCGGCACCGACCTGTTCCCGGCGATGCGACGCGGGTTCGGGGAGTTGGCGAAGACCGACGCGGCGGTCAAACACATGATCGTGCTGACCGACGGCATGACCCCGGAGAATTCCTTCCCCGGCCTGACGCGGCAGATGCGAGACTCGGGGATCACGGTGACCTCGGTCGCGATCGGCAACGACGCTGACGTGGGTTTGATGCGACAGATCGCGACGCTCGGCGGCGGGAAACTGTATCACGTCCTCTCGCCGCGTGCGGTCCCGCAGATCGTGATGCGGGAGTCACGTCGGATCGCGCGGCCGCTGATCTTCGAGGACGAACGTGGATTCGAGCCGACGGTCGAATTGCCGCACGCGATCTTACAGGGGGTCGGCGCGCCGCCGCCGATTTACGGTTACGTTTTGACCACGGCGAAGGAAAACCCGCTCGTGCAAACGCTGATCACGTCGCCGCTGCCCAGTTCCGGTCGACATCCGATCTTGGCGACATGGCAGTACGGTTTGGGTCGCACCGCCGTGATCACCACCGATGGCGGACAACGCTGGTCCAAGGATTGGAAGGAATGGGCCGGCGGGCGGAAGCTGTTCGCGCAGCTGACCCAGTGGCTGACCCGCGCGTCGGACGGATCGGGCGATTTTTCGATCGCCACCGTCGTCGAGGAGGGGGAGGTCCGCGTCGTCGTCAACGCGCTCGACGAGAACCAGGACCCGCGAGACCTACTCGACATGAACGCGTCGGTCGTCGATCCGGAACTGAATCCGATTTCGATGGAGATCCGGCAAACCGCCCCGGGAAGGTATGTCGGGTCGTTCCCGATCGACCGAGCGGGAAACTATCTCGTGCAAGTCATTCCCGAGCCGGGGGCCGCGCCGCTAACGGGCGGCGTCACCGTCCCGTTCCACGACGAGTATCGGTTCCGTGCCACCAACCGGCCGCTCTTGGAGTCGCTCGCCTCGATGCGACCCGACGGCGGAGAGCCGGGACACCTTTCGGAACCGCTGTCGGCGGGAGGCGTCGACACGCTGCTCGAATCGAACCCGTTCCGCGACGGGTTGCCAAGCGTCCGCGGCATTCGCGACGCATGGCCATGGTTCGTGTTGGCCGGATGTTGCCTGTTCGTCGGCGACGTGATGACGCGGCGGATCGATTTCGGCGTCGGACGGGTGGCCCAATTCGTCAACCGGTTGCGCCGCCGCCCCGTCGCGGACGCCCCGCCGGTCGAGCGGCTCGACCGTTTGGCCGCGGCGAAACGGCAAGCGAATCGACAGGGCGGCGACGCCGTCGTCGCAACGGATCCGGTGTCTCCGCGGTCGCCGTCCGGATCGGCGGTCGGAGACCCGAAGGCCGCGTGGGAACGGGAAAAGGGCCCGAAGCAGATCGCGGGTCGTGACGGTGTCGGGCCCGACGCTACGACAGCCGAGGGGTCAACGAGCTCGTACACCGAGCGGTTGCTCGAGGCGAAGCGGCGGGCGCGGCGGCCATAACGCGGCGGCGTCGCGAGCATGTCGTCCACCGAACGCTTGTCGGAAGCGATGCGGTAGGTCGGTTGGCGAACTTTTTGAAGGGTGGAGGATTTCCAGTGCGTTATCACGCGATGTTGACCGGGTGGGTGATCGGGGCGGCGATCGCCTCGTTGGCTGCCGGACAGGAGACGACCGAGCAGGCGGCCGATCTCGAGCAGGCGACCGATCTCGAGCAGGCGGCCGATCTCGAGCAGGCGACCGATCTCGAGCAGGCGACCCAGCCGTCGCCGCCGGTCCGCTGCGAGGTGCTGCCGGTGGCGGGACAACAGGTCGCATTCTCCATCGACGGACGCCAGCGGACACGCTGGCACTTCGGCCCCCAGTACCCCCGTCCGTTCTTCTATCCGATCAACGCCCCTACCTCGAGCGACCCTGGCTCGACGCGAACCGCTCCCCCCGTTTCGCTGACGCGGATGGGGCATCCCGGCGCCGAAAACCACGACCATCATCGTTCGGTCTGGTTCGCGTTCCACGACGTCGACGGCATCAACTTTTGGTCCGATTCCGACGGCACCCAGGTCCGGCAGAAACATTGGTATGCCTACCTCGACGGTGATCAGGAGGCGATCATGGCGACGCGGCTGGGTTGGTACGACGCCGAGGGACGCGAGCGGCTGGAGCAGGATCTGGTGGCGGCGTTGGTACCCGGTTCGGATGGAGAGTATGCCCTCGAGTTGCAGATCGACCTGCGGCCGCCGGAAGGATCCGCCGAAGTGGTGCTGGGGAAAACGAACTTCGGCTTCCTCGCCGTGCGAGTCGCCGCGTCCCTGTCAGTTCACTTTGGTGATGGGCGACTGACCAGCAGTGAAGGGGCGGTGGGGGAAGCGGCGATCTTCGGCAAACCGGCTCGCTGGGTCGATTACAGCGGACCGATCGCGGTCGGGGTCGGCGGCGCGCGGCGGACCGAGTTTGCCGGGATCACCTACTTCGATCATCCCGAGAACCCGCGGTATCCCACGCACTGGCATGTCCGCGAAGATGGCTGGATGGGTGCCGCGTTCTGTTTGAACGACAGCTATCCGTTGACGCGGCAGCGAACGCTGCGGCTGCGATACTTGCTGCAGGTCCACCGGGGGACCTATGACGCGGAACAGGCCGCGGCGGCGGAGGAACGGTTTGCGGAGCGTCCCGGTTTTGATATCCGCGCGGCGCGGCGAGACGAGCCGCACCGACAATACATGGTGGAGCGATCGACGGGCGCTCGCGATCTGTCGCGACGTCAACCGTGACGCCAACGATGACAGAACCTGGGCCGCCGCATCGCTCACGTTTCGGACTTGGAATCCGTGTCGGAGGGTGCTAGCCGGGAGAGCCGCGTCGGGGGGATTCCCAGGATCTCATCGCGACGTGTGCCGGCTCTCCTCGGCCATCGCATCGAGTTCCGGCAACCGCAACCGCACGCTCAGGATGTAGGGCTCTTCGCCTTCCTCCCAATGTCCGTACGTGGTGGAGACGAACGTGCCATCGGGCAGCAGTTCGACACCAGGGTAAGCCGTATCGTATCCCTTCGTGTTTTCCTTCAAGCGGACGAGATAATCCCCCTCGCGTCCGCCGACAATGTCCTCCCAGCTTCCGATCCACGCCACCCAATCGCCTTCGTACTCTCGGACATCCGTCAGGTGGGCGGGCGCCCGACAGCGAAAACTGATTAGGAGGCGGCCATCCGGAGCGTACTTGGCGACGTGCCGATCACCGGTCAGCGCCAACGGCACCGAGCGGGGCGCCGACCAGGTCTTTCCCTCATCGGTGGAGAAGATGACTTGTGAGTTCTCACGTCGCGCATTTTCGCGGAGCAACACGGCGAGCGTTCCGCCATCGGGAGAGCGGATGACCCCCGGTTCGCAAAGATGCACTTCCGATGATTGGTTGACGACTTCGGGCTCCGCCCAAGTGAGTCCGCCGTCCCGTGAGAACGTCTTGAACAACTGAAAGGTGTCGGTTCTCTGGCCGTCTTCGCGAAAGAATCGCCCATCGTCATGGAACATCGCCAGATAGTGCCCACGGCCCGTCTTGAGCGACTCGACGAACCCCATGACGACGATGCCTCCCCAATCACCGACGGGCCGGAGCGGGCTCCAGCTCTCGCCGTCGTCCTCGGACACCGCGAGGCGAGCCGGGTAAAGTCCCGACCACATGACGATCCGCTTCGTCCCGTCCGGACCGACCACTCGGTGCAGCGTTGGGACCTCCTTGGAGGTCGACCAGTTTTCGGGTGTCGGCAGACGTTCGCTCCAAGTTCGGCCGCCATCGGCACTTCGTTTGTAGACGATGCCGCCTCGCCCGTGTCCTTTGGGATACACGCAGAGCATCGTTTGCCCGTCTTCCAGTAGACAGGTCGTCGGATGACCCAAATATTGCCCAGGCTCGCGATCGACCACCACCTGCCGATCGTGTTGATCGTTGAGATCGAGACGAGGGATCGTCACTTCGGTCAAGGCCGATTGAGCCAAAGCGGAAGTGATTCCACACAAGGCACTGCCAAGCCATGCCATCAACGGCGAGCAGGCCATCAGGGGCGACTGGGGTTGGGATCGACGCATGCGGGCTCCTTTGGGACGGTTGAGAAAACTGGGACGGTTGAGAAAACGGGCTTTGTTAGCGCGCAGTTCCACGGAACCAGAACACGATTGCTCAACTTGCGATTGAGGCCGCCGTCGCTTCCAGATCAACAGTCCCAGGAAAAGCAGCGTCAACAACCCGTCCGGCAAAGTGAATTTAACTACTGATCGCGGGGCGTGCAATTCAAGGGTCTGCGCCGTGTTATCCACAACCATTTTCTTATCGGGGTCATGATTGACGGCGTGCCCCTCGAGCGCCATCTCATCGACAGCTCATTGCGAAGCCACCTTTAGCACGACGAACTGGAGATGCACTAAAACGCTCTACGGAACCCACACCTCTCCGACCTTGGTCGACGTCGCCATCGACTCAGTGTGGGACCTTTGCGTCTGCTCGGGTCGTTGAAGCCGGGGTCGACGCCGTCGGTCGCGCCCGCTTGGGGGAGCGGCAACCGGATCGTTCGGCGAGTTCGCTGGGGCCGGTCACTGCCGTACCACGCGTTGTCCGTGAACTCGAGCGTCTCCGGTGCCGTGTTCCCACCGACGTTGGCGATCGAGCTCAGCTCATCCCTCGCAGCAGGTTCGGAAGCGATAACGGTGGTGTCGATCGTTCGACCGCCAATGCTTGGTTCGCGAGATTTTTGGGTGAGGCACACGAAGAACGAGGGCGTGCCGAAATGACACCATTTTTCACGATGCCCTGAAATCTGTGACGCATTGGCACACTTCGGCGCGGCGAACCGGGGTTCGGCGATCCGACGCCGCCCGTGGATGAGAAGATGTGTCGGTTTTCAGGGGTTGACCGCTGCAGGAAGCTTTCGAAAGCGGCAGGCAGGGCCGGCCGATGAATCGCGTGTTAACGGATTCGTCAGGCGTTTGGGAATCGGACGGACGCCGCCGACTGCATTCATAGCGAAAGAAAAGTGATGACTCGCGATCTGATCATGACGGCGATCTTCTCAGCCGCACTGCTGTTTTCGGCCGGCCGGTTAAACGCGACCGGCGTACCCGGGGGATTGGTCGAATCGACGTTCCCCCCGTCCGCCTCGGATGTGTCGCCGGTCAACGGATCGATGGGCTGCGACGCGACCGAATGCGATTCCTTGGCCGGTTGTGGCGGCGGCTCGTCCGCTTGCGGATCGGCCGGTGACCGGATGCTGTCCGGATTGATCAAGCCGAGCGACCGTTGTTTCGACGATTTCATCAGCCCGATGATCAACTTCGTCTACTTCGAGGATCCGCGCAACTTGACGGAGCTGCGGCCGATCTTTTTGCACCACCGGTTGCCGGCGAATGTGGGAACGGGTCCGCTCCCGGCCGGGGGCTCGGTTCAGTTGTACGCGTTACAATTTCGGATCGCGTTGACCGAGCGGGCGAGCTTGATCGCCGTCAAGGACGGTTACATCGTCGACAACATCGGTGACGGTCCGGTCGACGGGTTGATCGGAGACGGCTGGGCGGACGTGACCGTGGGGCTGAAGTACAACCTGCTGAGGGACGTCCGTCGCGGACGGTTGTGGTCGGCCGGATTCACGTACGAGTTGCCTGTGGGAACCCCGCGAGCCCAGCAAGCGGTCGCCGACGGCGAGTTTCACCTGTTCACCTCGTTCGGGCAGCGTCTGGCGAATGGGAACGCCCACTATCTGACCGGGTTCGGCTATCGCCTTCCCGTCGACGGGGAACTGCAGAGCGAAGCGGTCCATTGGTCGAACCACTTCGACGTCCGTCTCACGGACCGTCTTTACGCTTTCACGGAGCTGGCTTGGTGGCATTGGACCGACGACGCGTCAAACGGGCTTGCGATCGGGATCGCGGGTCAAGACCTGTTCAATCTGCCGGCGAGCGATGTCGCCGGAAACGACTTGGTGACTCAGAACGTCGGTCTGAAACTGAAGCCGCGATCGAACGTCGAAGCGGGGATCGCCTACGAATTTCCGCTGACCGGTTTCGAGGACGTGATCCGAGATCGGCTGCAGGTGGAAATGATTCTTCGGTATTGAGAAACGGTCCGATCCGGGAAAGTCGGGGTGGCGCCGCGGAAACCTTCACGAGTGCGCTACGGGGATGTTCTGGTCCTTTCCCCTGGCCAACGAACGGTGCAGTGCAGATCCGTCCAAGTCGCGGGCGGGGCTCCGGCGCTGAGGGTTACTCGGACGACGTTGTCGGCGAGTTGAAGCTGCCCGGGTTGCACCGAGAATCCGAGCCAATCGCCGACCGCTCGCGGCGAGCCCAGCGGTGTGCCGTTGAGCGTCACCGCGATCGCTTCCTCGGACGTCAGTTCGTCGAACCGCAGCCGCAACGTGACTCGCGGCGTGGAGCCGGCGTCCGCTTCGGCAAAATCGCTGCCGCTTTGGAACTCGACCTCGGCGGCATCGCCCGGCCGGAGTCGTTTCGGGCTCGCCGGGTTCAGCGTCGGGACGTTCTGGTATTCGCGATGGGGCAACGCGCCCCCCGCGGCCCGGCCCTCGCCGCGGATGCTGGCGAAGTAGTCGTGGTCGAGCGTCAACAGCTTTGCCGGGGCCCCGAGTTCGTTCCAAATCGGATCTTTCGGATTGAACGCGTTGAACAGATAAACGCCGTCCGCCCCGGCGTGTCGCGCCGCCAACGTCCGACCGCGGTACGCCGCCGCGGTCGTGCGAAGCTTCTTCGATTCCGGGTCGCGGACGCGTGACTCGTCAAACGAAGGGTAGACGGGGACGCCGTGCTCGCGGCCGAGTTCGACCGACGTCCGCCAGGGGTTGAGCCGAAAGTACCCCGATACGACCATCAGGTCGACGAGGTCCTCCGCCAACCAGTGCTCGATGTCCAGCCCGACATCGCGGCTATAATCGACCGAATCGGGGACCCGCACGGCGACGAGAATCGGCCGCCCCCGCTTTCGACCTTCCGTTTCGGTGACCTTTCGGATCTGCCGCATCATTTGGGTCATCAACGCCCGCTCTTGATCGGTACAGGGCGTACCGGTTTGGGCGGCCCGTTTGAAGAACACGGGATGGCGAAAGAAGTCGAGTTCGATCCCGTCGACGTCGTAGTTCCGGCAAACCTCCTCGACGTACCGCGTCGCCAAATCCCGGATCTCCGGCCGTCCGAAATCGACCGCGGTCCAGCCGCCGAACTTGGGCCGGTTCTCCGGCGTCCCGATCAACCACTCTGGGTGCTTCTGTTTGAGCGCGTTGGCCCGAAACATGATCGGGCCGTACTCCGCCGACGAGGCGTCATGGGTATCGTTCATGCGGAACGACCAAAAGACTTCGATGTCGTTCCGTTTCCCGAAATCGGCGACGACTTCCAGGGGATCGGTGCCGGCCGCCAGCATCTCGGTGATGCGGTTCTTCGAAAACAGGGCCTCCTGGGTATCGAAGACCGAACCGACCTCGGTCCCGTGGGTGAACATCCCGAACCCGCTGCTCCAGGTGCAGTAGAAGATCGAATCGACGTGGGTCCCGGCGATGTCGGCGGTGCGATGGCGGAGCAATTCCCCCGGCGTGTTGTTTTCGCACAGATAGACCGGCTCGTTGCCGTCGTTATTGAAGATCACCCGCCGTTCGCGGTGCGCCGCCCGTTGCCGTTCGGCTCGCAGTTCCTCGATCGGCATCGTTTGGGCCGCGGCGGTCGAGAAAAAGAGCCCTCCAACCAGCATCAGTGCGGCGGCGAGTCGCGAGGCGGTCATCTCGAACCCCGTATTCGTTCGCATCATCTCCGTTCCCGTTCGTTGTCATTCGAGTGGTTGCTCGATTCCGCCGTCCTGCCCCAGCCGTCCTGCCCCAGCCGTCCTGCCCCAGCCGACCTGCCCCCTTCGACGCGAAGCATCGCCACGACAGGGAACCTATCTTCAGTCGTTGAACCGTCGAAAGCAACACGACCGGTCGACAACACGTCGCGGACGTTGCATTTCACGTTGCCCCTTCCAAAGTCTTCACGACGTCCGCTACGGCATTCTCGTCGCCGAATCCCCGACCAATGAAGCGGCGCGACGTGCCGCTATTCGGTTTAGCGTTCTGTATCCCGGACGCCCGCGTCAGCGGATTCGTTCTGGATCCGCAAGTCACCCTCGCTCGGGTCGGCGAACTCGGGCTCGACGCCGTAGGTCGCGTCCGTTTCGGGGACCGGCAAGCGAACCAGTTGGCGAGTCCGTTCGGGCCGATCGAGGCAGTACCACGCATTGTCCGCGAACTCGAACGTTTCTGGCGCCGTGTGCGCACCGACGTTGACGATCGAGCTCAGTTCATCGGCGCGAAAGGCGATCACGTTGTGGGCGAAGCGTCCGTCTCGGCAGGGCGATGAGCGGATCCTGGGATACCGGAGAGACGCCTTGAAAAAGTCCACCGCCTCCACCCACCTGGACGGGGGGGGCTGCGTGAGACCGGACGGCTTGCGCCGTTCCGCTATGAGATGGGTGAGCACGTTGGGACCGGCCTGCTTGCTCCGTTCCGTTACGGGGCGGGCGAGGAGAACGCGGCATCGGCGTCGAGGCGGATCACTTCGCCACCTCCGCGGGTCAGGAGGGCCCGGAACAATTCGAGGTCGACCGAATCGCTGAGGAAGCGGACCGACCCGTCGGCGAGGAGCGCGTTGAACCCTCCCGGCCTGGCTCCTCGTAACGGGCGCATCGGATCGTCCTGGGGGATCTCGATCGGACCGGGTGCGGTCCAGGGAACCTGGGATGCCGCACTCAACGAACGGCAGGATCGCGACGCGCCAACTGAGGAGCGGTTCGCCTTCCGAATCGGTGATCGCCGCAGTTAGGACTCCATCACATCGGGGTAGCCGATGACCGGTTGAGGCCGGATCACGACCGCGGCGAGTCCGGCCTCCGGGACGTAGGTTGGCGTCTCCGGCGGCATGGGGGACTGGGCCGTCGCATGGGGCACCTGAAAAACGTTGAGCAGCGGAAGCAAGGCGAGACAGGTCGGGACGGCCGAACGGCGCATGGCGAGAGGCCTTGGGGAGATGAGTGAGTGTGAGGGCCGCGAAGGCGTCAAACGAGGGGGGCGATGTGATTGTAAGGGGCGGCACGGCCGTTGTGGGGGCGTTGTTGGTTGTTCGTTGTTCGTTGTTCGTTGTTCGTTGTTCGTTGTTGGTTGTTCGTTGTTGGTTGTTGGTTGTTGGTTTGGGCGCGGCGTCGCCGTTGGGAATGGGTTCGCATGGGAGGGAAATTTCGGATCGATTGTGGGGGCGGAGTCCGCTACAATCGGGGGCCGTAGGGGGAGTTCGTTCACTTCCCTTTCCCACCCGCCGTGCTCTGGCTTTGGTGATCGGATTGCCCATGCCGTGTTTTTCACCTTTCGGTCGCCGCGGTAAGTCTCACCGTTTGGCGCTGGCGAA
>JAWLFY010000179.1:0-9510 GCA_041685355.1 Pirellulaceae bacterium | reverse complement strand
GGTAGCTAAGAATTGGGGAGTACTGACTTCTTGGCCATTTGTGTAGCCCATGTCCTGGATGACTTGGCGGCCTCTTCCGGAGGCACCGTTCGAGCCTGCGTTGATCTCTGCGAGGCTCTGGCCCGTGAGACGACCTGTCGGCCCGTAATTTTCACTCAACGCCGGGAAGCGAATGAGGTCCCGGTGGAGAAGGAAGTGGAGGTTTATCGGCTTTCCGCGGGGCGGGGCCTGCTGAGACTACGAAGATCAAGAGAGATTCTTGAGGAAAAGCTCCATTTATCCGGAGCCCAGTTAGTACACATCAACGGGTTGTGGTCTCCCTTTTTGCACGCTGCAGTTCAGGCCTCGAGGCGGCTAGGCATTCCGCTCATCATTTCTCCTCATGGGATGCTTGAGCCTTGGTCGCTCAACCAGAAGAAGCTCAAAAAGTGGCTCGCACTGCGTTTTTATCAGCGGGGAGATCTGGATAGCGCGAGTCTTGTTCACTCTACGGCCTCGAGTGAAGAGCTCAACCTGCGCAATCTGGGGTTTGCACATACATTCACACTCCCCAACGGCGTCCCGGAAAGGGCGGTTATGAAAAGATTGTCGTGTGGCGACCAAAGGCAAGCGTTATTCCTTTCTCGAATTCACCCTAAGAAGGGAATCGAGAACCTTCTTCGAGCATGGGCGGCGGTGCGTCCAGGCGGTTGGCAATTGAAAATCGTTGGCCCCGGAGAACAGAGATACGTTGATCGTCTTCATAAATTGCGGAATGAACTCCGCTTAAATGAAACCGTACGTTTCGAGCCTCCGGCTGATGCGGAGGAGAAGTGGAATTACTACGAGAGCTCGGACCTTTTCGTGTTGCCAACATTCAGCGAAAATTTTGGCATCGTTGTCGCCGAGGCGTTGCAGTCCGGGGTTCCTGTGATCACCACCCACGAGGCGCCTTGGGAATGTTTACTCGATCACGGTTGTGGGTGGTGGGTTCCCGCCCAGCTCGCACCGCTAACCGCAGCGATCCGAGACGCGACTTCACGGGACCGGAGCGTTTTATTCGAGATGGGGAAGAGGGGGCAGCAATTGGTCGCTTCGAAGTTTCTTTGGCGTGGAATTGCTCACCGGATGAATGAAACCTACGAACGGCTGGTGAACCCGAGCTGCGAGGTCGAATAAGCTCAGGGCTCGACGTGATACTCGATCTCCGATGCCCCCGTTAGGGGCGAGCGTGTCTTGTTCCCGCGATACGCCGACGGGATCCGCAACGACATGTTCGCGGTCTTTCCCAGGTTGCAATTTACCGCCGAGTCGGGACCAATTTCCACAGGATGGGTTTGTCGTGTCAGGTAGTGGTGTAGAGACGATGCAGGTCTCTGATTTCAGAAGCGATCTCACTCTTGCGAATAAGTTGGCGAGAGCGGTCTGGGGTGTCACGTGGCTGCTTTTGTTTCGATGCACGCCAAGAATCGCTTTCTCATGGCGGCGAACCGTGTTGCGTGCGTTCGGCGCCAAGGTTGGAAAGCGAGTTCGCGTCTACAATACCGCCGAGATTTTCCTGCCTTCGAATCTAGCGATTTCCGACGACGTGGTTATCGGTCCTCGTGTCGATTTGTATTGCGTCGCGAAAATTACGATTGAGGAAAACGTAATCATTTCCCAGCGGGCCGAAATCTGCACCGGTACGCATGATTATCGTCAGCCAAGGATGCCTTTGATCGCCAAATCTGTTGTCGTCAAAAGCGGTGCTTGGATTTGTTCGGGTGCATTTATTGGTCCTGGCGTCACTATCGAAAACTCTGCGATCGTTGGGGCTCGCGCTGTAGTGTTTAAGGATGTGCGAGCGGGAGATATCGTCGTTGGTAACCCCGCGAGTGTCGTCAAGAATCGCTTCAGTCGTGAAGATTAACCGCGTATGCCACGTTGACGGCGTAACCAGCCGCGATCGTGGAAAGCACCTGCGAGGGCAACTCGCCCGCGTCGAGGACGCCCGGGTGCGTAGGTCAAGTTGGGCCATTCGGTGGGTCGTTCCCCGTACCACGAATTCGGGCACCGAACGGACAGTGGCTGATCCGTTCCACCGCCTCAAGCCGAAACGAACCGCATCCAGAATCTCACGCGGGCGTGGGCAAGAACGCGACCAGGATTCGCTCTGGAGTCGCTCCCGCTTGGTTCGCTTTGAGGCGGAACTGTCCAGCCGGGGGGTGGGTTTTCCGGTCGGTCCGGATGTTCCGTCGTCGGCGGAATTCCTGACGGGTTCTGCGGGGGCGGATCCTGTCCTTTTTTTGGCACTCCGGTAGACTGACATCCTGCCGATCGGTTCCGGCTCCTCCGACCGCCTTGGCTGCGGTTTTGGTTCGGAGGGGATGGTGCCGGGGGTCGGAGGCTCCGCCGTCCGATCTGGCGACCTAGTATTTCTGGATCGACCCGGGTGTATCGATCACGCGATCCGTTGTCTGACCGCGATCCGCTGCCTGATTGTGAAGCGAATATGAAGAGTAACGCGATGACTCCGACGAACGGGTCGGCCGTGCATCACCCCGCTGTGGCACATGGGGAACTTTCCCAGTTCTCGGGGGAGAGCCTCGATATCGTCTCGGCCGCGTGGCGGTACCGCTGGGCGGTTATCCTGCCGATGGTGTTCGGGATGGTCGCCGGGTTCCTGATCTATCTGCGGATGCCCGAGACGTATCGCAGCACCACCCGATTGATCATCGAGACCGACCACGCGGCGTTGCTCGATACGATGACCGGCGAGCTCCGTGGTGGGGTGCCGGGGATCGAAGTTGTCGAGTCGCAGCTGTTTAGCGACAAGGTGCTCACCTCCGCGTTCACCCAGCTCAATTCGAAGTACCCCGAACGGTATCCGGAGGGGATCGGCGAGTTCGTCAAGTTCGTGATCGAGGACGAGGCGCTTTCGATCGAGCCGGAAACGGAGGACCTGCAAACGGCCCAGTCGCTGGTGATGCTGGTCCACTTCGATAGCCTCGACCCCGAGTTCAGCCGCGACGCGGTGAAGGCGTTCAGCGATTCGTTGCAGTCTTATTACAACGAAAAGCACCGTAGCTCCAAGGGGGAACTGCTGACGCTGATCGAGGCGGCGACGGAGAAACTTTACCCGGACATGAAGCAGACCGAGGAGCGGTACCGGAAATTCCGCCGCGAGGCACAGCTCGCCTGGGACCCCGAGGGGAAGGCGATCAACCCGCACCGCGAACGTCAGCTTTATCTGGTCGAGCGGCGGAGCGAGTTGACGGAAAAGCTTCGCGAGGTCGCGACCGAGCACGCGGCGGTGAAGCAGGTGATCGAGACGGCCGAGGATCCTCAAATTGCCCTGCTCGTCGCCGGCCAACTGCTGGACAAGCGGTTCTCGTTGCCCGGGGACGAGGAGCGACAGCGGACGACGGTGGGCCAGGACGACGAGCAGCTTGCACTGGTCCGTGTCGACGAGCGGCTGGTTCCGCTGATGATCCAGCGGAACCAGTGGATCGCCGAATACGGTCCCGAGCACCCGACGGTTAAACAGGCCGACCGTGAGATCGACGGGCTCCGCGAGGAGCTGACGCGGATCTCCGTCGAGCAAGCGAAGCGGATCAAGGAACTTCTCCAGGGGTCGGAACTGAAGAAACGGCAGGCCAACGAGGCGCTGCAGGGTGTGCAGCAGGGGTTGTCGGCGCAAACGGCGATGCTCAGCTCACAGATCGAGGCGCTCGGGGAGCAGATCGAGGAGGAGTTGGCGAAGGCGACCGAGCTCGCCGAGGACGAACTGCAGAACGAGGCGTTCCTCCGCGAGATGGAGTCGCAACGGGACCTGATGGACCAGTTGGGCGAACAGATGGCCCGCGTGTCGATCTCGGAGGACGAGAGCGAGACTCGGGTGACCGAGTTGACCGCCCCGAACCAGGCGAAACTCGTCTCGCCGATCTTGATCAAGAACCTCGCGATCGGCGGATTCCTCGGGTTGATGCTCGGCGGCGGCTTGGCGTTCTTGCTCGAGAAGAACGCGAACACGTTCCGCGACCCCGAAGACATCGCCCAGTACCTCGGCGTCCCGGTGTTGGCCCACATCCCGTTCTTCAAGGGACGGTTAAAGCGGCCCAAGAAGGGGGAGATCAACCCGTTCCAGGATCTCGACCAGCACCTCTCCGTCCTGCACGCCCCGTCTTCGGTGGCGTCGGAGGCGATCCGGTCGCTGCGGACGTCGATCTTCTTTGAGACTTCGGGACCGGGGGGGAAGGTGATCCAGGTCACCAGCCCGTTACCGGGGGACGGCAAGAGCACGATCGCCGGGAACTTGGCTTGCTCGATCGCCCAGAGCGGCAAGAAGGTGCTGGTGATCGACTGCGACTTGCGGCGGCCTCAATTGACCGACAACTTCGCCGTCGGGGGCAAGCTCGGGCTGACGCACGTCCTCAACGGCGAGTGCGAGCCGACCGACGCGGCGCATCGGACGCCGATCGCGACGCTCGACGTGATGCCGAGCGGTCCGATCCCGGCGAACCCGGCCGACGCGTTGACGCTCCCCGACATGGCGGAACTGCTCGACTCGCTCCGCCAAAAGTACGATTACATCTTGATGGACACCCCGCCGTTGTTGGTGGTCACCGACCCGAGCATCACCGCGAGCATGGCGGACGGGGTCGTGGTCACCCTTCGGGTGCGTCGCAAGAGCAAGCCGAACGCGAAAGAATCGGTGAATATTCTGCAAACAATTGGCGCGCGGGTGATCGGGATCGTGATCAACAATTCCGACGAATCGTCGTCGAGCGACGGGTATCGCGGGTACGGGTATTACCGTCACGGCCGGTACACGAATCGTTATTATCGGCGGAACGACTCCGGTAATCGGGCCGTTTCGGGCGTCGCCGAAGCCAATCGGCGGCCGACGCCGGTGGTCGTTTCGGGCCGCGGATTCGCCACCCTCCGCGACTCCGGGGCGAACGACGGGGCCAACTCACGGGTTCCGGAGGGGCGGGAGCGGGGCGACGGGTAGTTCCCGGCCGCGACGGCGACCCTAGATCAGCTTGACCGTCCGGGGAATAATGGACGGGTCGGGAGAGTCCCGTTCCGGAAACCGTCGTGTCACCGCGCTCCATCCGCCGGCGGTTCTTTGGAGATTCCGTCCGCGCCGGTGATTACCCTGCTGACCGCGTCCGGCGTCGCGGCGGTTCGTCTTTCGTCGGCGGCCGTCGTCGCGGCGACCGTTGTCGGTCTCTGTCGATTCCCCTGTCGTCCCCCAGCTAGCCCACGATCCCCGATGACGTCTGCCGAAGCGATCGATCGAAGTCATGCCGACCGGCTGTTTGCCAGCTCGGAACCGTCCCTCCGCTGGCGTTGGTTTTGGCTCGCGTTACTCGGGATGTGTGTCCCGATGTTGATTCCCTATCTGTTGGGGATGTGGGACTTCGAGCACTATCAATATTTTCCGTTCGTGTTCTTGGCGGTCGGCTATTTGGCTTACACGCGGTGGGACGGCGTATTTCGGGCGCCGCGGGGATGGATCGGCTGGGTTTTGGTCGCCTTGGGAATCACGGGGATCGTCGCGTCGTTGTTGCTGCCATCGGCGTGGCTGGCGGGGGTCGCGTTCGTGTTGTTGGCGGTCGCCTGTCTCGACGCGATGAGCGGTCCGGACGATCGTCGGTTGGTCGGCGTCGGGTTGCCGCTGTTGATGTTGATCCAGTTGCCGGTGGGTCTCGACCGGATGTTGATCATACGACTGCAAAACGCGACGACCGAGCTTTCGAGTGTGGTGCTCGACATCATGACGGTGCCGCACGCGGTCTCGGGGAATGTGATCCAGTTGGCGTCACGGGAGTTGTTCGTCGCGGAGGCGTGCAGCGGGATCCAATCGGTGTTTACGCTCGCGTTTTTGGCTTGTGTGATCGTCGCGTGGAACCGCCGCCGGTTGTGGCTGACGCCGCTGTACCTGTTAATCGCGATCGTGCTCGCGGTGGCGGGGAACGTGTTCCGCGTGACGGCGATCGCCGCGGCGTCGGCGTGGTGGGGCGCCGATTTGGCGAGCGGATGGCAGCACGAGATGATCGGCTATCTGGCGCTCGGGGCGGCGGGGTTGCTGCTGTTGTCGTTTGACCAGCTGGTAATCACGCTGCTGCACCCGACCGCCGGGGGCGGGCCGGAGACGGCGGACAACCCGATCATCCGGGGATGGAACTACCTGGTCGCCGGTTGGCGGTACAGCGGCGAGGAAACCGGATACGGGTATCGCCCCGAGGCGGACATCGCGGAGGACCGCGAGCCGCGACAACCGTGGCTCGAAAAGCTGGTGCTGGGGCGTGTCGGGCTGGGGCGTCCGGGCTGGTATGCCCTGTTGGGGTTCGCGGCATTGATCACGCTCGGGGCGGTCACGCAAGCGATGCGGGTGGAGGTCAACCGGGATCCGCAGCCGTTGATCCGGGCGGACCTTTTATTCGACCCGTCCCCGGGGTTGCTCGAGGGAGAGTACCGGGTGTTGGCGGTCGATGGTCACGAATCGACGCGAGACGGCGCGGAGCCACGGTTGGGCCAGAACGCCGATCTGTGGGAGTTTCGTGCCCGCGATCCGGAAGGGGAAACGCTCGAAGGTCAGTTGGTGGTGAGCCAGACGTACAGCGGGTGGCACGAGCTGTGTGTCTGCTATGAGAACCTGAACTGGGATCTGATCGACCGAGAGGTCTGTGTGACCGACCCGGAATCGATGGAGGTCGACCAGACGGGGTCGTACGTGACGGCGCGTTTCAAGCGTCCCGACGGCCAATACGGCTACCTGTTGTTCGCGGCGGTCAACGCCGACGGGAGCTTCGCGGAGGCCCCGTCGAGCTGGGGCGCGTTGGGGGCCCGATTCTTCAGCCGTCTCGAACGTCACGGCGTGGTCAACCAGCAAGACTTGGCGATGTTGCAGTTATGGATGGTGACGCCCGGGAAGATCGAACCCGAGATGTTGCGAGACGTGCAGCTCGATTTCATGGAAATTCGCGACCGGGTCGCGTCGGCGATCACCGACGGGGCGGCCTCACCGGCATCGCCCCCGGTCGCCGCGGGATCAACCCAGAACGACGGGGAGCCGGAGTAACCGATGTTGCATTATTTCAACCCTCTCGCGTGGGCCCGCTGGTTCGGCCAGTTCGTCTCGGCGTGGATCTTATCGACCCCTTGGCGGGAAGCCCCGAAAGCGATCCCCGCGTTGATCCTGTTGATCGGTTTGACCGTCACCGGGGCGATCGCGGTGAGCGACGGCAGCGGTTGGCGGGCCCGTCGGGTGGAGGGTCAACTCGCGCGGGCGGCGGAGGTCGACGATTATGAGACCGCCGAGTTGGTGCTGCGTCGTCAGATCCAGGCCGACCCGGACGACACCGACCTGCGGTTCCGTTTGGCGGTGGTGCGAGACGACCAGGGGGAATCGGAGGAGGCGAGCGGGATGATGCGGGAGCTCGTCCGTGCTCGGAAACATGAGGCCGCGGCGAAGTGGCTGTTGCGGACGGCCTACGACGACCGGAATTGGTCAGACCTGTCCGAGGCCGAGCGGAACGAGTACGGGGGGCTGCTCGAGCTTCTCCACGACGGGTCGTCTGAAGACCCGACGATCAAACGGCTGCTCGCCGGGTATTACCTCGACACGTCTCGCCCGGCGAAAGCGGTGCCGCTGTTGGTCGAGCTCTCCGGCCGCTATCCGACACTGGGGCTGCAGGCGGCGGCGATCCAGCGGAGCCTGGGGAACCGCGAATCGTCGATCCGGTTGGCGGAGCAGACGCTCACGGTGCTGCAGGATCAATTGCGAGAGGAGCCGACCAACTCGGCGTTGTCGATCTTCGTGGCGCAGAACCAGATTTTCCTCGAGCGGTTCGATGAGGCGATCCGGACGCTCGCGACGGCCGCCAACCGGACGAGTATCGAGGAGGAAAGCGCTCGGCTTCGGCAAGGGCTGGCTGACACGATCGTCGCCTACGTCAATCACATCGAGCAGACCCCGAGCCGAACGCCCGCCGAACGGATGCGGGTGCTGCGGATGATCGAGAAGGCGTTGGAGGTCGCACCGAACAATCCCCGCGTCCTGACGTTGGTTGCCGACCACATGCTCCGTGCGGGCGACGGCGAAGACGAGTCGGTGGAACAGCTCCGCGAGTCGCTGATCGAGGGCGCTTCCCCCGGGATCAGCCACTTCATCCGCGGGACCACGGCGCTCATGAACGACGACATCGACAAGGCGGTCATGCATTTAGAGATCGCCGCGGAGTTGATGCCAAACAGCGGCGCGATTTTAAACAACTTGGCGGTCGCGATGACGTCTCGGGAGGAGGTTGAGCTGGAGACCGCGTTGCAACTCTCCGAACGGGCGATCGCGCAATCCCCCGAGGCGACGCCGCATTTCTATGAAACCCGCGGTCAGATCTTGCTGCGAATGGGGAAGCATCTCAAGGCGGTCCCGGACCTGGAGCGGGCCCTGGCGGTCCCCGCTTTGGCACCGAAGGCGCACGAGGCGTTGGCAGTTTGTTACCGAGAGCTCGGCGACGAAGAGCTGAGCGAGCGGCACCGCCAAGCGGCCGAAGAGAAAGCGCCGCCGGCAAACGATAGCTGAACCCCGGACTCACGTCCGGGGCTATCGGCGATCGTCGCTCCGCGACTCGGCAACATGGCGCGACGTGATGGGGGACACCAGAAGCACCAAGAAACCACGCAAGCTTGCGTGGATGACGCCTCAGGAGGTCAGGAGAGGGTTCCTGAGGGACCGGGTGAATGGGCGATACAGAACTCGAATCTGTGACCTCCACGATGTCAACTCGGGGCAAAAGAACAAGAAACGCCGTTTTTACGGGGATTTGGCCACGCTCTGCTTCCAGGATTTCCACCGAATCAGCCCGTTTCGTGCACGTTTCGTGCATTATTTCGTGCACGGATTTTGGAAGGGACACTTGAGTTGCCCCCAAGTAAAATCGCCGGCCCGCAACGGAAATTCCACGTGCCGAAGCAGCAGGATCTGTATGCTCAGCGCGCATGGCGGGGCTAGCAGCGTGTTGATTTCTGGGCATCGGCCGACCGAGGCGGCCGGCGATTCGTTTCAGCCCGATGCCGTGCTGAAACGCGCCAACGTTGTTTCCATCGCGCCCCGAGCGTTCCAGAAGCGATCAGACGAAGGCGCCAGGCCGCTAGGATGGTAAATAGGGCAAGCAGCGCCCTCTCGGCGAGCACCTGTGCGTACTTTGGCTTTCCGGCACCGATCAGCAGGCGCATGATGCGCCCCAGATTGAACGCCATTGCTGCGCTGAGGTAGCGTTTTCGAACCTTCTCGATTCCGCGGAGCCATGTCCGACGCGCTCCTCCTGTGTCACACAGGTGGGCGAACACCCGTTCGACTCGCTCACTGCGAAGACGCTGAAGGCGACGACCTCGATTGCCTTTCGTGTTGCGGCGACCACTTCCTGTACCTCGCATCCCGCTGTAAGCGTTCCGTCTGACCATCCGGCTGGGCCGGGGGAGAGAGTGAGCCGAGCCCGTCGGCGTACGTCGAGAGGCGGCGGGCGACTGTGGCGATCTGGT
>JAWLFY010000035.1:15179-36389 GCA_041685355.1 Pirellulaceae bacterium | reverse complement strand
CGTAGACTCCGGGTTGGCCCCGACACCAGTCCGATTCGCCCGTCGGGAACAGGGCGGGCAGCCTACCCCAGCCCGAGCCTACCCCAGCCCGAGCCTACCGCAGCCCGAGCCTACCCCAGCCCGAGCCTCACTCACCCCAACCCATGATACCTGATCGATCGAGTTTGACGTCATGGCTTGGCGCGTCCCCCGCGGAGGATGGCCCGCTCCCCAAATTGGCGATTACGGCCGGCGAGGCAGGTGGGGTCGGACCCGAACTGGCTCTGAAAGCGGCCTCGATGGCCGAAGTGTGTCGACGGTGCGTCCCGATCGTGTACGGGCCGGTCGGTTTGCTTCGCCGGGTCGCCCGGCGACTCGACTTGCCGTTCCCACCCGACGCCGTTGACATCGGAAGGCTCGATCCCGACCAGGTGCGTCCCGGCCACTTTGACGCCCTCACCGGTGCCGCCTCCTACGCCGCGGTCGAACACGCGATCGACGACGCGTTGGCGAAACGGGTCGACGCGATCGTGACCGGACCGATCCAAAAGGAAGCGTGGCACGAGGCGGGGATCCGCTTTGCGGGACACACCGAACTGCTCGCCGCCCGCACCGGGACCGACGAGGTTCGCATGATGCTCACCAGCGATTCGATCGCGTGCGCGTTGGTCACGATCCACTTGCCGCTTGCCGACGTGCCCGCGGCGATCACGATCGACGGCGTCGAGTCAACGATCCGGATGGCCGCCGACGCGGTCGCCCGCCGGCTGCGTCGCCCCCCTCGCGTCACCGTTTGTGGGCTCAACCCTCACGCCGGGGAGAACGGCTTGTTCAGCCACGGAGAAGAGGAAGCGGTGATCGCCCCGGCGATCGCCCGAGTCCGCCGAGACGGGCTGCGCGTTACCGACCCGGTCTCGCCCGATACGGCGTTCACCCCGGCCCGCCGAGCAGACACCGACGTGTATATCTGCATGTACCACGACCAAGGCCTGATCCCGCTCAAGGCGTTGTCGTTCGACGAAGGGGTCAACGTCACGCTCGGGCTCCCGATCGTTCGCACCAGCGTCGACCATGGCACCGCGCTCGACCTGGCGTGGCAAGGAAAAGCGGACCACCGGAGCATGCTCGCGGCGATCCGCCTTGCGATCGAAATGGCGGGCTAGCCAGCAGTCGGCGAGGGCGAGCCAGCAGTCATCGAGGGCTCACCGAGGATCGAGGGCTCACCGAGGATCGAGGTCTCACCGAGGATCGAGGTCGAAGCGATCGAGCTTCATCACCTTGCTCCACGCCGCCACAAAGTCGTTGACGAACTTCTCTCCCGCGTCGTCGCTGGCATAGACCTCGGAGATCGCACGGAGCTGCGAGTTCGAACCGAACACGAGATCGACTCGGCTGCCGGTCCATTGCACTTCGCCCGACTCGCGGTCCCGACCTTCATAAAAATGCTCGCACACCGAGGACTGTTCCCACTCCGTCCCCATGTCCAACAAGTTCACGAAGAAATCGTTGGTCAACGTCCCCGGGTTCTCCGTGAACACGCCAAGTCCGGGGAAGCCCGAATTCGTGTCCAACACCCGCATCCCGCCGACGAGGACGGTCATCTCGGGGGCGGTCAACGTCAGCAGGTTCGCCCGGTCGACGAGCAACTCTTCCGCGCGGCGATCATGCTCCTGGCCTTTCGGCCCGAAGTAGTTTCGGAACCCGTCCGCGGTCGGCTCGAGCACGTCGAACGCTTCGGCGTCGGTCATCTCGTCGGTCGCGTCGGTGCGTCCCGGCGCGAACGGAACCTCGATCTCGTGCCCGGCCTTCCTCGCCGCTTCCTCGATCGCCGCACACCCGCCCAACACGATCAGGTCGGCGAGAGAGACCTTGATGTCACCCGACTGCGACCCGTTGAAGTCCTCACGGATCGACTCCAGCGTCTCCAAGACCTTCGCGAGCTCCGCCGGTCGGTTCACGTCCCAATCTTTTTGCGGCGCGAGACGGATCCGCGCCCCGTTGGCACCGCCGCGATTGTCGGACCCGCGGAACGTCGACGCCGATGCCCACGCGGTCGAGACCAGTTGCGAAACGGACAAGTCGGACGCGAGCAGCTTCTCCTTGAGCTCCGCGATCTCCTCTTCGCCGACCAGTTCATGATCGACTTCCGGAACGGGATCCTGCCACAACTGCGGCTCGGCGACGCGCGGACCGAGCAATCGCGAGACGGGCCCCATGTCGCGATGGATCAGCTTGTACCACGCCTTCGCGAAGGCCTTCTCCAATTCGTCCGGGTTCTCGTGGAATCGCTCCGAGATCGACCGATAAACCGGGTCTTCTTTCAACGCGATGTCGGTCGTGAACATCATCGGGGCGTGCGACTTCTCCGGGTCATGAGCGTCCGGCACCGTCCCCTCGGCCGCTTCGTCCTTGGGCGTCCATTGCCACGCGCCGCCGGGTCCCTTCACAGCTTCCCATTCGTAGTTGAACAAGTTGTCGAAGTAGCCGCCCGACCATTGCGTCGGGGTCGACGTCCAAGCCCCCTCGATCCCGCTGGTGATCGTGTCGCCCGCTTTGCCCATCCCGAACGAATTTTTCCAGCCGAGGCCTTGCTCCTCGATGCTCGCCCCTTCCGGCGGCGGGCCGAGGTGCTCGCCGGGATCCGCCGCGCCGTGCGACTTTCCGAAGGTATGACCGCCGGCGATCAGGGCGACCGTTTCCTCGTCGTTCATCGCCATCCGGGCAAAGGTCTCACGCGTCGCCTTGGCCGCGGCGAGAGGATCCGGTTCCCCCTTCGGACCTTGCGGATTGACGTAGATCAAGCCCATCTGCGTGGCGCCGAGCGGATTCTCGAGGTCGCGTCCCCCTTCGTATCGCTTGCCGCCAAGCCATTCGCTCTCCGGGCCCCAGTAAACGTCCTGTTGCGGCTCCCATACGTCTTCGCGACCCCACGCGAAGCCGATCGTCTCAAATCCCATCGTCTCCAACGCGCGATTCCCGGCGAACACGATCAGGTCGGCCCAAGAGATCTTCTTGCCATACTTCTGCTTGATCGGCCAAAGCAGACGACGCGCCTTATCGAGGCTGGCGTTGTCGGGCCAACTGTTGATCGGCGCGAATCGCTGGGTCCCGTCCGACGCGCCGCCGCGGCCGTCCTCAACACGGTACGTCCCCGCGCTGTGCCAAGCCATCCGAATGAACAGCGGACCGTAGTGGCCGTAGTCGGCCGGCCACCAATCCTGCGACGTCGTCATCAACTCGTCGACGTCCTTCGTCAGCTCCTCTAAGTCGACCTTGCCGAACGCTTCGGAATAACGGAACCCCTCGCCCATCGGATCACTCTTAGACGAGTTCTGATGCAAAATCTCCAGGTTCAACATGTTCGGCCACCAGTCCCCGTTGGACATCGCCCCCGCGGCGGTGTGCCGGAACTTCGGGTCTTTGACGGTGACGCCGATCACCGGACACTGGCTCGCGGGATCGAGCGTCTGCCCGTGAGACGCCGCGGTCGGTGCGTCCTGGGCGGGGAGGGACGTGGCGATGCAAAGCGCCGCGACGCTCGTCATCACACGAGCGACATTCGTCGTTGAAGTCATGATTTCTCCTAGGTTTGGGGGGCGAGGCTGTCCCATACGGGTCGAGAAGTTCCCAAGATTCAGGAACCTCCCGCAAATCAGGGACCGTTCGTGGTTCGGGATCCCGAAAGGTCAGCCTCTGCCATTTAGGGTAAGCTTAGGGGCAAATTGACAATGAAACCAAAGTTGCAATCAGGATCAGATCGATTTGGCGATCGTGGCGTTGCCCGTCGCGGCGAGGTATCTGCAGGTCGACCCGTTGCTCGACGAAGCCCATTGTCTGTCAGACCAAATCGTTTCGTTTTGCCGCCGGAAATCGATCCGGCCCGTGGCCCGTGGCCCGTGGCCCGTGGAACGGACAAGCCAGCTCACGATGGTGCCGGAACTGGTCTCGCTCTCTCACGGCGTGTCGATGATCTCCGCGATGGCGCGTCGACGTGACGAAAGTGGTCGCCGAGTCTATCGATCGCTGTCGGACCCGAAACCGACGCGGACGATCGCGGTCGTGTGGAACCCCCATCGATTCCAAATTCGCTTGCTCAAGGCGTTTCGAGAATCCCTTCGTCAAGCCGGAATCGGAATCGGTGGTGCGACCATCCGGTGACATCCGGCCAAAAAGCCAAGCGACAGCCGGTGAAAAACCGAGGGGCAGCCGACTAAAAAACAGCGAAAGCGGGTGAATGACGGAGCGACAGCCGACGAAAACGGGGGGACTTTGGACCCGGTCGATGCGACCCGGTATCTTGGGCGGGGGTTGCGGATCGCCCTTCCCCCTCGCCTATTCCCCCTCCGGCCCCGCCTCGCTCCTTGTTCCCCTCGAGACTACTCCGGCTGTTACCTTTCGCTGTCGCGTTAACCCTCGCGGCCACCTCAGCGTTCGACGGGCCCGCCACCTCGGAGTCTCCCTTCTCCGGGGATCGTTGGCGGCAAAACGGGTTCGCGATCCGTCGTTTCGAAATCGGCGGATCGGGGGGGCGAAACAACCCGCTCCGCCACCCGTTGAAGGAACCGTCCTCGGCTGACGAACTGTTCGTGCGATACCGGCTCCGCTACGACGCGGCATCGATCGACACCCCCGAGAACGGCAACGGCGAGTTCTTTGTGCTGTGGCTCGACCAGTCGGAAGGGGGCGACGGTTCGACTCACGGTGACGTCCCCAACGTCGGGCTGCACGTCGCCGAGGGGCGGAACCGATTCATGATTCGGTTCCACTCACGCCGGGAGTCTTTCGGGCCGCCGCTGAAGGAATCGGAATTGGCCGTGCTCGAGGCCTGGGTCGACGAGGACGTGGAGTGGGACGAAACGCCGCTGGGAGTCACTGGCGGATCCCCGGTCGTCGAAGCGTTCGCGTAACACGCCGTTCCGTACCCGAGCGTCCTCGCCGGATCGCCCGCATGCAAAGAGCGTCGTCGCGCGTCACGCGTCGGCTCGAAATTTGCCACGGCCGGGCCGAGGGCAGGACGTCGACTTCCAGATGGCAGATTCATCGACAGGATGGACCGCGAAACATTGACTTGCGTTCATGGGATGCTTGATGACCCCCGCCCCGTATCTCCCCGGGGCCCCGATGAGATCCGGTGAGAAAGGGAACGTCGCCGGCTACGTGATGGCGAGGCTGAAGACGATTCCTTGGGCGGCGACGATTCGCAGGATCATCGTCAGCGGGTAGACCGCCGCGTAGGCAGTCGATGCGGCATCCGAATCGTCAAGCGTCCCGGCAAACGCGAGCGCCGGTGGGTCCGTCATGCTGCCGGCGATCACCCCGCAAATGGTGAGGTAATTCAGTCGGGTCAGCCATCGCGCGGCGATCCCGACGACCAGCAGCGGGGTCATCGTGACCGCGATCCCGGCCAGCATCCAGGTGGCCCCTTGAGCCGTCAACGCGACACGAAAGAAGGACTCTCCGGCGCCGAGTCCGGCACACGCGAGAAACAACGTGATCCCGAGTTCGCGAAGTGCCAAGTTGGCCGAGGTGGGAATGTACCACACCACGCGACCGACACTTCCGATCAGGCTGAGCACGATCGCCGCGACCAACGGGCCTCCCGCCAGTCCCAACTTGACCGGAAACGGCACGCCGGGCAGGTTCAGCGGCATCATGCCCAACAGCACTCCCGCGGCGATCCCGAAAAAGACCGGCGCGAAATCGGTTTCCCGAAGCGCCTTGACCGAGTTGCCGAGCACACCGCTGACGCGATCGAGCGACGCTTCGTCACCCACGACGTGGGCCACATCGCCGTAGTGAAACCGGCTCGATCCCCGTGCGGTCACTTCGATCCCCGCACGAAGGATGCGTGTCACCGTGACGTTGTAACGATGATCGAGCGCCAAGTCCCGCAACGGTTGGTTCAACACGCGAGGCTCCGTCACGACGATGCGGCGAAACTCCGCGTCCCCCGAGCGATGCATCAGGTCGACGTCGCTCGGTTCGCCGATCAGCGGCACGAACCTTTTCAATGCCGACTCGGCGCCGACCACCTGGATCACGTCGTCTCGATGGAGGCGTGTTTCCTCCGTCGCCACGTGCACGTCGTCGTCATCGGGTCGCTTGATCCGCGAAATGCGAACCCCCGTTTCGTCCGCACCGGGAATCTCCGAAAACGGCAGCCCGCCGAGCCGGTCGTTCTCAACGAGCACCGAAAGCCGAACGATCGGCTGCTCGACCGCCCCTTTCTGGTCGGCGATCTGTTTCGATTCGGTGGCCACGTCGATCCGAAACACGAGCCGCAAGATCAACATCGAGGCGATGATCCCGACAATGCCCCCCGGGTAGGTCACCGCGTAGGCCGAGGCGAGCAGGCCGGGGTCCGTGCCCCCCTCCGAGTTCAACGTCGACGCCGCTTGTTGGGCCGCCCCCAGAGACGGCGTATTCGTCGTCGCCCCGGAAAAGATTCCGGCCGCCGGGAAAACCGACAACCCCGGCAATCGCTCGAGCCCGAGCACCATCGCCAGTCCCGTCACGACGATCGCGAAGGCCATCCCGTTGAGCAACCAGCCCTGCTGACGCCACAACTGAACGATCCCCGGTCCCAACTGCAGCCCGATCGTGAACACAAACAGGATCAGGCCCAGCTCTTTCGCGAACTCGGCGATCTCGCTGTCAATCGACGCGCCGAAATGGCCGAACAGGATGCCAGCAAACAGAACGCCAGCCGATCCCAGACCGATGCCCCGGAAGCGAATCCCCCCGATCAACCGCCCCGACACGGCGACCAGAGCAAGAATCAAAATGGCAGCTGGCACCGCAGTCAACGTTCACCCTCTCTTGCCGTGTCGACCTGCTAACTCGGCCCCGACTGTAGGCCGAACCGGGCCAACCGCAAGATCGACCACGAGCGTCGCTTCCCTAGGCGCTGCCACTCGCCCTTAACTCCGGCGAAGGGATCCGCTCACGCGCGTTTGGGTACCGTCCAACATCCCGGATTTGGTGCCACCCATCAGATGAGATCGTTTCGGTGCCACCCATCAGATCGGTTGCCACCGTCGACGCGAGATCGCCCACCGCTCAGACAACGTCGGACCGCTGACGTGTCACATCCGCGGGTTCGACAGGTTGCGGGCTCGACCGGCTACCGCTTCGATCGGCTACGGGGCCGCCGAATCCAACAACCGCTTCGACTCGCGGAGCAGAAACTCAGCGTCTTCGAACGGCTCGTAGCTGATGTCTTGCCAACGGACTCGGCCCTCGGCATCGATCAAGAAGGTGCCGTGCAACGGTTGGTCTTCGAAATCGTCCCAACAGCGGAACGACTTGAAGACGTCGTGGGACGGGTCGGCGAACAGAGGGATCGAGATTTCGCGGTCGAAATTCTCGGTCCCGGTCCGCAATTCCGACACCGATTCGGTACTGACGGCGAGCATTTCGATCCCGGCTTCGCGGAACCGCTCGGCGACCGGCGCGAACGCGTGCAACTGTTCGACACAATGCAGGCACCCGAAGCCGAGGTAAAAGATCATCACCCGCGGTCGCCCGGCGAAGCGATCGCTGGAGACCTTCGTCCCGGCGGCGTCCGATGCGACCCAATTCGGCGCCGCGTAGCCGTCCCACCGGAACGGGCCGAGCGAATCGAGCGGCGGACGCTCGCCGAGATCACTCGCCGGCTCGGCCGATTCTCGCCAATCGTCTCCGGCACCGAACTCATCCGCGATCGGCCGGATGCGGGCGAGCAACGGCGTTTCCAGATCGGCGTGCGCCGCCAATCGACGCAGTTCACCGAACCGCGATTCCGCCTGATCACGCTTTCCACCCCGCCACAACAGATCGACGAGTACCGCGAGCGGTGGCACCTCGCCCGGCCCACGCTTCACCGCCTCCCGGGCGAGTTCAACGCCGCCGTCGATGTCACCGGCCCGCGCGAGCCACCTGGCGTGCAGCAAGCGGTCGAGCTTCGCCGTTTTCGCGTTGCGACCGACCGCCTCCGGGTCCTGCCGCACCGCCGCGGCGGCGGCACGTACCCTCGCGATTAACTTTTTTCGACGATCGTTGTCCTTCGTCGATTTCTCTTCGTCGGTCGCTTGCTGGTGACGCATTTCGCGGAGCAACCGCCGCCCCTGCTCACGGTCGCCGGTCATCCACGTCGCGACAGCGACCCACGCGGCCCGCTGATCATCGAGTTGCTCATCACCGGTCTTCGCCAACGACCCCCCTTCCGCCTCTTCGAGCAACCGCTCCCACAAACCGTACGTGGTCAAAACCTGCAACAGCCGTTGGTGCCCGTATTGAAAACTTCCCCGTTTGCTAAATGAGTTGTACCTCGGGTGCATCGGCATCGAGACCAGGTTGTGAGCCTGAACCAACGCGTCGTCCACACGACCGACATGGATCAGGTTGCGGGTCAGCCATTCGTTGTTGTGGGCGAAGTTGTGGATCTCGTCGGGCATCAGTCGGGCGTCGATCATGTGGCGATGGTCGACCCGTGCCGAGGCTTCCTGCTGCCACGCCGCGTCGTTGTACCGGTGGAGCCGCGAATAAATGTGTCCGGGCATGTGCCACATGTGGGCGATCCCGGGGAGCGCCGGGCCACACTTGGCGGCCGATTCCAGAGCGTTCTCGGGCCGTTGACGGTCCCACAAGTGGATTTTGTAGTGATGCGCCGGGTGCATCGGCCGGACGTCGAATACGTCGTCGAGTAACGCGCTGACCGCGTATCGGCTGGGCATCTTCACCCCGTCGCGTTCGGCCATCCATAGTTGTACGGCCAACAGTGCCTTGGCCTCGACGTCGTCGGGGAACTCGTGCAGGATCCCCTCCAAGTCCGCGAGATAACGTTCGATCCGCTTCCGCTCGGCTTCCCGGCGGCGTTCCTTCTCCGCCTCGGCGTTCGAATCGCCCTTCTCGTCGTCGGAATTCGAATCGGCCTTCTCGTCGTCGGCGTTCGAATCGTCCTTCTCGTCGTCGGGATTCGAATCGGCCGCATCGTTCGAATCGGCCGCATCGTTCGCCGCGTCCTCCGCCGACCCGTCTTCCGCTTCGTCCGGCTTCGCTTCGTCTTGTTCGAGTAACCGATCGAGCGCCTCGATGTAGAGCCGTTCGCGACGCGTCGCATGATCGTCGCGACGTTCCATCGCCTCGGTAATGAATCCGCGGGCACGGCTGTCATTGTTCACGTTCGCCATCGCCATCCCCCAGTACGCGATCGCGAGATCGGGTTCGAGCTTGGCCGCTTGCCGGAAGGAGCGTTCCGATTCGAGGTACCAGAAGCCGTGTAGCTGCGCGATGCCTTGCTCGATGAACCCCTGGGCCTCGTCGGTTTGGGCCGAGGTTTCGAACCGGATCGGCGTCATCCCTTCCATCAACACGGCCGCCTGGCGAGGCCCCTCGTTGAACGCCTCGCCGTGGTAGCTATGACCGGCCGCGACCTCAGAGACATCTGTATCCGCCGCGGTGTCCGCATCAGCCGCGGCGTCGGGGGCCGACGGATCGTCACTCTTGGACGACGCGTCGGTCACCGCGTCGGGCGTTCGATTCGTCTCTTCGCCGTAAACGGAGCGTGTCACCCCGACCGGAATGCCGGCGAGCAGCATGGCGAAGGTGAGCACCGGGGCGCCGAGCCAACCGGCGTGTCGGCGGGCGGTCGGGTTCATCGGCGACGTCATGGGAACGGGCATGGTCGAAAGGTGGGGGATGGCGGGATCGGCAGGTGCAAAGCTCTGATTCTATCCCGATCCGGCAACACGGGTGCGCCCCACCAGCGAGTTCGGCGGGTGCACCCGATTAGCGAGCCTCGGGGATGCCGCCGCCGGGAAGTTGCAAATGGATTTCTGACCGGCCCTTGCTATCAGCCGTGGCACAGCTCATCCCGGGGGTGTTGTGCTGCATCACCACCGAGCCGTCTCCGCCGATCGCGATCAGTCCTCCGTCGCCGGGCCGGAGCCGGTCTCGAACAATGCTCGTGACCGCGTCTTCGAGCGACCGATCGGCGTACCGCATCTGGGCGATGACGTCGTAAGCGACCGCGTAGCGAATGTACTCTTCCCCGCGACCGGTCGCCGAAACGGCGGCGAACCCGTTCGCGGCGTAGGTCCCGGCGCCGACGATCGGCGAATCCCCGATCCGGCCGGGCAGTTTCTTTGACGTCCCGCCGGTGCTCGTCCCGGCGGCAAGGTTTCCGCCGCGGTCGAGCGCGACACAACCGACGGTGCCGAAATGAGATTCGGACCGATCGGACGACGGGGTCACGTCCCGGTTCCGGTTTGGGTTGATTCGGCTGAGGAAATAGTCCGGGTCGACGAGCGGAACCCCTTGTTGTTCGGCGAATCGGTCGGCTCCCGAACCCGATAGCAGCACGTGCGGGGTCTGCTCCATCACACGACGTGCGAGCGAGATCGGATTCTTCGGTCGGGTCACCCCGGCGACGGCGCCGCATGCCGCGGATTGACCGTTCATGATCGAGGCGTCAAGTTCGGCGCGGCCCTCGGCCGTCACCACCGCACCGCGCCCGGCGTTGAATACCGCGTCGTTCTCCATGACCCGGATCGCTTGCTCGACCGCGTCGATCGCGTCACCACCGCCATCCAACACGTCCCGCCCGGCCTGCAACGCGCGACGCAGACCCTCGCGGCGGAGCGATCGTTTTTCCTCGTCCCAATCGGACGGGTCGCCGCCGGCGCCGCCGTGAATCACGATCGACCACGACGGTCTGATGTCCGCCTCCTCGGGTTGCTCTCCGCTTGTCTCCGTATGCGAACTCATGACGGCACATCCGATGACGAAAAGGAACGCGAATCCCGGTTGGCATCTCGGTCGCGAGCGGCAAGCGAAGATCGGATTCATCAGTCGTCCAACTCGGCGAGAAGCGTTTTCACAACGTCGGGACGGTCCTCGGCGTGGTTCCGAGTCTCTAACGGGTCTTGATCATAGTCAAACAGCTCGACCTGGGGTTCGCCGCCCTTTCGAGGGTGCACGACCAAACGCCAACGGTCGGTCCGCACCGTCTTTTTTCCGCCCCGCCAAAAGCCGCGGGCGGGCTTGGTTTCCCCCGCGTCGGGATCGTCCAAGATCGCACGCAAGCTTGTCCCGTCCAAGTCTTCCGGACGCGACACGCCACACAGATCGACGAGCGTCGGGTAAACGTCGATCGTCTCGGTCACCGCATCGGACATTTCGCCGGCACGGTTCATCCCGGGCGTGCGGATCATCAGCGGCGATCGGAGGGCGTGCTCGTAGAGGCAATGCTTGCCCCAGATCGCATGTTCGCCGAGGAGAAACCCGTGATCACTCCAGACGACGACGACGGTATCGTCATCGAGCCCAAGCGATCGAAGCTCGTCGAGCACGCGTCCGACCTGGGCGTCCATGTAACTCGTGGCGGCGGCGTAGGCTTGGCGGACCGACTGGGCGTACTCCGGGTCGTCCTTCGGGTCGCGGCCGTCGTGCCCATAGTTGTTGCGGAACTCGCCGCTGCCGTGCCAACCCGACGGCCAATCCGGCTTCTGTGCCGCCGCGGTCGGCAAATCCGGGACGCCGTCGGCGTGCAAGTCGTGCCATCGTTTCGGCGCCGCGAACGGCAAGTGCGGTTTGAAGAATCCGACGGCGAAGAACCACGGCGAATCGGTGTCCGCGAGTCGACGCAACGTCTCGACCGCTTCCGCGGCGACCCACGCGTCGGGGTAGGCTTCGTCCGGGCCGTCATGTGCCTCGATCGGCGGAGATTTTCCCGGTTGCCGGGCCACCCCGCCCGCGTATCCGTGCATGATCGCCAACGGCGACTCCCACGGGCCGTCAGGGATCCACGCCCGGTCCCACGCCCCGGGCAACTCTTCGGGGCCCTCGGCCCAATTCTGACCGGTACGGTTTCCCGGGTAATGGGTAATCTTGCCGAGCGAGAGTGTCGTATAGCCGGCTTGGCGGAACCGCGACGGCAAACTGTCGGCCGCCCACGAATCGGCCGTATCGCGGATGCCGTTGTTACCGGTGTGGGCAGCGACGGTCGGGTACCGACCCCGCATCAACGCGCACCGAGACGCGCCACAGGTTGGGACTTGGACGTAATGCCGCGTGAACCCGCGGGCCGTCCGCGCGAACGCGTCGAGCGACGGCGTCTTGGCATGCTCGGCCCCGAACGCCCCGACGTCGTTCCGCAAGTCATCGATCGAAACGAACAGCACGTTTGGCGGCCGCTCATGACTCGGCTCGGCAACATCCTGTCCCGCCACGATGGGGGCCGAGGCGCCAACCGCTACCCACCCTGCGAATAAGGCGAACGCCACGCGTGTCGCCATGCCGCCGTCCCATCGACCCGCTCTCGATCGGCTGCCCATCTCGTTTTCCTCACCCTTCATCGTTGCTGGAAATCAGTTCGCGTCGCGTCGCCGCCGTTCTTGACGATCGATATAGGATTTGAACTCCCACCGATCCCGGTACTTGCCGACGAAGTCTTCGTACTGGGGCAAGTCGAACCAAAATGCCGGTTCGGGGTCGGCCGGCTGTAGTTCGCCGGCGGGGTAATCCTTGCCGGCGAAGCTCGCCTCGACCGACTCGTTCCAAGCGAGCAACGCCTGCTTCATCTTCGCGGCACGCTGCGGAGACGAATCCGATAAGTCCTTGGTCTCGTGAGGGTCGTTCGCCAGGTCGTACAGTTCGAAGCTTCCGTCGTCGAGGTTATTGGTTAACAGCTTGTACCGGTTGTCGACCCAGGCCGCCCGTCTGCCGAAGCGGAACGGGATCGGGCGGTCGCGTTTGGCGATCGGACCGTCGAAAAGCGGGCGGAGGCTGATGCCGTCGATCGGTTGCACGAAAACCGACTCGGGCAAGCCGAGCAAGTCCGCGACGGTCGGGAACAGGTCCAACGTGCTCGCCGGGTAGTCGGTGACCCGCGGCGTGTCGATCCGACTCGGCCATTCGATCACCGCCGGAACACGCAGCCCCCCTTCGAAAATCGACCCCTTCTTGCCGCGAAGCCCGCCGACGGTATCGGGAGTGATCCTGGGGAGGCCTCCGTTGTCGCTACAAAACACCAGCAGCGTGTCGTCGGCGATCTCCATCTCGCGGAGCGCTTTTCGGAGTGTCCCGATGCTGCGGTCCATCGCGACGAGTTCGCCGTAATGGTTGGCCGAATCCTCGTCGAGTTCTTCGAAGCCTTGTTTGTCCTTTTCGTATGCCTTGAACGGGCTGTGCGGCGTACCGTACCAAACGACCGCGAACATCGGCTTCTCCCCGTCACGATGATCGCGAAGGAATCGGATCGCCTCGTCGACCGCGATCTCCGAGGAGTCCCCTTCGAACTCTTGGAACTCCCCGGCACGGCTCATCAGCGGATCCATGTCGTAAAAGTTCGTGACCGATACCCAATCGTCGAATCCGAAACGACCCGGATGGTATTCGTCGTCCTGAAACATCGGGACGCCCGGGCCGCGCATCCCGTTCAGGTGCCACTTGCCGAAGTGACCGGTGACGTAGCCCGCGTCGCGGAGTGCTTGGGCGATCGTTTTCTCTTGCTGCCGTAACGCGTACCCGTGGCTGAGCACTCCGGTCCGATCGTTCGCCCGTCCGGTCATCACCGTCGCACGCGTCGGAGAGCAGACCGGCGCGCCGGCGTAAAAACGGTCGAACCGAAGGCCGTGCGAGGCCATCGCGTCAAGGTTCGGCGTCTTCAGGATCGGGTGACCGCGGTACCCCGTTTGCCCCCAGCCCATGTCATCCGCCATCACGAACACGATGTGCGGACGGTCAGACGAATCCGGGTCGGTCGCGTTCTGGCCAGTCGCGTTCTGGCCAGTCGCGTCCTGGGCAGTCGCGTCCTGGGCGAAAAACGAGAAGCCGACGAGAAGGGACGCGAAGGCGGCCAGCCAAGAAACACGTGGCATCAGCATGGGAAGACTCTGGTGGGTGGGGACAGGAAAGCCGAGCGGGACCTCGCCGCGACAAATCAGATCGGTACTCCGACCCGATCACGGCGAGACGAGCTTCAACTTGACTCGGCGGACGTCCATCACGTAGTCGCCGGGCACCTCAAGGGCACGCAACGTTATCGCGCCGGAACCGGCCTCGAGCGACATCTGTCCCAACTCGAGTGTCCGGAACGGCTTCATCTGTGATTCCGCTGGCGGTCGCGGCAGCGTGTCCTGGTCGTCATACAACGGCGGGTCCCAACCGGGACTGACCTTGCCGGCCAAACGGCTGTCCCCGAAGGCCAACTCGATCGTCGACCCGGCGTCTTCGACGGGACACGTGTAGTCGATGCTGACCTCGTATCGACCGGCCGTTTGCACGTCGACGTCCCACACCATTCGGCCCTCGGTGTCGGTCCAGTCAACGAAGTAGGAACAGTTGGGCGCTCGGCTGCTCCGCTTGACGCCATCGAGCGGTGTGCCATCGCGGGCCGGCAGTTGCGTCAGCGGAAACTCGGGATGCCCGACCGGAAACGGCCGAGGATCGACTTCGCGGCGTCCCACCCCGTCGTCGCGACCGAGCCCGACGTCCTGCTTCCATGCCTCCACGGCACCGACAAGCTTCTTCGCGAGTTCTGGCTGGCGGTCGTTAATCGATACGGTCTGGCCCGGGTCGTTGACCATGTCGAACAGCTTGCCGCCGTTGTCGAGCCGGTGGGTCGGCGTGCGGACACTGACCCGCCCGGCCCACGTCGAGAAGATCATCCGTTCGGGCCAATCCTCGGCCTCACCCCGCAGCAACGGCGTCAGATCGACCCCGTCGAGCGGCTTGTCGCCCACGAGCGGCACGCCGGCTAACGTGGTGAGCGTCGGCAACAGGTCGATCGCGCCACAAATCGGCTCGACCGTCTTGCCCGCGGGCAACTTTCCCGGCCAACGCATGTAACAGACCGAACGGATCCCTCCTTCGTCCGTACTCCCCTTGCGACCTTTCATCCCGCCGTTGTACCGCCAACTGTTGGGACCGTTATCGGAAAAGTAGACGACGATCGTGTCATCGCTCAGGTCGAGCGAGTCGAGTTGATCGAGCACACGGCCAACGTTGCGGTCTTGGTTGGCCAACATCGCCAACGCGCACCGCGTGTGATCCAGGTCCTCCTGCTCGGGTCGCGTCGCCCGCTGCGTGATCTCGCGGTCACGGAATCGCTCCCAGTCCTCCTCGGGGGCCGTCCAAGGCGAATGAGGCGTCGTGAACGGGACGTAGCAAAAAAACGGTTCCGATTGGTTCTCCTCGATAAACTCGATCGCCCGATCGGTGCACACGTCAACGATGTATCCCTCGGTCCGCACCATGCTCCCATCGCTCTGCTCGAGCGGGGCGTCGAAGTACTCGCCCCAGTGTCCGGCGGTATGGCCGAAGTACTCGTCGAAGCCACGCCCGATCGGGTGATAAGGGTACTGGGTCCCGTTGTGCCACTTGCCGAACGCCCCGGTCGTATAACCCGCGGCTCGGAAGGTGTCGGCGATCGTCGTCTCGTCGAGATTCAACCGTTCTTGACCGGTCGAGACGCCTCGCACATCCCCCCGGGGGTGATAACGTCCGGTGAGAAATTCGCCACGGGTCGGGGCACACACCGGACAGACAAAGAATCGATCGAGCGACACCCCGGACCGGGCCAACGCGTCGATCGTCGGCGTGGCGTCTTGCTCGTTGCCCGACGGCCCGAAATCACCCCACCCGGCGTCGTCCGCAAGGAACACCACGACGTTCGGCGGACGGGACTCCGATTCATCCCCCTGGGCGAGCCCCGAACAAACGGCAACAAGAACCAAACAGGCCAACCGAATCGGCAGGGTGCCGCGGCGAACGATCATGGGGAGTCTCAAGTCGTGGGGAAGTCGTCGATATCCATCGGGGGACCCAACAGCATAACCGACCGAGCATTCGTTGGCAGGTTGCGCCGCACCTTTCAACCTTTCGCGGAACGGCGCAAGCCGTCCGGTCCCAACGCTCATCACCGCGGCGATGGACCATGATCTACTGACGTTCGCGTCACGTGCCTCTCGCGTCATGTGATCGCGAGTGCGATTCCCAGCAAGGCGGCGGCCACCCCGTCGCCAACCGTGAGCCGGTCGCTGCGGGCGGTCCGCCGCAGGTATTCCAAAAGCGAACCCGTCGGGCACCCGAACCGGCAGTAACCCATCGGGACTACCGCCGAGAACCCCAGCGTCGCGGCGGCCAACGCGATCGAGCCCCAACCGGCGAACCGAAACAGGTACGCGTGAAACGGTTCCCACGAACTGAGATCGACGCGGGGCACCATCAGTAACGTCAGGTAGGCGATCGCCAACGTCACGCCCGGAACCGTCGCGAGCCATCTCGACCACCGCGGGGGAAGACCTCGGTGACGTCGCGAGCCCGGCTTGGGACGCAACCATTGTTGGGCCGCACCGTGCGGGCAAAGGTGGTTGCAATACGGATTCCCCGAACTGAGCGGCGGGGCAACGACCGCGACAACCGCGACCGTCGCCAAACCGGGCGCGAGCCGCCACGCGATCCCCTCCACCGACCAGCCCGCTACCAGTGCCATCGATACAAGGTTTCCCGTCCACAGCCCGATGACGGCGAACGCCAAGGCCAACCACACGGTTCGGAATCGGTGCCGGAGCCATCGGCGACGGCCGGGGATCACAGCCGCCACGACCATCGCGAGCGTCGCGACCTCCGCGGCGGTCCAGCGGATCTCGGCGAACCGTCCCGCCAATCGGGCGAACCCCGATGTCGCTTTCGACCACCACGACTGGGGAACCTCCTCCGCAGGAACGTCCCACTCCTGTCCCACGGCCGCGAGCGTTTCCGCCACGGCCAAACTCGTCATCGTCGCACCCGAGACCCCTTCGATCCCGATCGCCTCCGGGGACATCTCGCTTAGCCCGTCCGGTGAAATCGCGTTGTACCGAGACCAGAACGAACGTTCTTGGCGGACGTAATCGACGTACGGTTCGTTATCAAACGAATGACGGATCCGCGTCGACGTGATGCGGTCGGTGTCATCCAACCGGATCAGTAACTCCGTCGGGCCCTGGTACCCGATCCGGTCGTCCGACAGCGGTCCGGTTCTTACCAGACGGCCGATCCGGTTCCCACCGGCGTCAACGACATTGGCGATCGGGTCCCCCGAAAACGACTCGGCGCGGGGGAACGCCTCAAGCACTTCATCGCGGGTGATCGGGTCGGGGAACACGAGCGAACCCGCGGCGGCGGACGCCCCCGTCACACGAGTCAAAATCCCCTCCGCCATCGCCAAGCTCGTCAGTGTCGCTCCCGAAACGCCGTCGACACGCCCCGGCGGAGTCGCCACCGCCCACTCCCATCCGACGAACTGTTCCAGGAACGCCTGATCGGCTTCGACCGCCTCAACGTGTTCCCGCGTGTCGCCACTGGAGAGCAATCGGACGGCGACGACCGATTCGTCCGGATCAAGGATCAACAGCGCGTCGGTCGGGCCGCGGTACCCGACCACATCGGCCGCTTCGGGGAGCGTCGTCGCGGCGTAGCCGATCGGCTGTCCGTCGACATCTCGCAGCCGCCACCGTCCAGCGGCGTCCCCCTCGTCGTCGATCGAGGCGACGTCCCACCCCACGTGGTTAACCGCCGCGCGGACTTCGTCCGGTGCCGGCGGCGTCCCCGAAGGACGACGGTCCGAGGCGGACGTCGGGATCAGGCTGAGCAGAACGACCACCACCCCGACCCGGGCGGCGTGAACCGCAATGATCCGCAGCGGCCGGCGTCGCCGAGGAGTTCGCGACGTCATTTCAGCGGCATCAGGCGGACCGCGTCGACGTGCACCGTCCCGCCCGCGTCGGAGGTGCCGATCACGACCGTCACCTCGACTTCACCCGGCAACTCGAGTTCGTCGACAACGATCCGCTCTTCGTCTTCGACGTCGCGTTGGTTGATGCTGTACTCGCGAGTCACATCGTCCTCGCCAGTCACGTCATCCGCCGTCACCCGAACCGGGGTCGCGGTCGCCCGGTTCTCGTGCGGCTGGCTATACAGGTCCAACCGATAACGCCCCGGCTTCTCGGTTCGCAGCACGAACGTCGCCTCCGCGCCCGACGCCGCCGACGCGTACCGGTATCCGTAACCGACGTAACGTTTCAACCCTTGCCCTTCGGTCCACTTCCCCGACAATTCCGCGTCCCGGTCGTCTACGACGATCCCTTCGATTTCATCGGGGTCGATCCCGGTCGGCGGGCCGAACGGGCCGGCGAGCGGGAGCGCGTCATCGGGAACGATGATGTCGGCGGTCGGCGTGCTCCGCCGAGCCTTCCCCGGAAGACGCAGCATCTCGAGCAACTCGTCGAGGTGCTCCTCGTACACCTCGCGAGGCGTACAGCCGTGGATCGTGCACAACGACGCCGCCTTGCCGACGACTTCGCCCATCATCCCACACGTCTTCATCACGCGGACGGTCCCCAGTGCCTCGTGGGTCACGCTGACGCACCGACCGGC
Organism: Pirellulaceae bacterium; assembly: GCA_041685355.1. Taxonomy (GTDB): domain Bacteria; phylum Planctomycetota; class Planctomycetia; order Pirellulales; family Pirellulaceae; genus JAWLFY01. The sequence continues at coordinate 18,011 of JAWLFY010000035.1, read as the reverse complement.
CATGAACAGGTTGTCGATGTTGCGACTGTAAAAACAGCGGTACGGAACCGGATAGCCGTACATCCGGTCGATCCGGCGATCGTGAACCGCTTTGCTGATAAACGGGTTGTCCGGATACTTCTCGGCGTACTGCTCCTTGGGGTAGTGCAAGTCGATCGACCAGGTGCTCGGGACGCAACCGTCGGGAAACTCGCGTTTCTCGACGATGTCTTCTTGGCTGAGGACGACGTCTCCCATCAGTCGCCGACTTTCACGCGGCCCGCCGATGAACGCGACCCACGTCAGCACGGCGTTGCGGTGGTCGTCGGCACCGTCCCGGTTCTTCATCGCGTTGAACGCGCCGTACACGGCTCGCAAGTTCCAATCCCGGATCGCTTCCGCCTCGCCGATCGCGTCCTTGTCGAACCCGCTCTCCCAAAACCATTGGCCGTGATGGTCGCGAGGATACGGGAAATCCTCCATCGTCAGGTCGAGCGCCCACGGGGTTTCGGGGAACGCCGCCGCCGATTCGAGCTCGTCCCACGCCCACATGTTTGACATCCCCATCCGGCCTTCGGGGGTCATGTCGAGATCGGCCCCGGCCCACGTCCCGATCCAACCGTGACCGGTGGCGTCGACGAAACGGTCCCCGAGTACCCGCACCTCGCCGCCGCTCATCGTGTCGAGTGCCTTGACCGCGGTGATTCGCCCCTGCTCCGTCTCGACCGCGTGCGCATGATGATTCAACATCAGATCGATGTTCGGCTCGGCACGGACGACCCGTTCCTTTAAGTCATCACCGAACTCCTCTTTCCGCCCCGGCGACTTGGTGGCGTTGTCGGCGAACTCGTCGACGATCTCGCCGATCCGCGGGAACTTGCCGCGACGGATGTTCCCCATCGCCCACACGCGGACCTCGCTCGATCCGTTCCCGCCCAAAACCGGCCGGTCTTGGATCAACGCCACGCGACACCCCATCCGCGCGGCCGAGATCGCCGACCCCATCCCCGCGTACCCGCCGCCGACGACGACCAAGTCGTACGGGCCGCGGGCAAGCGGTTCCTCGGGCAAACCCAGCCGCTCACGCCGCCACTCGGAAAGCACGTCATCGGCCGGGGGCGGCTGGCGGCCCAAGTCGGTCGTCAAATAAATGCAATCGCAACGTCCGTCGAAACCGGTCAGGTCGCGGAGACGGAACTCGACGTCACCGGCGTCGAGCCGAACCCGGCCACCATCCTGCCACCCCCAGTCGGCCCCTTCGGTGCCGAACGTGGTCGCTAACGGCTCGCCGCCGATCGCGATCTCGAACCGTCCCGGCGGCGGCCCCGCGCCCCAACGCGCGACCCAGTCGATCGTCCGCACCCAAACACGATACTCCCCCGGTTCGTCGACCGTCACCGTCGTCGTCGCGTCGTCGACCGGACGCCCCAATCCGTGGGCCAACAAATAGGGAGAGCCCATCTGCTGGATGAACTGGGTATCGAGCTTCCACCCGCCACGGTCCGCAAAACTCTCCGCCTCGACGAACAACTCCGCCGCCGGGGCAGACGACGCGGCGATCGTGCAGGCGAGCGAGATGGGGACCAACGCCGCCAACAACGCGACCACGGCATTCGGACGCCACAACGGGCGACGCGGGGATTCGGGGTGGGGACGAGACTCAGGGTGGGGGCGGGGCATCATCGCTCTCGGCTACGCTGGGGCGCTCTCGGCTACGCTGGGGCGCTCTCGGCTACGCTGGGGCGCTCTCGGCTACGCTGGGGCTCGGTGTCGGCACGTCCGATCACTCATCCCCGATCGTAACCCGATCGCGTTCCCGAGTCTCACCCCTCCGGCCAATGCTCCTCGATCTTTCCTCTCAAGAACGCCGCGCTGCGGGCCATCTGGTCCATCCCCTCGACGCCGTCCTCGATGCTGATCCAGTTGTCGCCGAACCCGGCCCCTTTCAAGATGCGAAAGATCGCGTCGTAATCGTTCAGGCCACACCCGATCTCGCCGTGACGGAGCCGCCGAGCGTACCCCTCGACCCCCGCCTCCTCACGGCGCAAATCCTCGATCGTCCCCTCGATCAAATACCGGTCGCTGGCGTGCATCGTCACCACCCGCTCGGCGACGCGGCGGAGCAGCGCGATCGGGTCCTCGCCGGCGAGAATCGTGTTGCTGGGGTCAAAGTTGACACCGAAATTCTCCGCCCGCACCGCGTCGACCAACTCGCAAAAGACGTCGGCCATCTGGGCGAATTCGGGGTAATCCCAAAAGTCGTCCTTGTAGTGGTTCTCGATTACCAACGTCACGCCTCGCCCGACCGCGTACTGCGCGCACGCGTCGATGCACTCGGCCGCGAAGCGGACCCCTTCCCCGCGCGACAACTCCGGGCGTCGCTGTCCCGACAACACCCGGCAAAAACTTCCGCCCAACGCCGCCGTCATGTCGATCCAACGCTTCTCCCGTTCGACCTGCTCGGCCCGGAACGCCGCGTCGGGATGGGTGAAATCGGGAGAGCAACACATCATCGGGATCGAGAGCCCTTTCGACTCCACGTATCGGCGGATCGGCTCCCAGTTCGCCTCGTCCCGCATCTCCAGAAAACCCGCGTACCACTCCAATCCGTCCACCGGAAGTTCGGCCGCTTGGTCGACCCATTCGGTCAGCGACAAACTTCCGTCTTGGCACAACGCCCGCATGTACAGTTTCGGAAACGCGGCGAGCCTGGGCATCGATGTTCCTTTCGTCCGACGGCGGGCGTGGGCGATTCGAGAGTGTTCGCAGGGATGCGTGGGGATGCGTGGGGATGCGAAATCGACGCGGCGGTGTCATTCCGCCGTCGCGGACCCGGACGTCGCGGACCCGGAC
>JAWLFY010000035.1:5875-15079 GCA_041685355.1 Pirellulaceae bacterium | reverse complement strand
CGTCGCGGACCCGGACGTCGCGGACCCGGACATCGCGGCGTCGAGCCGGATGCAGGCGGCATCGAGGAATAGGCGGGACGCGTGGATCGAGTGAACGACCTCGTCGACGTACCCGTCGGCGGCGGCCGACCAGGCCCGGTTCAGGTAACGCTCCCCGCTGGCGAACTCGGTCATCACATCGGCATACGCCGCCGTCCCGAACCGGTTCTGGATCACCCCTCGGCCGTCGGCGAACTCGGCCAACACCGGGACACAGCGGTCATCGATCGACGTGAGCACCTCTTCGCACGTCGCCCCGTCGAGCCCCGCCTCCAACTCGGCCACCCGCCCCCGAACGGTCTCGAGCGATTCGCGAACGGACTCCAAACTCGTCTCCGACATCGCCGACAGGCTGCGGCTTTGCGACCGGTCACGCCGCACCGCGACGACGCCCACCGTACCGACCGCGAGGCAACCCACGTACCAACCCCACGGGATCGTCGTCCACGGTTCTTCGGTCCGCTCCACCCGACACACCGACGCGTACGCGCCACCCAGGAATCCGATCCACAGCAACACCCTTCCGATCAGTCCTGTCATCACCGATTGCTCCGTTGGAACCCACGCGACCGCGACCCGCCCGTCAATCTATTTTCCGAAGATCTGCCACATCGCTTCGCCGACGTTGACCAACGCCTCGCCGACGATCAGCCCCGCCGCGATCGGGATCCCGACCTCGACGCCGAAGCGAAGGCCGAGGAAGCGATCGCTCAGCAACCGCAACACGTTCCCGATCGTGTACGTGATCACGATGTTGAACGGCATGTAAAACCCGAGCGCGACGAGCACCCCGATCCCGCCCAACCCGCTGAGCGCGAGCATCAATCCCATCCCACCTCCGGCGACATACCGATGCGCCGGCACGTCCCCCTGCACGATCGACTCGATCGTGCTCGCAAGCGCCGCGGCCTGGGGCGCCGGCAATTGCGGGCCCCCGATCCCGCCGTCCCGCGTCTCGTGCAACAGAAACATCAGCCACACCACCAGAATCGGGCCGAGCCACGTCCCGATCAGCTGCGCGATCTGCTGCCGCCGCGGTACGCCCCCGACCAGATAACCGCTCTTCAAGTCGAGCATCATGTCGCTCGCCTGCGAGATCGCCAGACAGACACCGGCGCCGACCATCACCGAAACCTTGATCGTCGTCAGCGTGTCGGTCCCGCCCTGGACCACCGCGATCAGCAACGTCACCGCGATCAACGTCATCCCCGACAACGGCGACCAGTTCGTCCGCCCGATGCACTCGGCCACGATCACCCCGGCGACCCAAATCCAAGCGATCGCCACCGCCGTCATCAGGATCGCACGTCCGGGCGACAACTCACCGCCGCCCACCTCCCACGCGATGCCAAGCAGGACCAAGCTCGCCAGACCGATCATCGTGTACAGCATTCGGATCGGCATCTCGTCCTTCGCCGCCAACGCCCCCGCGTCCCGATCCGCCGCGGTTCGCAACGACCCGATCGCCCCCAAGATCATCGGCATCGCCGCGATGATCCCGCCGATCGCCGCCCCGACCAACATCCCGATCCCCGTCGGACGGTAAATCGCCAACCTCATCGCCTCGGGGTCGGACGTCATCACGGCGACCGACTCCTCCCCGAACTGCGATAACAACGGCGACAGGAAGAAGTAGCAAATGAACCCGCCTGCCCCGAACCAAAAGCCACCCTTCCCCGACAGGTATCCGACACCGACCGTCATGATCGAAAGGTACAGCGACAAGTTCAGTAGCGGCGGCAACCCGAACGCGTCCCCGAAGTGCCAGTCGTACGCACCGTCCCCGAAGCGGATCAACGACGTCTGCGCCACCGCCGCGATGACCACCCCGCCGAGCAACAGGGTCGCCTTCCGCACCCCCGCCCCGGGACTCTTCAAGATCGCCGCGACCGCGATCCCCCCGGGGTACGCCAACCGGTCGAAGTCGATCATCTGCTTCCGCAACGGGATCACGAAACACAACCCGAGCACGCACCCGGTGATCGCCGACAAGATCAACACCGATCGGTCGATCTCCGCGAGCGACTCGAACCCCTCGCGGTTCGACAAGATCAACAGCGCCGGGACGCTGAACATGATCCCGCTCGACGCCCCGTTCACCGCCGACGCGATCGTCTGATTGATGTTGTTCTCAACGATGCTCGTCCGCCGCATCACCCCACGGAGAACGCCCCAACCCAGGATCGCCGCCAACTCGGAACCCTCGATCGAAAACCCGAGAACCAGCGACGCGTAGGCCACCGTCACCGTGATCACCGCCCCGATGATCCAACCGACCAGGATCGCGGCCCAAGTGAACTCCGGGTACGGGCCGTGGATCGGCCGAATCTGTGTGCCCGTTTTCATGCCGGGTCGAATCCTTCACCGGAGGGGGGGAATTGCCAACGCTCGCCACACGAAACGGATCGAGTCATCGAACCCTTCGACAACGTCGTGTTAAACTCGGCTCCCGTGGCCCCGACACGGCGGCGTGAATACAAACGGCGGTCGTGAATACAAACGTCTCAGGCATCCGCCGATCCGAAAAACCAGCCGCCAATCATAACCGGTCGTGTCGACCGCGATGAGCACCCGCCGGTCCCCGCAAGAACCCCGGTCCCCGCAAGAACCCCGGTCCCCGCAAGAACCTCGGTCCCGCGTGAATCCCACGCACCGCCGAGAGCCCGAAACACACCCGCGAGAAACCCAAGGAGCCACTTCCATGCCGAGCGGTTCGGAGACCGACGACGAATGCCCACCTGGGCCCGACGAAATCCTTCGCGATGAACTCGCCGGCGAACGGACCCGGCTGTCAAACGCCCGGACCCGGATGGCGAACGAGCGGACCCGGATGGCGAACGAGCGGACCGTGCTCGCTTACCTTCGGTCGGCGATCATGTTGGCCGCGTCGGGGGCGACCCTGATTCAGCTCTACCCGATGCGGGCCGACATCAAGGCGATCGGGGTCGTGCTGATCGTCGCCGGAATCGGATTGCTCGTTTTTGGCGGCATCCGCTTCCGACGGCTCGCACGGATGCTCGGCCCCAGCCCCGCCCGCGACCACGCGAGACGTTCCGAACGTGAAGCCGCAAGACCTGACACCCGCGATGCCGCACCCGGCAATCCCACGTCCCTCCGCGGTTCCGGCACCGAACCCCGGTCATGAACCCGCTCCCGTCACGGCGACACGATCGACCGCGACGCACACCCCACCCCAAGAATCGAATCCCACGGAGTCCCGCCATGCGTCCACGATCCTCCTCCACGATCTCGCGACCCGATCGCCGGATCTTCATGCGGGACGGCGTCGTTCTGATCGCCGCCGGGTCGGTCGTCGCCGCGCCGGCGCTCGCTCTCGACGACAGCACCAAACCGGCGGCCCGTTTCGGGCTCGTCACCGACTTGCATCACGCCGATAAGCCGCCGCGAGGGACGCGGCATTACCGCCAATCACGCAAGAAATTTGCCGAAGCGGCGACCGCGTTTCGCGACGCGAACGTCGATTTCGTGGTCGAACTGGGCGACCTCATCGACGCCGCCGACTCGGTCGACGTCGAACTGGGCTACCTGAAAACCATCGATCGCGAATTCTCCGCGGTGTGCGACGACCGACACTACGTGATCGGCAACCACTGCGTCGACACGCTGACCAAGGAAGAATTTCTCGGCAACGTCGGACAGCCGAGTTCCTACTACGGGTTCGACCGCGGCGGGTTCCACTTCGTCGTCCTCGATTCCTGCTTCCGCGGCGACGGCCAACCGTACGGACGAAAGAACTTTACCTGGACCGACGCCAACGTCCCACCGGCCGAACTCGAATGGCTACGGGGCGACTTACGGGCCACCGACAAGCCGGTCGTCGTGTTCGCCCACCAACGGCTCGACGTCAGCAACAACCACGGCGTCAAGAACAACGCCGACGTCCGCCGGGTCCTCGAGGAGAGCGGCAAGGTGTTGGCGGTGTTCCAAGGACACAGCCACCAGAACGACCTGAACCGGATCGGCGGGATCCCCTACTGCACGCTCGTCGCGATGGTGGAGGGGAGCGGCAAGGAGAACAGCGGCTACGCGACCGTCGATCTTCACCCCGACGGAACCCTCGCCCTCCGCGGCTTCCGCCGGCAAAGCGACCGCCGCTGGGACGCCAGCGAAACGAAAACGAACTGACCTCGTCATTCCGTCTTGACGCGGGAGGTGAAAATGGCGGAACGTTCGGCCAACCTGCTTTCAAACTTGAGTCAAATCGGCAGGATTTCCGAAACGCGAGGGAGATTTCGCCCGTGGCGGCTCGCCTGCTTCCATTCCTGGTGCTCACGATCGTCTGGATGATCGGCCCCCGATCGTTCGGCCCCGCACGGGCGCCGGCCCAAGGGGTCGCGTCCGGAGGAAACACCAACGTCGTTATCAGTCAGCCGGGGATCGGCGACCCCTACGCGATGGTCAACTATCCCGGAGGTGGCGGTCTGATCCCGGGATTCCCGAGTCTCGGTGAACCGCTTTCCGAGCGGCTGTGGCTGCGGACCGAGTACCTGCTGTGGTGGACCGACCGAATGGACGCCCCGCCGCTGGTGACCGGAAGCCCCGCGGGGACGCCCGGGCCCGAAGCGGGCGTGTTGGGGTTCCCCGACACCAACGTGCTGTACGGTGGCGGCGAGATCAACGAACGCATCGCCAACGGGTTTCGTCTCAACAGCGGCTTCTGGCTGACCCGCCAACGCGTCTTCGCGATCGAGGGGGAATACTTTCGCTTCGCCGACCAAGAGGAAGGCTTCTCGGCGGCCGGTGACGGCTCCCCGATCGTCGCCCGACCGTTCTTTGACGTCACGACCGGGGCCGAGAACGCTCAACTGGTCTCGTTCCCCGATCTGGTCGCCGGAGGCGTCGATGTCTCCGCGTCGTCACGGCTCGAAAGCGCCTTGATCAACGGCCGGGTCGCGCTGTTGCCGGGCAACGCCGCGTGCCTGACGTGCGAAGATCCCGACCGCGTCGATTGGCTGATCGGATACCGTCACCTCCGCCTCCGGGATCGGCTCGCGATTTCGGACCGACAATCCGAGTTGGACGTGACGCCGGCCGGGAGCATTACCTCGTCGGAAAGTTTCGCCACCGAAAACCGCTTCAACGGGTTGCAGCTCGGCGTCGCCCATCGTGCGAACTTCCGCCGCGCCTGGCTCGAATCGCTGCTCCGCGTCGCGGTGGGGAGCAATTCGCAGCGGGTGCAGATCGACGGCACGACGACGCTGACCGAACCGAGCACGTCGTCGACGTTCTCCGGTGGGACGCTCGCCCTCGACAGCAACATCGGCTCGTACCGCCGCGACGAATTCACGATGGTCCCCGAACTCGGATTCACCCTCGGGATCCGCGTCACCGATTGGCTCCACGCCACCGTCGGCTACTCGCTGCTTTATTTCCCCAACGTGGTCCGCGCCGGCGACCAAATCGACCGCGATCTCAACCCCGGCCAGTTCGCCCCCCCCATCGATCCACTAACGGGGGCGGCCCGGCCCCGGTTCTCGTTCGTCGAAACCGACTACTGGGCGCACGGCCTCAACCTTGGCGGCGAAATCCGGTTTTAGTGAGTTTGCCCGTTGGCCGCCGCTGGTCACAAGTGACCGCATGATTCCGAGCAACCGTCGCTTGGGGGGCTTCCAGTCGCTGCGGTGAACCAGTGCAGAACCAGTTCCGTTCGCTGACGATCGTGGCGGCCTGCAGCTGCCCGCGGCGGTTCATTGCGTCGAAGAGGTGACCGACGGTAGCCGGCAGCCGCGTGGCGTATTGCCGAGATGCTGTCCTCACCCGCTGTCGGGCCGGTAGGTCAGCCAGTACAGCCCCGGCCGGATCAAAAGTTCCGCAAGCGTCGACGTCGCCAATCCGCCAACGATCACGGTGGCCACCGGGTAGAGCATTTCCTTGCCGGGCTCGCTGCCGCCGATCACCAGAGGCAGCAAACCCAAGCTGGTGGTCAACGCCGACATCAACACGGGCGACAGGCGGTCCAAACTGCCACGCACGATCGTCTCCGGTCCGGTCCCAAACCGTTCACCGAGGTGCCGGTAGGTGGAGATTAACAGCAGGCCGTTCCGTGTGGCGATGCCGCCTAAAGAGACGAACCCGACCATCGCGGCGATGGACAACGATTGTCCGGTGATCGCCAGGGCGAAGACGCCGCCGATGAAGGCGATCGGCACCGCCCCCAGGATCTGCAGCACGATGCGGGTGCGGGGGAAGGCGGAATAGAGAATGGCGAACACCACCAGCGTCGACGCCAGGGCGAACCACAGCAATTGTCGCTGGGCCGATTGGCGGGCCTCGAATTGGCCGCCGTAGGAAACGAAGTAGCCGGGCGGCAGCCGGATCGATTCGTTCACCCGCTGACGGATCTGGTCGACGATGCGACCCACATCGCCCCCGCGGGCGTTGACCCTCACGACGATCCGTCGCCGGGCGTTCTCCCGGTGGATGGCGTTCGGCCCGCCGCCCCGCTCGATCCGGACCAGATCGCCGAGCAACACCCGTGCCCCCCCCGGCGTCTCCACCGGCAACCTTTCCAGACGTTCCAGGTCGTTGCGGTAATGATCATCCATTCGTACCAAAATCTCGAAAAACCGCTGGCCCTGATACCACCTCGACACGACACGTCCGTGCATTGCCGTCTCGATCAGGTCCGTCACCTCGCGGGCGGCCAAGCCGAAACGGGCGATCGCGTCATAGTCGAGTTCGAAACGCAACTGCGGAACGATTTGCTGTTGCTCGACCACCGGGTCGTCGATCCCAGGAATGTCCCGGATCGCTACACGGACCTCGTCCGCTTGGCGGCGGAGAAGATCCAGATCGTCCCCGTGGAGCTTGATCGCGATGTGGGCGGAGACCCCCGACAACATGTGGCTGATCAGGTGCGCGATCGGCTGTTCGATCTCGTATTGCACGCCGGGGATGTCACTCACGGTATCGGCCAACAGCTCGATCATCTCGTCCCGGGGGATCGCGGACTGCTCGTTGGGCGTGATCACGTACTCGGCGACGTTCACGCCCATGACGTGTTCGTCCTGCTCGGCACGTCCGATCTTGCAGGTGATCGCGGCCAACGGCGCGTCGGGCCGCGCTTCGTTTCGTAACAGTTCCGTCAGCCGTCGATCGGCCATCGAGGCGATTTCGGTCATCGACGCAAGCGATGTCCCCGGGGCGGAATACAGGTTGACCTGCGTGGCCCCCTCGTCAAACGCGGGCAAAAAATCGCGATCCAGCCTCTGCGACATGGCCGCCGCCAGGGCGACGCCGACGGTCGCCAAGACGCCCGTCACGCCCAGCCCAAGGGGGTGCAGGCTCCAGCGGATCCAGGGCGTCGCCAGCCGTTTGAGACTCCTCAATAGCCACGGTTCACCGCCGGGGGGTCCGGTTCCGACCGATCCGGGCAGCAGGATCAGGGCTAGCGCCGGGGTGACCGTCAGCGCGACCACGGTCGAGGCGACGATCGAAATCAGATAAGCGGTGGCCAGCGGGGTGAACAGCCGACCCTCGAGCCCCGACAACGTTAACAGCGGGGCGAACACGACAACCACGATCAAGGTGCTGATCAGGATCGCCCCGAGTACCTCGCCGGTCGCCTCCTCGACGATTTTCAGCGGACCGTCTCGGCCCTCGGCCATCCGTTCGCGGAGCCGCCGATAGGCGTTTTCGACGCCCACGATGGCGTCGTCGACGAGCATCCCCAGACCGACCGCCAAGCCACCCAGGGTCATCACGTTGATTCCCAAGCCGAAGGCCGCGAAGACGAGCGCCGTGATCACCATCGACAGCGGGATCGCCAAGACCGTGATCAGGGTCGTGCGGACGTTTCCGAGGAAGATCAATAGCACGATCACCACCAACCCCGCACCGATCCCGATCGCCGAAACCACGTTGGCGATCCCGCGGTCGATGAAGGTCCGCTGTTGGTAGGTCGGGCGAATCGTCACCCCCGCCGGCAGGGCGACGGCGACTTCGTCCAGACTCCCCAACAAGACGTCGGTCAACTGGCGTGTGTCCGCGTCGGGCTGCTTCTGCACCGTGAGCACCACCGCCGGACGACCGTTGACCGAAGAATCGCCCCGTTTGGCCTGCGGCCCCTCGACGACCCGAGCGACTTGCTCGAGCAATACCGGTCGCCGGGCCGAAGGCCGGATCACGATCTTTCCCAACGTCTCCGGGTCCGATATTCGGCCGATCCCGCGAATCAATCGCTCCTCGGCGCCGTCGTCGACAAAGCCCCCGGTGACGTTCAGGTTCGCGTCGCGTAACGCCCGCTCGATCTGACCCAACGTGACGTCGTATTGATGCATCTGGTGGTGATCGACCAGCACATGGATCTGCTTGCGATCGCCGCCCATGGTGATCACCTGCGCCACCCCCGGCAGCGACCGCAGGTGCGGCGCGACGACCCAATCGGCGAGCGTTCGCAATTCCATCGCGTCGGTCTCTCCGCCCTCGTCCCACATCCCGATCAACAAGATCTGCCCAAGCAGCGACGAGATCGGGGCCAACTGCGGCTGAACCTCTGGGGGCAGCTCCCCCACCGCCGTCGCCAGCCGCTCCTGGACGATCTGTCGGGCGCGAAAGATCTCCTGGCCCCAGTCGAATTCGACCTGCAACACCGCCAAGCCGATGTCCGACGTGGTCCGCACGTCCAACACGTCCGTCGCCCCGTTGAGCGCGTACTCCAACGGTACGGTGACCTCGGTCTCGACTTCCTCCGGCGCCATCCCCGGGCACTCACAGATCACCACGACTCGTGGACGAGTCAGATTCGGCAACACGTCGATCGGTAACGTGCCCGCGACGTACCCGCCGGCGGTGAGTGTCGCCAAGGCGATCGCGACCACCAGCGCTCGGTAGCGAAGGGAGAGGTTTACCAGCGAAGCCAACATCGGCAGCCCGACTCAGTGGTCATGGTCGTGATCGAGAAGGTCGCCGCCCGAACGTTGCAGTCGCCATGCGAGATGAAGCTGATAGCTATGATTCAACGCGACGATGTCGCCCACTGCCAAAGCCCCGTCGTCGGCGATCACGCACCATTGTCGGTCCTGGTGCAAAAGCTCAACCGAGACGGGCTCCAACTCGAAAAACTCCAGGCCGGCGAGGATCCGGTCGAGATCGCCTTCGCCAGCCTCCGTCCCCGAATCTCCGGTCCCCAAATCTCCGGTCCCC
>JAWLFY010000035.1:0-5775 GCA_041685355.1 Pirellulaceae bacterium | reverse complement strand
AATCTCCGGTCCCCAAATCTCCGGTCCCCGAATCTCCCGGGGACGGATCGAGATCCAAACGAAACGCCATCGTTTCCGGGCCCACCCGTACCGTGGCGTCCCGCGGCAAGACGATCTGGTCCCGCCACTCGGCGACCGGTATCCGCAAGTGCGAACGCTGACCCGGCTTGTACTTCCAAGACCAGAACGTCCGGCCCGACGCGTCCCTCCGCTGCGAGACGACCCGGTTGGCCAGCGTCATGTAAAACGGGAACGTGTTGCTCGTCGCGTCGACATGGTTATCGATGTAGGCGATTTCCAGCTCCTCCGGCTCCGGCCCCGTCTCGCCAAAATCGGCTTCGACCTTCCAACCCCGGCTCACCGCCTCGCGGATCGCCGGGACGTCCGACTCGAACGCCTCGCCCCGAAGATAAAGCTCCTGGTGGCTGGCGATATGGGCCAACTCTTCCCCCTTCTTGACCGCCCGCCCGGGGAACACGTCGATCGATTCGATCGTGAAGAGGGCATCGCTGTCCCGCCCGCTGACAACCGCATCGGCCGGCCCGAAATCGTCACGCTCGCCTGCGGCGGACGGTGATGCGGCGGACGGTGATCGGGAAGCCGACCCCGAACCGTGCTCGCCGGAATCGATGCCGTCCGCGGGGTGGCCGCGATCGAGCCGAATCTCGATCTCGCTGACCAATTCCCGCTCGTCGAGAATTCGACTCAGGTGGTCGTCGTCCAACCCCCGCAGCCGGAGCTCCTGCAGCCGAGCTTCCCGCGTGGCACGCAGCTGCTCCAGTTCGTACTCCATTTCCAGGGTCCGCCGGCCGACGATCGCACCCGTCTCGGCCAACGGGTCCAGCCGTGTCAGCTCTCGCTCCGTGACCCGGATCCGCGACAATGTCTCCAGCAGCGAAAGCTGGGCGGTCTCGAGTGCCTCGTCCATCACCCGCAGCGTGAATAGCAAATCATCCGGGTTCAACACCTGCCCGGGAAACCGATGAATTCGGCGAATAATGCCGTTGGTCGGTGAGGGAACCACCACGCCGCTGCGTCCCGGCTTTTCCGTCACGGTCCCGGGCACCTGGATCGATTCGCGAAAGGACTCATGGGCAACCCTGCCGAATCGCAACCCCAGACTCCGTACCGCCGCCGGCGTCAGATCCACATGGATGTCGGGCTCCGCGTCGCTGTCCGCTTCACCACTGGGCTCCGCGACGCCGGCGTCACTCCGCTGAGGCGCCCGCCACAGGATTCGTCCGACCGCCAGCCCGCCGGCGAGCGAGACCAGCGATAACAACAAGATTGCGGTAAGGCTGGAAAGATGACGCATGCACCGATGATACCCAGACAGACGCACACGTCGACGCGAGTGATCGCAACACGACAACTAGAAAATGTGATCGTCGGCGTCCGGGGCGGGGGCCACCACACCCTTCAGGATCGGTGCCGGAGTGCCGGATTGTTGTCGCCGACTCGCGTCGGTAAACCCTTTGGGGGCCTCTAATACCCTTTTGGGGCGGCTAACCCCCTTTGGGGCCGTCAATCCCTTTGGGGGCGGTGCCCGTCGCGGCGTCCTTTCCGCCACTGCTTCGCTTGAGGCTTCTTGGAGCAGCCTGCAGCTGCCCGCGATGGTTCTCTCCCTCGGAGAGGCTGCAGACGATAGCCGGCAGTCGCGCAACGCACCGCCGATATGCTTCGGTCGACAGGAGACGAATACGAAAGGCAGCCAGCCTTCCCGGCCCGGCGCCGGATCCCGTTCACCCCAACGCCCCGTTCACCCCAACGCCCCGTTCACCCCAACGCGTCGTTTGCCCCAACGCCCCGTTTGCCCCAACGCCCCGTTTGCCCCAACGCGTCGCCCCTTGCTAAGCTGCAACGCGTTCGGCCCCGAGACGCGGACGGGGTGACACGTCCTTCCACTCACCGGCAAAACCCGAATGCGTCCGACCCACCGACCGACCGTTTTGCGACCGGTGTCGCACCTCTCATGGCTCGGACTTCCCCTCGCCGCTCTCCTCGTCGGGCCGACGGTCGGATGGACCCAATCGAAGGTCCAGCAAGTCCGATCGAAGGTGCAGCAAGAACGCGAACGCTACCGCACGACCCAAGACCGAAACCCGGTCACCGAACTGTTCGCCAAGGTCGACTCCGGCGATGTCGTGCTCGAATACGACGATCACTTCGGGTACCTGCGGTCGCTCCTCCGTGAACTCGACATCCCGGAATCGTCTCAGTCGCTCGTGTTCTCCAAGACGAGCCTGCAGATGCGAAGGATCTCGCCGCAAAACCCCCGCGCGATCTACTTCAACGACGAGGTCTACGTCGGTTGGGTCCGCGGCAGTTCGCTCCTGGAGATCTCGACGACCGATCCCGAGCTGGGGGCCGCGTTCTACACGTTCCGAATGGTCCCCCGGCGGATCAGCCTGCGACGCGAAACCGATCGCTGCTTGGCATGCCACAAGATCCCGATGACCCAAAACGTTCCCGGACACGCGGTCCGCAGCCTGTTGACGCGGGAAACGGGCACGATCAACGGCCTGGAACGGGCCTACGTGACCGACCACACCAGCCCGCTCGCCGAGCGTTGGGGGGGCTGGTACGTGACCGGCGACCTCGGGGGGATGGCCCACATGGGGAACAAGTTCCTCGAAGGGGATCGGCTCGTCCCGATCGGCGGTAACCCCGACCGCGAAGACCTTCGCGACGACTTGCCGGCGAACCAGTGGCCTGTCCCCACCAGCGACGTCGTCGCGCTGATGGTGATGGAACATCAAACCCAAACGCAAAACACGTTCACCCGGGCGAATCACGACTTCGCCGAATCGCTTCGGATCGAGCAACAACGCGACGAACGTAATCTTGACGATTCACGTGACGTCGAATTTCGACGTGACGAAGCGGCGACCGCGGACACCCCCGTTTCCTTCCGCCCGGCGGAGGGCGTCGTGAACGACGCGGCGAAGCGGATCGTCGACGCGTTGCTGTTCGCCGACGAGGCGACGCTCCACGCCCCGATCCGAGGATCGTCCTCGTTCACCGAGGACTTTCCGCGGCGGGGCCCGTTCGCCGACGACGGTCGCTCACTCCGCGAATTCGACCTGAACACACGGATGTTCCGTTATCCGTGTAGCTACCTGATCTATTCCGAATCGTTTGACGCGCTCCACCCGGCTCTGAAGAATCGGGTGTACGCGAAACTCGGTGACGTGCTCCGCCACCGCAACGGCCCCGACGATTACCCGCACCTCAGCGCCGCAGACCGCGAAGCGATCCTCGCGATCCTCCGTGATACCAACGACGACTTCAGGCAAGCACTTCGCTGACGACCCGCGCCGGTTCGACCCCCGTCAGCCGCATGTCGAGCCCTTGGTGCTGGACGCTGAATCGTTTGTGATTGATCCCCATCAGGTGCAGCATTGTCGCGTGCATGTCGCGGACGTGCATCACGTTCTCGGTCGCGTTGTACCCGAGCTCATCCGTCGCGCCGTAGCTCATCCCCGGGCGAATCCCGCCGCCCGCCATCCACATCGAGAAACCCTTGATGTGGTGGTCGCGGCCGGCCCCCCCCTTCCCTTGGAACATTGGCGTCCGGCCGAATTCGCCCCCCCAAATCACCAGCGTGTCCTCGAGCATCCCCCGTTGTTTCAGATCCGTCATCAACGCCCACGTCGCGCGGTCGGTTAACCCACAGCAAATATCCATGTATTTTTTCAGCCCGCCGTGATGGTCCCAGCCGCGGTGGTAAAGATGGATGAACCGCACGCCCCGTTCGGCGAGCCGTCGTGCGAGGATGCAGTTCGACGCGTACGACCCGTCCCCCGGCTCGGCGCCGTACATGTCGAGCACGTGCCGCGGTTCGTCCGATAGGTCCGCCAATTCCGGCACCGACGTCTGCATCCGGAACGCCATCTCGTACGTCGCGAGCCGTGTTTCCGTTTCCGGGTCGAGCGTCGACGCCTGACGATGACGGTTCAGCTCGCCGATCGTGTCGACCAACCGGCGCTGCTGGGCGGACGACACCCCGCGGGGCGGCTGGACGTAGTGGACCGGGTCGCCGCTGCCGCTGAACTCGACCCCCTGGTAACGGCTCGGCAAGAAACCGGACGACCATTGCCGCGACGCGATCGGCTGCGGGTTCCGGCCGCCGACGCTTGTCAACACCACGAATCCGGGTAAGTCCTGGCTTTCGCTTCCGAGTCCATACGTCAGCCACGAACCCATCGACGGGCGACCGCTGATCGCCGTCCCCGTATTCATGAACGTGTGCGCCGGGTCGTGGTTGATCTGTTCGGTCACCATCGACTTCACAATGCACAAATCGTCCGCCATCTTCTGGTGCCACGGCAAATAGTCGCTGATCCATTGCCCGCTCTCGCCGTAACGGTCGAACTTCGTCAGCGGCCCCAGACACTTCAGCTCTTCTCCTTGAAGCTGGGCGATCGGTTGCCCCTCGGTGTACGACGCCGGCATCGGCTTGCCGTCCAACGCCGCCAGTTCCGGCTTGTAGTCGAACGTTTCCAGGTGCGACGGCCCGCCAGCCATACACAGGAAAATCACCCGTTTCGCTCGCGGTCGGTGATGCGGCGTGTCGTCACGCCCCGCGGCGACGACCGATGGCATCGGTTCCGCGGCCACGTCCCCCGCCATCAGACTCGACAACGCCGTCGCGCCGACGCCAATGCCAGACCCGGCTAAAAACGTCCGTCGCCGGATCGCCCGGTCGTGTTCGCTCCAAAATCGCATCGTCATTCTCTTGTCACGGTTTCGTGAAGGTTCAAAATCGCGCGGGCGGTCGCGACCCACGCGGCGAGCTCGCCCGGGTCTCGCTCGCCCGCCATTGCCGCGGTGTCGCGGAACTCGTCGAGCAACATCTCCGCACGCTCGGGGTTCCGCCGGTAATGTTCCCGTTCGTTCGCGAGTAACCGAACGAGCGCGGACCGCTCGGTTTCGTCGGGTGCCCTCGACGTCGCCAACCGAAACATCCGCTCCAACGGCGCCGTGATCGTATCGTCCCCGCCGGCCACCTCGGCGTCTCCCCCACCATCGACGTTCGTCACGCCAACGCCGTTCGCGACTTCGGCGTCCGTCGCATCTTCCGCGATGAGCGTGACGTCGTCGCGATTCGCCAAGTCGAACTCGACCGCGACCCGGACCACCAACCCCACGGCCGCCTCCACCATCGACGGGTCGTTCAGCATCACCAACGCTTCGAGCGGCGTGTTCGACCGAGGCCGCCGTGCCGTGCATTCCTCGCGACTCGGCGCGTCGAGCGCCTTCAACATCGGGTGCAAGAACTGGCGTTGCCAATGAATGTACACGCCGCGTCGGTACTGCCGTTCATCGAGGTGCGGCATGTAACTCCGCGTCGGAAAGTTGAGGTGTCGATAGTAGCCGATCGGCTGGTACGGCTTGACGCTCGCCCCGCCCACGCGCCGTACGAGCAACCCGCCGGTCGCGAGCGCTTGGTCTCGGACCGACTCGGCCGGCAATCGGTACCGCGACTGTCTCGCGAACCAACGGTTCTCCGGATCCGCCTTCCGCTCCGCCGGGGTTGCGACCGACGACTGACGATAGGCCCGGCTCAGCACCAACCGACGAAGCATCCGTTTCACATCCCAGCCGCTCTCGATGAAGTCGATCGACAAGCGGTCCAGCAATTCCGGGTGCGTCGGCGGTTCTCCCTGTCCGCCAAAGTCCGTGAGCGACGACGAAAGTCCGCGGCCAAACGTCAAGTACCAGAACCGGTTCACGAATACCCGCGCCGTCAACCCTCCGACGCCGTCGTCCGGG
>JAWLFY010000178.1:0-9653 GCA_041685355.1 Pirellulaceae bacterium | reverse complement strand
TTCGGACATCGCAGCAATGCCTCCAAAACCTACGTTCTGGGCAGTTGCCACTAAAATCGCGGAACAACCACCCAAAAAGATCGAGGAAGGCTAGGCTTTCTAATTGAACTGACGTTGTCCAGCAAACCACCGCCAATCGCCCCCCCTCCCTCTCTGTATCCTCCGTGCCTCTGTGTTTCCATCTCCCCGAACTCGTTCCCCGCCTCCGATCCCTTTCCCCTCCGAACTCTCCAGGAGTCCGGCTGCGACTTAGAGTGGCGACAGCCTCACGAGCCCGGCAACTCAACCAACTTCTTCTCCGCCGCCATCTTCCGGATGTCCTCGGTGATCTTCATCGAGCAATACTTCGGACCGCACATGCTGCAGAAATGCGCACTTTTAAACGTGTCCTGAGGCAACGTCTCGTCGTGGTAACGCTGCGCCGTTTCAGGGTCGAGCGAAAGCCGAAACTGCTCGTTCCAATCGAATTCGAAACGTGCCTTCGACAACGCGTCGTCCCGGTCCTGTGCCCCCTGACGCCCCCGCGCGACGTCGGCGGCGTGAGCCGAAATCTTGTACGCGATCACCCCCTGCTTGACGTCCTCCTCGTTGGGCAACCCCAGATGCTCCTTCGGCGTCACGTAACACAGCATCGCCGCCCCGTGCCAACCCGCCATCGCGGCGCCGATCGCACTGGTGATGTGGTCGTACCCCGGCGCGATGTCGGTCACGAGCGGGCCCAGCACGTAAAACGGGGCGCCTTCGCAAATCTCGATCTGCTTCTCGATGTTCATCTGGATCTGGTGCATCGGGATGTGTCCCGGCCCCTCGACCATCACCTGCGTCCCGTTCTCCTTCCCCCGCCGGGTCAGCTCACCCAACACCTCAAGCTCCGCAAACTGCGCCTCGTCCGAAGCGTCCGCGATCGACCCCGGTCGCAACCCGTCGCCGAGCGACCACGTCACGTCGTACTGACGCATGATGTCGCACAGATCGTCGAACGCGTCGTACAACGGGTTCTGCTTGTTGTGCGCCATCATCCACTTAGCGATCAACGATCCCCCGCGGCTGACGATCCCCGTCACCCGATTCACCGACAAATGCAGATGCTCTAGCTTCACCCCGCAGTGAATCGTCATGTAGTCGACCCCCTGCTTCGCCTGATGCTCGACCATGTCGAGGAAATGTTGCGCCCGCATGTCCTCGATGTTCCCACCCAATTCCTCCAACATCTGGTAGATCGGCACCGTCCCGATCGGAACCGGGCTCTTCTCGATGATCGCCCGACGAATGTTGTCGATGTCCTTCCCGGTCGACAAATCCATCACCGTATCCGACCCGTGATGGACCGCCGCGTGCAACTTCTCGAGCTCTTCCTCGACGTTGCTCGTCACCGCGCTGTTGCCGATGTTCGCGTTGATCTTGCACTTCGCCGCGATCCCGATGCACATCGGCTCCAACGCCCCCGCCGCGTGGACCCGGTTCGCCGGGATCACCATCCGCCCCGCCGCCACCTCGTCACGGATCGTCTCAACCGGCAATCCTTCGCGACGGGCGCAAAACTCCATCTCCGGCGTGGTCTTGCCGTCGCGGGCGGCCATGATTTGCGTCGATGCCATTTCAGAAACTCCCTAGTTTATTGATTCGAGCCCGCGAGCAACCCGCGGCCCCGAACGAAGACCCCGTCCCGCCGCGCGGAACCGGACCGCGTTTAGTCAAAGTGGTTCCCTCTGTTATACGCCCGAAGGATCAGGCCGAGTAGGGACGGGGAGCAGACGCTACAGCGTCTTCAAATACTCCAGCACCGCCCGCCTCTCCGAGTCGTCCAACGCCGCCGGAAAATCGTGCCCCCCGTTCCCCTTTCCGTACCGCCGCGTGTCGAAGTATCGTCGTCGCGCCGCGACGTCGGGATTCCCCCAATCAACCCCCTCGACCTCCTCGACCCGTAACCCGATCCGATCGTGGTCCATCGAATCGTCGATGCGATGCCACACCGTCGGTCGCCGATCGGGATGCAACACGTGCCACAACGTCGGCACGCTCCCGTTGTGAAAATACGGCGGACTCGCCCACACCCCGTCCAACGGCGGCGCGACATACCCGTCAGGCTCGATCACCGTCGACCGCTCGTCCGTCTCGCCACCCTCCGCAAACCAACTGTCGGCGTACTTCTGACGGCCCGCCGGCGATAGCGCCCGTAACCGCACCGCGTCGGTCCCGATTTCGTCCATCGGCACGCGCCGGTTCGGATAGCTCCCGCCCGGTCCGTACGTCCCGTGACACTCGGCGCATGACTCGTTGAACACACCCCGACCCGTCTCGGCCAAGCCGCGATCGATCTCGCCCGGATACTTCGGCGGCCGCAGCGATGACAGATAGGCGAACACGTCCCGAAAATCGTCTTCCCGCCGGCGGAAAAAATCGGGGCCGTTCTCCGGTACCAACATGAACTGCATCAGACCGCGATGCCCCTTCTCGGCAAACCCGTCGATGTACAGGTGGGTCCGCTTGTGAAAATGCCACCACGCGGGCGCGTCCATGTCGTGATGATCGAACGACTCCGGCGGACGTTCGACCACGTTCAGCTCCGCGTCCCGGTAATGCATCAACCCCTGACCGAACACGACCGCGTTGGTCGTCCCCACCGTCGTCCCCAACGGGATCACCAGCGACCCCAGGTCCATTCGCGATAACGGCTTCCCCAATCGGAGCTTCGTCCGCCGGATCTCCTCGGTCATCGTCTGCAGGTCAAACCGATTGTTCGGCGCCCCCGGCGCCGGCTCCCCCAAGACGCTCCCCCCGTGGCACGCCAAACAGTTCATCGTCCAGTTCCCGGCGTCGTCCACCACGTACTGCAGCGGCTTCACCGGCCCCGCGTCTGGGTCAACTCCGTCCTCACCCGGACCGCCTGTCGCTTCCCCGGGCCGACGGGTCAATCCGTACCGCTCAAAAGCCATCTCCCGACGACGCTCCGGTGTCGCCCGCTCGGCTTCCTCCCGAAGCGACTCGGGCCAAGAACGCCAAACCTCCTGAAACACCTCCTCGCTGAAGTCGGGAGGCAATAGCGGCGTTTCGGTCAACAGCCGATAACCACGCTCGGCTCCCGTTCCCGCTCCCGTCACCGCCACCAACACGACAACGAATCCGAAGCTCAACATTGCCGTTCCCACGCTACCCGTTCCATTGAATCCAGACATCCGCGAATCCAGACATCCGCGAATCCGCCCGTCCCGGCACCTGACACGCCAACCGGACCGCCGGCACGCATTCCATGGTAAACCGGCGGCGAACCGGTCCCGACAACGGCCTAATCTCGATCGTCACCCCGCTCGCGGATCGGCAACCGTGCGACCGACACGCCGCCAAAACCCCGGATCTCGATCTCCTCCAACGCCAGACGAGGGTCGATCGTCTCGGCGACCGCGTCGAACCACTTCCCCAAATGCCCCGCCGGTAGCCGGGCGACAAGATAGACCGAACCCGTCTCATCCCCGCCAATCTCCCCCCCAACCGTCTCGCCAACACGATCACCCCTCTCTTCACCCGGCCCCCTAACCGCCGGGTCCAACCAGTCGGTCGCGAACGTCGCGTCGCCCCGCACCGGATGTGGCGTCACCGGATGAGACGTCTCCGATCCGCCAAGCCGGTAAGGGCCGCGTAGCGGGAACCGCAAATACTCCAACTCGTCCCGCGTGGTCCCCACCCGAGGCCGCCAGCCACGCTCCAAATACCGTGGCGCTTCGATCAACCCCGACATCAAATAAACTCGTTCCCCCGCGTCCACCCGCGCCCTCAACCACGCCGCCGCCCCACGCCAATCTTCCCCCCGTCGGACCAACGGCGACCGACTCCACACGTCCGCCAACGTCCCCTGATACCAGGCAACCCCGGTCGGTAACCCCACCGCCGCCGCCGCCACCAAGTACCGCCCCCCGCGACAACCCCGAAAACCACGTCCCACCGCCGCGACCGCCTCCCCCGAAATCACCGCAAAAAACGGCAACACGGCGATGACGTATCGGCGATGCCACACCGGCACCCCGCCAAAATAGGACGCGCCCCAATAGGCGAGCGTGCTCCCCACCACGATCACGCCCCAAACCCAAAAGCGAAACCCCACCAACCGCCACGCCGATAAGCAAGACACCATCCACACAGCCGCCGGCGCCACGACCAACGGGATCCAATCCCAAATCTGCCACGCGTCCAGAATCGATCCGGCCGACGCGAACCCCGACCACTGCTCCCGCCGTCGCCATACCTCGCCGAGCGTCATCGGCCACAAGATCGCCGCGACCAACGCCATCGTCGCCAACAACGGCAACACAAACCGCCGCCGAAGCGACAACAACAGCGGCGGCAACCCGAGCACCCCAAGCGACGTCGGTTGCAGCAACCCCGCCGCAACCAACGCAGCCAACAATCCGACCCGTGGCACCCGACGCCCCCCAGAACGACCCCCAGACGCACGACGCCCAACGGGACGCCCCCCAGTCGAATGACGCCCGGCCGACCGCGTCCCTTCCGGTTCGCCCCCCGTGCCCTCCGCCACCCCACGCGACTCTCGCGTGATGGCAGCCGCGAACGCCACCGCCGCCACCGCGGCCGCGAGCAACACCCACGCGTACGGCCGCAACTCGGTCCCAAAAAAAATCGCATTCCGCTCCACCGCCAACACCATCCCGGCCGCGAAACCCGAACCGACACGGCGGAAAACGACCCCGATCCCGAAGCACAACCAGGCCGCCGCGAGCGACACCGCCAACACGCTCGACATCCGCAACGCGACCTCGCCGCCGCCAAACAGCGACTTCCAAACCCACACGCCCCAGAAATAAAACGGCGTCTGGTTCCCCAAGCTGGCACGACCCGCGACCTCCGCCGGCCCGTCCCACACGGCCCACGCGGTGTGCAACTCGTCGACCCAGAAACTCTCCTCGCACCCCGGTACCCGAAGTGCCACGCCGACCGCGAACACCGTCAACGTCGCGACCGCCAAGATCGCTCGCTCGTGCCAACTTCCACCGCCGAAGCCCGCGTCGAAAAGGACCCCGCGCCCGATCATCCTCCCGCCGGCGCGGTCACCGCAGCGATCTCACGGATCGCCCCGCGAGCCGTTTCGATCTGTTCCGAGGTGACGTCCAAGTGCGTGACCAACCGGACCGCTTGCCCTCCCACCGCCATGCACATGATTCCCCGCGCGTGCATCGCCTCGCGGAACGACGCCGCTGGCCCCCACGACGGATCGATCTCGAAAATCACCATGTTCGTGTCGACCCGCCCCCCGCGAATCGAAAGCGGAGGACAATCCGCGATCGCCTCCCCTAACCGCCGCGCCGCGAGATGGTCCTCCGTCAACCGATCCCGATGATGACGGACCGCGTGCAACGCCCCGGCCGCGATGATTCCCGCCTGCCGCATCCCCCCCCCGAAAAGCTTCCGCGCACGTCGAGCCTCGCGGATGAATTCGGCCGGCCCCGCCAACGCCGAACCGACCGGTGCCCCAAGACCCTTGCTGTAACAGACACTCACCGTGTCGAACGGCTCGGACAGCTCCCGTTCCGAAACGCCACCCGCCGCCGACGCGTTCCAAAGCCGGGCCCCGTCCAAATGACATCGCAAACCGTGCTCGTGCGCCCACGAGCACACCCGCTCGACCTCCTCCTGAGGCTGGATTCGCCCGCCCCAGCGGTTGTGCGTGTTCTCCAAACAGACCAGTCGCGTCCGCACCATGTGATCGGTCTCCGGACGGATCAGCTCCCGAAGCTGGTCGACGCGAAGCGCCCCCCGGTCACCCGCCACGGTCCGAGCGACCAATCCCGACAACTGAGCGAACGCGGCCTGCTCGTAGTGGTAAACGTGGCAATCCGCCTCGCACAAAAACTCGGTCCCCCGATCGCAATGTACCCGGATCGCGACCTGGTTCGTCATCGAACCGCTCGGCATGAACAGCGCGGCTTCCTTCCCCAAAATCTCCGCCGTCTCCTGCTCAAGCCGCTCCACCGTCGGGTCGACGTCGATCACCGCGTCCCCGACCTCCGCCCCCGCCATCGCCCGTCGCATCGCCTCGGTCGGCCGCGTCACGGTATCACTGCGAAGATCGATCATCACGTCAAACTCCTGGGCGAACCCATCGGCTCCTGGGCAAATCGACGGCCGAGCACCACGCGGTCACCACGCGACCCAAACGCGGACACGGCTCGATCAGGCACACGGCTCGTCAAGCGGCACGTCGAGCCGAACCGCGAACCCGCCCCGGCTCAACAACTTCTAGTCTAGCCGCTTATCATGGGGAACCGCACCCAACCGCGAGCCCGCTATGAACGTGATCGAACCCTCCCCCGCCGGCGCCCCGTCGCTCAACCTCCGCCGCGTTGACGCCCGTGACGGCTCGGCCGAAATCCTCGATCGGCTCCGCGAAAAGCTGAGCCCTCGCGGTGACGTCGTCAGCCCCCGCGGCCGGGCACTCACCGCCGAAGTCTTCGGCGAGCCCCTCACGCCCGCCCAAGTCGTCGACCGGATCCTCCAAGACGTCCGCAGCCGCGGCACCGAAGCCGTCCTCCGATACACCGCGGCGCTCGACAAGGTCGACCTCTCACCCGACGCGTTGCGGGTCCCGGCCGACGCGCTCCACGACGCCCATCGCCGCGCCGACCCTGCCTTCCTCGATTCCGTCCGCCGCGTCCGCGATCACGTCGCGACTTTCCAATCCGCGATCCTCCACCCCGACGTCACGATCGATCCCCGTCCCGGCGTCCGGCTCACCCAGCGTTACGTCCCCCTCCGCCGCGTCGGCGTCTGCATCCCCGGCGGCGCCGCGGCCTATCCGTCCTCGCTGCTGATGACCGTCGTCCCCGCCCAAGTCGCGGGGGTCGAAGAAATCGCCGTCGTCGCCCCACCCACCCCGTTCGGCTCCTACAACGACGACCTGCTCGCGACTTGTCACGAACTGGGCGTCCACGAGGTCTACCGGATGGGCGGCGCCCAAGCCGTCGCCGCCCTCGCCTACGGCTGCGACCGTGTCCCCGCCGTCGACAAAATCGTCGGCCCCGGAAACCTGTTCGTCGCCCTCGCCAAGAAGCAAGCCTACGGCACCGTCGACATCGATTCGTTCGCCGGCCCCAGCGAAGTGATCGTGATCGCCGACCACTCCGCCCGACCCGACTACGTCGCCGCCGACCTCCTCGCCCAAGCCGAACACTCCCCCGGCTCCGCCGTCCTGATCACCTGGCACGAACCCCTCATCGCCCACGTCCACGACGAACTCGTCCGACAACTCGCCGCCCTCGATCGCTGCGATCTGACGATCGAATCGCTCGAAGCGTTCGGGGCGCTGATCCGCGTCCGGGATGCCGACCAAGCGTGCCAGCTCACCGACCTGTTCGCCCCCGAACACCTCCACATCCAAACCGACGACCCGCACGCCCTGATCGCCAAGATCCGAAACAGCGGCGCCGCGTTCCTCGGCCACCACACCCCCGTCGCCCTCGGTGACTACGCCGCCGGCCCCAGCCACGTCCTCCCCACCGGCGGCACCTGCACCTGGGCCGCCGGCCTCTCCAGCAACGACTTCCGACGCGGAGGCAGCGTCACCGAATTCGACGAACACTCCCTCTCCGAAATCGCCGCAGACGTCACCCGAATCGCCGAAAAAGAAGGTCTCACCGCCCACGCCCGAAGCGTCACGATCCGAATGCGATAGGCACCCCTCGCACGCGCTAACGCCGATCACCGGATCCCGACGATGTCCTCCGCCCCCCGCTTTCCGAACCTCCTTCCCGGGCCGCCGATGTCGCCGCGGGAATACCTGAGCTGGGAACGCGAACAACCCAAACGCCACGAGTACTACGACGGCCGAGTCTACGCACAAGCCGGCGCCAGCTTCGCCCACAACCGCATCGTCACCAACCTCGTCTCCCGGCTCGACGATCAACTTCGTGACCGCCCCTGCGACGTCTACGCCAATGACCTGCGGCTCCGTGTCGAAGCGTTCGACGCGTTCTACTATCCCGACGTGATGGCGCTGTGCGGCGAACCCCAACGGCTCGACGACCACTTCGACACGATCCTGAACCCCCAACTCGTCGTCGAAGTCTCCAGCCTCAGCACCCGCGGCGTCGACGAAATCGTGAAACGATCCCACTACCGTGCCGTCCCGTCGGTCACCGACTACCTGCTGGTCGATCAGTTCAGCATGACCGTCGAACTCGCCCGCCGTGGCGAAGGCGAACATTGGGACTCGGTCTTCCATCACGGCCCGAACGACGAAGTCGAACTCCGATCGATCGACTGCACCCTGCGGATCTCTGACATCTATCGCCGAGTCGAACTGCCCCAACGATGAACTCCGAACCGCCTCCCATGCCCAAATCGACCCTGTTCCGCCCTGCCCTCGCCCGGATGAAACCGTACACGCCCGGCGAACAGCCGCCGCCGGGGAAGTTCATCAAACTCAACACCAACGAAAACCCGCTCCCCCCGCCGCCGGCCGTCGTCGACGCGATCCGCGCCGCCGCCGCCGGCCCGCTCAACCGCTACCCCGACCCGATGGCGACCTCCTTCCGCCGCGCCGCCGCCGACGCCCTCGGTCTCCCCGGACCCGAATGGATCCTCGCGGGCAACGGCAGCGACGAGATCCTCACCCTCCTCGTCCGCGGCTTCGTCGGCGAAGGCCAACGGCTACGACTCCCCTACCCCAGCTACATCCTCTATCGCACCCTCGCCGACATCCAAGGCGCCAGCTGGGAACAGGTCCCCTTCACCGACGACTGGAAACTCCCCGCCGCCTTCGGCCAAAACGACCCATCCGGCCGTGACGAAGCCGACGTCCGACTCGTCTTGCTCCCGAACCCGAACAGCCCCAGCGGCACCCTGATCCCGCCCGCCGACGTCGCCCGCGTCGCCGAATCCCTGACCTGCCCGCTCGTCGTCGACGAGGCCTACGGCGACTTCGCCGAGACGAATTGCCTCGATCTGGTCCGGCAAAACGAACGCGTCTTCGTCACCCGAACCCTGAGCAAGTCGTACGGCCTCGCCGGCGTCCGCTTCGGGTTCCTCGTCGCCCAACCCCACGTGATCGCCGAACTCGCCAAGATCAAAGACAGCTACAACTGCGATGCCCTCTCGATCGCCGCCGCCACCGCCGCGATCGGCTGCCAAGATTGGCTACGCGAAACCGTCGCCAACCTCAACGCCACCCGCGGACGCCTCGAACAAGAACTCGCGTCGCTCGGCTTTCATGTCACCCCCTCCCAAGCCAATTTCGTCTGGTGCCAACACCCCCAAGCCGACCACCAAGCGATCGACGCGCACCTCAAAGCCCACCAAATCCTCGTCCGCTACATGAACTATCCCGACTGGGGCGACGGCCTCCGGATCTCCGTCGGCACCGACGAACAAATCGACGCCTGCCTCCACGTCCTCCGCCAATTCCTAGCCCCCGCCTAAACCCGTTCCGCAGAAGTCCCCGTCCAAACCAACCCCCCGCTTCCTCGGATTTGCAGAGAAACCAAAGGGGTCGAGAAACCAGGCTCTTCCGCGATTTTAGTGGCTTGCGGGCTGGCGTCGGCGAGGTTTTTTTTTTTCAGGCATCGCTGCGATGTCCGAATGTTGAATGAAGTATGCTGATCGATGCTAGGTGAAGCGGAGGCGGGCTCTGCTGAGGAGCAACCCGT
>JAWLFY010000177.1:0-9680 GCA_041685355.1 Pirellulaceae bacterium | reverse complement strand
TCAATTGGCCGTGGACTTATCGCCGGGCGGCACTCCCAGATCCACGCCGCGGTTCGCGTTCTTGATCACGAGAGGCAACCGGTCGGGGGCTGCGTCTAATCTTGTCACGGGCGGTTCCAGCGAAACGCGTGGAGTGCGTCGAGGTCTCGGACGATGATCAGGTCGCCCAAGATTGCTAGGTGGGCCCACGCGTCGTCGGCGACTTGGGTTTGATCGAGCACGTTCGGCCTCTCCGGGTCGGCGCGAATCAGTCGCAGCGTGCCGTCGGAGTCGAGCGCGAGGATCTTGTCGTCGGAATGCGCCATGCTCCAGTACTTCCCGAACGGCTCACTCGTCCAGCGAACGTCCCCGGTTTCGGCGTCGAGACAAGCGAATCTCTGATTCTTGAGGTGGAGATAGATGTGGCCGTCGATCAGGACCGGTGAGGACATGTAGCCCTGCGTTTTCTGCTCCCATACCCGGGCGACGGCCCAACCGGAGTTTGCTTGAGGGTCGCCAGGTGGCTGGGGGGCGATCAACACCGATTTCCCGCTATGGGCTGCGGTGAAAACGTGCTCCCCGACGATCAGCGGCGTGAGGATGTTCATGCCCCGGAACGCCTCGATCGGCTCTCTCCACAAAACAACGCCCTGATCGAGTCCGACGCCGCAGAGCTCCGAGCGGGTTTGCACGACAAGTTGGCGACGGCCGCGGAGTGTGGCGATCACCGGGCTCGAGAAGGCCCCGGCACTCATCATGTCGTCTTCCGTTTCCAGGACTCGCCAAAGCACTTCGCCGTCGTCCAATCGGACCTTGCAAAGTCCGCCGCCGGTTTGCACGAACAGGGCGTCGCCGTCGATCAGCGGTGAGCAAACCGCCCCGAACGGCTGCAGCCCCGTATCGAGCCGGCTCGGAAAATCGATCGTCCATCGGATGTCACCCGTCATCGGATCAAGGTCGACAAGCTTGTCTCGCATTCCGAGAACGATCAGGTGCTCGGCGTCGCACGCCGGGGTCGACCGGATCCAATCGCCATTGGCGGCGGCGAAGAAGGGAACCGACATGTAGCCGGGCCACTCCGCGGTCCAGCGAACCGTTCCGGACTTCGAATCGACCGCGGTGACCCGTTCGCGGTCGCGGTCGATCGTCTCGGTGGTAATGACCGAGTCGCCGCAAAGGATCGGCCCGCTGTAGCTGGGGCCGAGAGGCAATGTCCAGACGCGTTCGACCCGCCCTTCGAGTCGTTCGCCCCATGTCGCACCGACGACTTCTCCGTTCCGGTTCGGCCCCCGCCACTGGTTCCACGATGCCGGTTCCTCGGACAATGCCGTCGGGGTCAAACCCGTGGCGAAGGGAACAACGATCACCAGGAGGGCCGTCACAAAACGGGGATGTGTTGAGCGGGACATGGGCAACCTGGCGAACGACGTAAAGCGAGGCGACTGATTCGCTTCGCAGCCAATTGTTCTGAGTCGCAACAGGATACGCCGGAGGTCAAATCGGTTGGCGGTTGCCGAGTGGCCCGGCGGAAATGTCGGTGATGGCGAATCACGCCGTCACGAGGTCAGCCGTCGGGATGACGGAGAGAAACTCTCTTTCGGCC
Source organism: Pirellulaceae bacterium (assembly GCA_041685355.1). Classification (GTDB taxonomy): domain Bacteria; phylum Planctomycetota; class Planctomycetia; order Pirellulales; family Pirellulaceae; genus JAWLFY01. Next base: position 8,098 of record JAWLFY010000177.1, on the reverse strand, counting down.
GAGCTTAGGCAACCCACCAATGTGGCAGTTTTTGATCGGCGTAAAGAGGAGGGGCGTGGAGCGACATGGCCCAACGCTCGTGACGTTGGCCGAAAGCCCATCGGGTGTCGTTCGGGATTGGACACCAATTCCCTTCGAAGTGGAGCCGAAGGGATTCGAACCCTCGACCTCTGCATTGCGAACGCAGCGCTCTCCCAGCTGAGCTACGGCCCCGAAGGATGCCTCACAGAACGACTAAATTAGGCGTCCCGGTTCGGTCTGTCTAGCCCGGAGTTTCCGCCGGAAGGCGGGACACGCTCAGCGGTTTTTTGCCAACCGGTCGTCGTCTTGGGCGACGAACGGGTTCGTGCGGATCTCGCCTTTGACGACGTTGCGGTCGTTCGCCGGGGCGTGGGTGACGTGGGGGTTGCAGAGCGGTTCGGCGGGGGTGTGGTCACCATCGTAGAACTTGCTCCGGAGACGGCCGGTGTAGCTTTCGGGGGCGCTGACCAGCGGCGGCGACGCGAACGGGCTGAGTCCGTAGGGTCGGGCGTGGCGGGCGCCGTAGTAGACCGGCGGGTTGACCGCGAAGTGGGGAAGTCGGCCGGTGCTCGTCCCACGCTGAACGCCGAACGGTTGATGGTAGCCGAACGGGACGTAGCCATAGTGGGTGGGCTGGGTCGCTGAGGCGGACCCCGCGCCGCAGGCGGCGATGCCCGACGCGACGAGGAGGGCGACGAGGAAGCGTTTCATGGAACACCTTGCGTGGGGACACGGGAATGGAGAAGAGAAGCTTGGTCGGCGGATCGGGCACCGTGACGGACGCCGCCAAGGCTCGCTGGCGGGGCCGAACGCCTCGTGTCCGGACCACGCTAGTTACGGCACGGTGGCACTTCAAGCGATCAACACCGCCGATTCGGCTCGATCCGCGGCGGTCGTGCCGGTTGTGCGGTTTCCCCCCGGATGATCCGCTATCTTGCCCCGATCGAACTCGGATATCTTGCCCCGATCGAACTCGGATATCTTGCCCCGATCGAACTCGGAGCCTATCCGACGAAAACCTTCCCGCCCGTTTCGAAACGTCGTGTCGCACGTCTCGCCGTCCCGATCCCGTCCTCCTTCGACGCCGCCGGAGGTGACTCCTCGGCGAAGGATCGTCTGCGTGATCCATTCGCTCGACGGGGGGGGTGCCGAACGGGTGATGGCCGGTTTGGCGTCACGGTTGGCGGGCCGCGGCCATGCGGTTTCGCTGATCACGTTGGACGACGGGGATCGTGACCGGCACCGGGTCGAACCGGCGGTCCGCCGGGTCACGTTGGGCGTGGCCGGTTCGGATTCGGCAGCGAATCGGGCCGCTTCCGCCACGGGCTTGCGGGGCGGGGTTCGGCATGCGGGACGTTTCTGCGGTCGGGCCGTCGCAGCGGTGGGACGGTTGCGAGCGATCCGTCGGGCGATTTTGGCGGAGTCGCCGGAGGTGGTGCTTTCGTTTTGCGATCGGATGAACGTGCTGACTTTGGCCGCGATGTGCCTCGGGCTGACCACCCGGGGCGGCGTCCCGGTCGTGGTATCCGAGCGGAGCGACCCGGTTCGGCAAACGCTGCCGGGAGTGATGGAACGGTTGCGTCGGCGGCTTTACCGGCGGGCGGCGCGGGTCGTCGCGTTGACCGAACCGGCGGCGGAGCATTTACGAGAGATCGGGTGCGCCGGCGTGGAGGTGATCCCGTCGGCGGTCGACGTGCCGCCGGTGACGGCGGAACTTAAGCCGCGGGCGGAGAGCCTGCGGATCGTCGGTGTGGGGCGTCTGGAGCCGGAGAAGGGGTTTGACCGGTTGATCGTCGCCTTCGGGAGAATGGCCGCGGATTTTCCCGAATGGTCGCTTCGGATCGTGGGGGAGGGATCCGAGCGTGAATCGCTGCGGCGGTTGGCCGAGCGGGTCATGGCGGACCGACGTGTCTCGATGCCGGGGTGGAAGCGTCCGACGTGGGACGAGCTAGCCGCGGCGACGATGTTCGTGCTGCCGAGCCGCTACGAGGGGTTCCCGTCGGCTTTGTTGGAGGCGATGGCGGCGGGGCTTCCATGCGTGGCGACCGATTGCGACGGCGCGCGGGCGATCGTTCGAGACGGCGTCGACGGGTTGCTCGTGCCGGGGACCGTCGAGGGGATCGCGACAGGGATCCGCCAAATGATCGAGGACGCCGAGGGGAGGGAGCGAATGGGGCAGGCCGCGCGTGGGGTGATCGAGCGGTTCGGATGGGACGCGATGGTCACGTCGTACGAGCGGCTCTTGGAAGAGGCAGCCCGGGGTGGCGGTTCGCCAAGGAGCCCGATGGGGTGACCCCGGCCAACGACGCGGCGTCCCCAGCGGGCTCGCGGCTCGTGCCGGGGCTCGCTAACGGAACCCGTCACTATTTGAACCCGTCACTATTTGAACCCGTCGCTATTTGAACTCGTCGCTATTTGAACCCGTCACTATTTGAACTCGTCGCTATTTGAACTCGTCGTCGAACGCGGAGAAATCGTCACCGCCGGAGACCTCGACCGGTTCCGCCTCGGCTTCGGCGATCTCGTCCCCGAATTCGGGCGGCGTCTTTTCTTCGGGGAACGCCTCGTCGGCGTTTTCGTCGTCGGCGTCGTTCGCGGTCGGTTGCGGGCCGGCGAGGGCGCGGCGTTTCTTGTTGTCCAGCCAACTGGCGACCGGAACCGAAACGATCACGGCGACGATCAGCAGGACCCAAAGGATGAAGTAGATCATCGGCGTCCGACGGGTGGCGGGTGAGGTGCGGGGGAACTCCCAACTCTCACACGATAATCCGCCGAGCGACCGGAATCAATTTTCGGCCCAGTAGTCGACGACGACGGCCTTTTCGAGGTGCGGCTTGAGCACTTCGACGAACGCTTGGTGGGCGGGGTGGGGCAGGTAGGCTTCGCGATCGGCTTCGGAATCGAACGTCACGAGGAAGCAGTGGGTGAGCCCGTCGTTGAGCCCTTCGGGGCTGTTGTTTTCGCCGTACTCGAAGTCGGCGATTTGGGGGATTTTTTCAGGAAGAGCGGCGAAGGCGTCGACCACCTTGGCGACGTCGGCCGGGCGACTGGAGTCTTTAAACTGAAACATCACGACGTGTCGGAGCCGTTTCTTTGGCGCCGACGACTCGTCGTCGGCGAACGAGTGGCTGAGGGTCATGGCGGCGGCGAGGGAGACGGCGGTCCAGAGAATGATGCGGGTCATGTTGGTTGTTGGTTGTTGGTTGTTGGTTGTTGGTCAGCCGGTGGTGTTCACGTCGACGAGACCCCATCGGACGCGTTCCTGTTCGGGGACGACGAACCGGAACAGTTCTAACGCGGCGGGGTTTTCCGTTTTCAGGGCGTTGAAGGCTTGGGTGAGTCGGTCGCGGGCGTCCTTTTCGAGTCGGGTGTCGCCGGCGGCGTCCGCCGCTTCGCAGAGCCGGATCAGTGCGATGGCGCGGTGCAGTTTACTCAATTTCGGCTCGGCGAGCAGTGATCGGAGGTGATCGCGGGCTTGTCGCCATTGTTCCTCGTGGAGGTACCAGCGGGCGAGTTGCAGCATCGCCTTGTGGTGATAATCGGTGTTCGTCGCGTTGTCGTCGGGAGGAAAATACTTGCTGACGGCGTTCCACGCGGACGGGTCGTTGCGGGTGAGCGCGATCAGGTACTGTTCCTCGACCGTTTCGGCTTGAGGGACTCGGTTGGAGACGAGTTGTTCGTCGACGCTTGGGGCCGGGAGTCGCATCGCGGCGGCGGTCGCGATCGCCGCCCAACCGGCGACGGCGAGGAGAAGGGCCGACCGACGCACCCACCGGCGGCGGCGGGTCGCGCGAAGGTGATCGCTGACGCGTTGCAGCCGCACGGTTGCCGCGGCGGACCCGATCGGCCCGAGCCCCGGTCCGGCGGTGAGCGCCGCTTCGGCCCGCACCGCCTCGAGCAGTTCGGCCGGGGAGCGAAAGCGGTCGTCGGGGGATTTTTGCATCAACTTCGAGACGACCGCGATCAGCCATTCGGGCAAGTCGTCGGCGCCGCGGACCCGATCGATCGGGGGCGGGGTCTCGTGGAGATGCATCACGGCGAGGGCGATCGGGTCGTCAGCCTCGAACGGCGGCCGCCCGGCGAGTAAGTGATACAGCGAGACGCCGAGCGAGTAGAGGTCGCTGCGGACGTCGACGGGCCGGCCTTGGACCTGTTCGGGGCTCATGTAGCGGGGCGTGCCGAGGGTCAACCCGACCTTCGTCAACTCGGAGCCGCCTTGCCCCGATTCGGGGCCGAGTCGGGCGAGTCCGAAGTCGGCGACCTTGATCACGCCCTTGGACGACCGCATCAAATTCTCGGGTTTGATGTCGCGGTGCGTGATCCCCCGTTCGCAGGCGGTCTCGAGTGCCGTACCGACCGCGAGCAGCACGTCGACCGCCTCGTCGGGCGAAATCGATCCGACACGGCCGATGTACTCGCGAAGGTTTTCGCCGTCGATCAGCTCTTGGGCGATGAAGTGCAAGTGGTCGACGCTGCCGACGTCGTACACCTGAACGATGCTGGGGTCGTTGAGGTTCGCCGCCGCCCGGGCTTCGCGCCGAAACCGTTCGACGTAGTCCGTGTCGCGGGCGAAGTCGCTTCGCAGGACCTTGATCGCGACGTCACGGCCGAGGGTCAGGTGTCGGGCCGCGTAAACGTCGGCCATTCCGCCGCGGCCAAGTTTGCGGAGGACTTGATAATCGCCGAGCCGATGACCGACGAGTCGCGCCGACGGGGTCGACTCGGACGGGGGCGACTCGGACGGGGTCGATTCGGACGGCCGGGCATCCGAAGGTTGATCGCCGGAGCCCTCGCGGTCGGTTTCGAGGCTTTCGGGCGTTTCGTTCGGTTCGCGATCAGCGTTCAACGTTTCGTCCCCTCGCGTTGGCCGGCGGCGGGTTGGCCGTCGACATGTTGATCGTCGATCCGTCGATTTTCGGCGAGTTGGCGGGCGATGGGGAGGCGGGCGATGGGGAGGCGGGCGATGGGGAGGCGGGCGAATGCGGCCGGAGCGTGACCAGCGGCGGGTTGAGGCTGCCGCTGCGAAGCCCCCGCACGTCGACGGTGACGAACCGGAATCCGATCGAGCTGAGCTGTCGGTCTAAGTCGGCGAGCATCGCCGGTTCGACCAACCGCGGCAGTTCCTTCGCAGGCACTTCGACGCGAGCCAACAGGTCGGCATGGAGCCGGACGCGGAGATCGGAGAAGCCGCGATCTCGCAGCCATCCTTCGGCGGACTCGACCATTCCCAACCGTTCCGGGGTGACCTCGACCCCGTAGGCGATCCGGCTGGCGAGGCAGGGGGCCGCGGGGAGGTCGGCGTTGGGGAGTCCGAAGAATGCCGCGAGCGCCCGGACCCTCGGCTTGGTGATCCCGAGTTCGGCGAGGGGGGCACGGACGCCGGCGGCCGAGGCGGCGTCGATGCCGGGGCGATAATCCCCCAGATCGTCCGCGTTGGTTCCCGAAACGATCGTCCGCTGTGAGTCTTTCGCGAGCATCGCCAGGGTGGCGTAGAGGGTTTCCTTGCAGTGGTAGCAACGCCGGCCGTCGTTGCGGCGATAGTCGGGCCGGGAGACTTCGTCGGTCGAAACCACGCGGTGCGGGATGCCGACGACGGAGGCGACTTGGCGGGCGGTTTCGAGTTGCCATTCCGGGACACTCGGTGAGGCGGCGGTGACCGCCATACAACGGCGAGGGTCGGCACGACGTGCGGCCGCGGCAACCACGCTGCTGTCGACCCCGCCGGAGAACGCGACGGTGACCGGGGCCAAGTCGGCCAAACGGGCGATCAGCCGCTTCGCGTCCGAGGCGACCCGAGCGTCGACGTTTGGCGGCGACTCGTCGGGCTGACCGGCGTGTTGAGTGGCAGGGTTTCGCGGCGGCGAGATCGACACGGGGGCGTCCTTCGGGATGGCGTCTCGCCCCGGTTCCTCATCAGGCACGCTCGGAGACGATCCGAACGTAGAACCCGGCGTCGAGGTGCCGACCGGCGAGATCGTTCAATTGTGACCGCCCAGACTCGGTTCGCAAACCGATCGGCTCCCCATCCGCCGCGGCGGCCGGACCCGCGGAAGCCCGACGCCCCAGAACTTTCCGCCCGGGGACTTCGCGGGAGGGGACTTCGCGGGAGGGGACTTCGCGGGCGAGGCCTTCGCGGGAAGGGGCTTCGCGGGCGAGGGCTTTCCGCGCGAGGGCTTTGCGGGCATGGGCGACGATCTCTTCGGGGCCGACGTCGGGGGAGTGCCCCGTGACGAGCAACCGGAACGATTCGGGTGCGACCAATTCGAAGCAGAGATCGAGCAGCGGCCAAAGGTCTCGGGCGATCCGCCACGTCCGGCCTTTGGGGCCATGGCCGTACGCGGGCGGGTCGAGGACGACCGTATGATAGCGTCGCCCGCGGCGGATTTCTCGGGCGGCGAACTTCATCGCGTCGTCGACCAGAAACCGGATCGGCCGGTCCCCGAAGCGGTTCGCTTCGACCGCCCGTTTCGCGGCCTCGACGTTCGGTTTTGCCGCGTCGACGTGGGCGACGTGGTAACCGGCCGCCAGCAACGCCATGGAGGCCGCGCCGGTGTAGGCGAACAGGTTCAGCGCGGCGGGAGCGGGGGAGGTCGCGGCCGAGGATTCACGGCGTCGCGCGAGCCACGCCCAGTTCGCGGCTTGTTCGGGGAACAGACCGACGTGGCCGTAAGGGGTCAGCCGGATCGGCATGATGAACCCGCCGCAGTCGACCGCGAGCGCATCGGGAAAGGGGGTCCGAAGGTGCCACCGCCGCTCGCGGGCATCGAATCGGGCGTCGGCGTCTCTCCAGCGGCGGGGGACGCGTCGGGGGAACGAATCGGCGGCCGGGGAGGGACGGTCGATCAGGTAGCCGGCGAACGATTCGAGCTTGCGTCCCTCGCCGAAGTCGATGAGCTGATGCCGTGTCATCGGTCGGTCGTGTCTGGTTCGTCCGCCGCTTCGGCGATCCGCTCGCCGCCGGCATCTCCGGCCGGGGCGTTCCCGGCGGCAGCGGCGGGATCGTCCTCGGCGTCCCCCGAGTCCGTCGCGGCGTCCGGGGCGGCAGCGATCTCGGAGGTTGGCATCGGGCCCCGACGGTGAATCATCCCGCTGATCTCTTGCCTAGCATCGAGCACGGGCCAGCCTCGTTGGAACTGAACGCGGGACGTGTAATCGACGGGGGGGCGTTCGAACAGGTCGAGGGTGCTTCCCCCTTCGACGTGCTCGCCGAATCCGAGAGGGGTTCCGCCGGCCAGTGTCGTTTCGTTGCGGATCGACCCGCCGCGGAACGGGCCGACGCCGAGGACCCAAGTGTCACGGGCGTCGGCGATCGATTGGCTGATTCCGGACTGCCAAACCGCTTGTCGCGTTTCGCGGTCGTAGGCGAACGCGGCGACTTTCGCGGCCCCTTCCCTCGCTTCGCGGCGGGCCAGCGCGATCTCGGGCATGACCGGCAAACGCGGCCCGTCGGGGACGAGCGTCGCGGCGTTCTGCAGCGTGTTGTTCTCAGGAATCCCGTACGTCACGCGGTGGTTGTCGGCCCCCAACGCCCCCATCCGGGCCTCGACAATCAGGTCCGCCTCGTTGGCCGAGTCGTAAAGCAGGCATCCCGCCGCGATCATCTGCTGGCGGAGCGAGCTGATCACGTAGTCGGCGTTGACGAACGAAGGACCCTTCACCGATCGGAGGTAGCTGGTGTCGAGGTACACCTTTTCGCCGCTGAGGGGCCGGAAGTCGATCGTCGAGATGCTGCGATCGACCGCGTCGCTGAGCACCAATTGTTCGGTCGCCTGATGTTCTCGGGTCGTCCCGCACCCGCACGCGGCGACCACCAGCGTGGCCGCCCACGCGATCATCACCGGTCGTCGACAGGGAGGGATCATCGCGGGGTCGTGGGGGATCGTGCGCCGAAGATCGGGCGGGCGGGGTAAACGGCGTGACGGCGCGGACCGGTCGCCCACACGCCCCGCCGGAACTGAAGCCGAATCGGCGAATTTTCGCCAACTCGACCCTTTCCATAACGGGAACGCCGCGCGCCGGGCAACCCCAGCGTCATGGGCAACCCCAGCGTCACGAGCCCCCCAGCGGCATGGGCAAC
>JAWLFY010000176.1:0-9697 GCA_041685355.1 Pirellulaceae bacterium | reverse complement strand
TGGCGGGTTTGCGTGCACCTCGGACACCGAGCCGAAATTGGTGTACTTCAGCAAGCCGTCATCCGCGACAGGTAACGATGCGCGGCATCGTGATCGTCCAACCTAATGGAGGAGCCGTATGAGGTAAACACTCACGTACGGATCTGTGCGGGGGGCGGCCGGTGACGGCCGTCCCTACCGCGATCCTCCAAAACCTATGTTCTGGGAAGTTGCCACTAAAATCGCGGAACAACCTTTCAGGGCTTGGGGGTTCGGATCGGAACTGGTTCCCGGGGCGGCGCTGCGCTCTGCCCCGGGCTGATCTCTTGACGCCCTTCGGGCGAACGGGATGGCGTGGCGTCATTGGGTCGAACGGAATGGCCCGGCTGGCCTTTTGGCGCCCCGTCGGGCGAACGGAATCGGGGAGCGGAATCGGCTGGCACGGCGTCTTGTTTGGCGGTGGTTCCCCGGCTTGGGGTTGGTCCCGATTTGGCGCTGCCGCCCCGAACGGCAATGGTGTACGTCCCCGCATCGAAGCGGCACTTAGAGATCAGCCCAGGGCAAGTGGATTGCCGGCGACAGCCGGTGATCGCGTCGCCCTGGGTTTCGGGGACGCCCAACGCCCAACGCCCAAAGCCCAACGAGTCATCGCCCTGAAAGGGCTGTAGGGGGATCAACGCGATGGACCAGACTTGTCATTCGGTTGGGGAGAATCGGAGGTGGATTTCGGTTTGGGGGACTTCTTGGTGGCTTGTTTCGCGGCCCGTCCACGGTTGCGGAACATCCACCAAGTGGTGAGCGCCCCGAGCACGAAACTGGCGGCGGAACAGCCTAGCAGGAGGATCGTGAGCGGGTACTCGCCGCGGAAAAAGAGCAGGTCGAGCTCGACACGGCGGCTGTTTTGGAAAGCGAGGATCACGATCACCGAGACGCCGACCAGCAGAAAAAACCAGCGGATTTTTTGAAGCACGAAGCCTTCTCCCGTCGATGAGTTGAATTACTATACAAAATTGCACCCATGGTTTCGTTAGTCAGATCGTGGGAGCGGAGTGCAGCGGGGCGAATCGCGAAAGCGGGCCCGAAAGCGGGCCCGAAAGCGGGACAGTGTACGGCACCACCAGGATCGATCGAGGGCGCCGAAGATGGCGACGCAAAGCACCTTTTCTTTTTCTCAACCGGACCCGGCTCCTTCGGGAGAGGCGGTCCGTGACGAAGCGGTGGGCCGTGACGAAGCGGTGGGCCGTGACGAAGCGGTGGGCCGTGACGAAGCGGTGGGCCGTGACGAAGCGGCGGGCCGTGACGAAGCGGTGGGCCGTGAAGCGATGGTGCGGCGGTTGCGTACGGAACTGGGGCGAAGCGTTTCGGGGGTCGCGGTTGCTTCGGACGTTTCGGAGGGACCGGAGCGGTTGTCGACCGGTTGTCGGCCGTTTGACGCCTTGCTGCCTTCCGGGGGACTGCGGTCGGACGCGTTGTGCGAGTGGGTCGCCGAGGGGGAGGGGGCGGGAGGCGTTGGTGGGGCCGCGGCGGTGTCGTTGGCGATCCTTGCCCGCCGCTGGCGGGGCCTTTCGGAGGGATCGGCCGACGCGAGCCGGTCCGAGTCGAGTCGATCGAAAGGGGGGCCGTTGGTGGTGGTCGACCCGGACGAGACGTTCTATCCGCCGGCGGGGGTGTCGATGGGGATCCCGGCTGACCGGATCGTTTGGTGCCGTCCCCGGTCTCGCCCCGACACGGTGTGGGCGATCGATCAGGCGTTACGGTGCCGATCGGTGGCGGCGGTTTGGGCTTACGTCGGCGATTGGCTCGATGACCGGGACGCCCGCCGGTTTCAGCTCGCCGCCGAGGCTGGCAAGACGCCGGGTTGGCTGATCCGACCCGCCACCGTCCGCGGCCGTCCCAGCTTTGCCGAAACTCGATTTCACGTGTCGATCCCGGCGGACGGATGCCCCCACGGGCCGGCGGAGGCACACGGGCCGGCGGAGGCACACGGGCCGGCGGATTTACACGGGCCGGCGGATTTACACGGGCCGGCGGGGGCACACGGGTCGGCGGGGCCGTGGCAGATCGAGGTCACGCTCGCCCGTGTGCGTGGCGGCACCGCCGGGGGTTCGGTTCGGGTCTGGATCGATGATCAGGGACACTTACGTCATGAAACGGCTGTTATGCATTTGGCTTCCCGATTGGCCGATCCAAGCCTTGGCGTTGCAAGACCGGTTGTGGCCCGTCGACGCCGCGCCTGACCGCGCCGCGCCTGACGGGGACGTTACCGCGGCGGACGGGGGTCTCACGCCTGCCGGGAAACCGCCGACGGTGCTTTGGCGGGATGACCCGAGACGTGGCCGTGTCGTGGCGGCTCGATGCGATCGGGCGGCCGCCCGAGGGATCCGTTTCGGGATGCCGATGGTCGAAGCGGCCGAGTGGCTCGAGCGGATCGCTCCGTCGCAAGCACGGCGCAGCGCGTCGGGAGGCGCGTCGGGAGGCGCATCGGCGGGCGCGTCGGTGCCGGTTCGGGTCGGGCGATACGATTCGGACCGCGACCGACAAACGTTGACCCGGTTGGCCGAACGGTTGCGGGGGGAGATCAGCCCGCTGGTTGCCCTCGAACCGCTCGACCGCGAGCCGTGGGCGGGGCGTCCGCTGCACGAGCCCGATTCGGTGATCGGCGACATCACCGGCGTTTCGCACCTTTTCGGTGGCGAGTTCGGTTTGTTGCGGGCGACCGAAACGTTACTCGATGATGTCGGATCGGTTTATCGATTGGCGATCGCCGATACCGTCGGGGCCGCTTGGGCGTGGGCGCATTACGGGGCCCGGTCGGATGGGGGCGGGGCTGACGCCGGTTCGGACGCTCGGGTGATCCCGATCGGCGGGTTGCCCGAACGGTTGGACCCGTTGCCGATCGAGGCGTTACGGATCGACGTGGTGACCGCGGGGACACTGGGCCGTTTGGGGGTCGCCACGATCGGGGGGCTGAGACGTTTCCCTCGGGCGGGGTTAGCGACGCGTTTGGGACGGCGTCTGGTCGAACGGATGTCGCAAGCGTTCGGGGAGATGGACGAGCCGTTGGGGTTCCATCATCCGTCGGCCGATCACCGTCACCGGGAAGAGCTGGAGTACCCCAGTAACGATTTAGAAATTTTGAACGACCGTCTCGACCGTCTCATCGACCGGGCTTGTCGCGGGCTAACCGAGGCCTGCCGCGGGGCGCTCCGCGTCGAGTGCCGGCTCGACCCTGAAAGCCAGCCGTCCTATTCGTTTCAGGTCGGGCTGTTTTCTCCGACGGCCGATCCGGGACACCTGAGCCGGTTGCTGCGAACCGCCCTGGAGTCGAAGACTCGGGTCAGCCCGGTTTCCCGGATGACCCTTTCGGTCACCCGAACGGGGCCCTTGGGGCAACGGCAAACCGCGTTGTTCCCGGATGGGGCTGCGTCAGACGGGGGCGGGGAAGTGGGAGATCGGATCGAGATCGCCCGACTGGTCGATTCGCTCAGTGGCCGTTTGGGGACCGACCGGGTGCTCGGGGTCCGGCTCCACCAGACGCCGCTCCCCGAAGCCGCGTTTCGGTCGTTCCCGTTGACCGGTCGCGAGCTTCCGTCGCGGGGCGGGCGCGAACGGGCCCAGAGACAACGGGCCCAGAAACAACGGGCTGGGCGAGAACGGGTTGCCCACGACGTCCCGTCTCCGGGGGACGCGTTACGACGGCCCCTGATTCTGCTCCGGCGGCCGCGTCCGTTGGCCGTTGTCGAAACGTCCTCGGTGGTATCCCCCGAGGGTTGCCCGGAACGGTTTCGGTTGGGGGGCAAGTTGTACCGTGTCGTCCGGTGTTGGGGTCCGGAACGGATCGAAACGGGGTGGTGGCAGGGCCGGCCGGTTCGCCGCGATTACTATCGGGTGCTCACCGACCGGGGTGAATGTTGGTGGGCGTTTCGAGACCTTGGCGGGCGTGATTCGCCGAGTCGTGATTCGGCGAGTCGTGTCGACGCGGCCGGCCGGGGCTGGAGGCTCCACGGGTACTTCGCGTGAACGTTACTTCGCGTGAACGTTACTTCGCGTGAAGCTGGGCCGCCGGTGTCGTGACCTGTTCGAGGGCTTGATCCAAATCGGCCTGCAGATCTTCGAACGACTCGAGCCCGATCGAGAGCCGGATCAGCCCATCGGTGATCCCGAATCGTTTTCGGTCTTCGGTGTCGTAGCTGGCGTGCGACATCGACGCGGGCTGTTCGATCAACGACTCGACGGCCCCCAAGCTGACGGCCAAATGAAACAATTCGGTCGACGCGCAGACTTCGGCCGTCCGTTCGATCGACCCGTCGACTTCGAACGTGATCATCGCGCCGAAGCCGCCGTGGAGCAGCCGTTTCGCGATTTCGTGTTGGGGGTGCGACGGGAGTCCGGGATACAGGACCCGGGTCACGGCGGGGTGGCTTTGCAGCCATTGGGCCAACCGCATCGCCGTGGCGGACTGTTCTCGGACGCGAAGGTCGAGCGTTTTGAGCCCGCGGGCGACGAGGAAACAGCTGAGCGGATCGAGCACCGCCCCGGTCGCGTTCTGGATGAAGTAGAGCTCTTGCAACAGGTCGGGGTCGGCGACCGTGAGCACGCCACCGAGGCAATCGCTGTGCCCGCCCAGGTATTTCGTCGCCGAGTGCATCACGAGATCGATCCCGAGCTCCAGCGGCCGCAGCAGTGCCGGGGTACCGAAGGTGTTGTCGACGCCGGTGACGATCCCCCGCGGTTTGGCGATCGACACGATCGCCTGCAAGTCGACGACGCTCAGCCGGGGGTTGCCGACGGTTTCGGCCCAGATCAGCTTCGTCGATTCTTCGATCGCCCCTTCGACGGCGGCCAGATCGGTCATGTCGACGAGCGTGACCCGGATCCCGCTGCGGTTACAGATTTGGTGAAGCAACCGGTAGGCGCCGCCGTACAGGTCGCTTCCGGCGACGACGTGATCGCCTTGGCGGAGTCGCATCGTGACGGCGTGAATCGCGGCCATCCCGGTAGCGAACGCGAGCGCGCCGCAGCCCCCTTCGAGCGACGCGAGGGTCGCTTGCAGGTTGGTGCGGGTCGGGTTTCCGCTACGCGAGTAATCGTATTCGCCCCATTCGCCCGCGCCCGGTTGCCGGAAGGTGCTGGCGAGATGAATCGGGGGGACGACCGCGCCGGTGGTGGCGTCGACTTCGTTACCGACGTGGATGGCACGGGTTCGTGGCGACCACCGGGAGGCGTTTCGGGGGTCGTTCATCGGGCCAACGCTTGTTCCAGGTCGGCGATCAAGTCTTCCGAGTTTTCGATCCCGCAGGACATCCGAATCATTTGGTCTGAAATCCCGAACTGTCGCCGCTCTTCCGGCGAGTAATGGAAGTAGCTCATCACGAACGGTTGCTCGATCAGCGATTCGACGCCACCGAGGCTCGGGGCGATTCGGGGGATTCGGACCGCGTCGACCACGTCCGCGGTCGCTTTCCAATCGGCGTCGCGGAGTTCGAACGTGATCAACCCGCCGAAGCCTCGCATCTGCGCTTTGGCGACCGCGTGGGTGGGATGGCTGGGGAGTCCCAGGTAGAGCACCCGTTCGACTCGCGGGTGGGCTTCCAGGAATTCCGCGACCCGTTGACCGTTTTCGTTGTGCCGCTGCATCCGAAGCTCGAACGTCTTCAACCCCCGCTCCAGCAGGTACAGGTTATGCGGCGAGCTGACGCTTCCGAGGCAACCGCGGAGGGCACGGACCGGTTCGAGCAGTTCCTGTCGTCCGCAGATCACGCCGGCGAGCAGGTCGTTGTGGCCGCCGAGATACTTGGTCGCCGAATGGAGCACGTAATCGACGCCGTAATCGACCGGACGCAGGTTGTACGGCGTGGCGAGGGTCGCATCGATCAACGTTTCGATCTCGTACGCCTTGCCGAGCGCGACGAACTTCTCCAGGTCGATTGCGGTTAGGTGCGGGTTGGTCGGCGACTCGCTGATCAGCATCTTCGTTTTCGAATTGATCGCCGCCTCCATCGCGTCGAAGTCGCCGGTCGGGACTTGACGGGTGACGACGCCGAACCGGGAGAGGTGCTTGCCACAGAATTCGCGACTGCGGTGGTAGCACTGGTCGAAGAAGACGATTTCGTCCCCGGCTTGCAGACGGCTCATCAGGACGCCGACGATCGCCGCCATGCCGCTGCTGTACAGGACCGCATCTTCGGCCCCCTCCAACGCCGCCAATTTCGCCTCGACGCTCCGCTCGTTCGGGTTCCCGTAGCGGCCGTACTCCTCCCGCTGGCTGCGACCTTCGACGTAATCGAGCAATTCATCGGTCGATTCGAACGTAAAAGTCGCCGCCGTGAAGATCGGAGCGGTGATCGAACCTTCCGCCTTACGGCGTGCTTCTCCGGCGTGGACACACCGCGTCGAGAGGCCGGTGGAGGAAGCCGACAGGTTCCGGGAAGACGATCCGTTTTCCGCGGACGAATGACTTCCCGACGACGCTTGATCTTGGCCGTTTCGGGCTTGATCTTGGCCGTTTCGGGCCGAAGGCGGACAAGATCGGTTCGGCCCGGGATCGGGCGAACTCGAGGGTAGCTCGTTGGAAATCGGATCTCGGGAGCGGTCGGAGACCGCGTTCGATTCGGTAGCCATGTTCTTGTTGGCTCTTTAGCAGGTCAGGCTGCAAGCGGCCGCAAATCCCTAAGGGCAAACGCCACGCGCGTTTTCCGCCGTCGGTCCAAGAGGCGATCGGATGCTCGAGGCGATCGGGTGCTCATGGACGTTCCAACAGGTTACCCGTGATCGATCGGTCCGACAAACCGTTTTCGGGCTTTCCAATCGGGTCCGAGGAGCCGAAGATGGTTTTCATCGGTAAGACCGTTCCCGTTTCGCCGACGCCCCCCCCATGGGGCCGCGGTTCCGAGTCCGCCGCGCACCACCGGTTCCGATGTCTCGAGAGTTTAGGCCGATGTCCCGAAAGTTCAGGCCGATGCGGTCGGAGCGCCGCCAGGATCGTGCGACGGCGCTCGTGTTGACCGTTTCGATTTTCTCGGTCGGTCTCATCCACGGCGGGTTTCCCCCACCGGCTGATGCCGCGGACCCCGCGGGTCGTGATTCTGGCGAACGCGAGTCTGGCGAACGCGAGTCTGGCGACCAATCATCACCGAACGGTTCCGATGCCGCGACCGAAGACTGGGACTCCGTGCCGCCGGCGACGAGTTTGGAAGCGATCCGGGCTCAGTTTCCGGTGAAGGCCGAAGGGGACGAGTTACGGGCGGAGACGTTGTTTTCCGACGCTTCGGCGGGGGACGTGGATGCGGACGGCGTCTCGAGGCGACTCGATGCGCTCGGGTCGGCCGAGTTTGCGGCGCGGGAACGGGCGGCTGGCGAACTGCTCGAACTCGGGCCCGCCCTCCTGCCGCTGCTGCGAAAGCGTGCCGAACAGAGCCCCGACCCGGAGATCCGGATGCGGGCGAGGGAGCTCGTGGAGCAGGTCGCCCGGAGCGACCTCGAAACGCGGGTTTCGTCGTTCATGGAAGGGGGCGATGTCGGCTTCGAGGGTTGGTCGGTGGCACGACAGATTTTCGGCGACTCCCCGACTTCGCGTGAGATGTTCGTTCGACTCCGCGAGTCGCATCCTGCGGTGGTGACGTCGCTGGCGGGCGGTCCTCGCGACCGAACGGAGGCCCTTGAGGAGGCGATGCTCAAGGTCCAGCAAGGGATTTTCGTGGAGCGGGTTTTGCCGACCCGCGAGGACATGATTTCGCTGTTGCTCCTTGCCAACGACCCGAACGTCACCCTTTCCAAACCGGTCGAGACGCTGATCTTGCAATCCCTCCGTTTTCCCAGTGCCCGCGAACTCCTTGGCGACCCGCATTTCGGGGGCGTTTGTTCCGAATTGTTTGCCGGCTATGTGGAACGGACGAGCCTGACGACCCGCGGCGAGGTTCTCTGGTTCGCGATGGAGCTGGAGGTCAAAGAGACACTTCCGGTCGCGATCGAGACGTTATCGGAGGCGAATCAACCGATGGCGCTCGTGACCGCGCTTCAGACGATCGCCAAGTTCGGGTCTCCGAAACAGATCCCGGACGTGCGAAAACTGTTCGACAACGAGACATCGATTACCGAACGGGGGCTGACGGCGGACGATCAAATCCGCACGACGGTCGGCGCTGCGGCGCTGGCGACCGCCGCGATCCTGTTAGGAGAGCGGATGACCGAGATCGGTTTTCCGTCGTCGGCTGAACATCCGCGTTTCGGGTTTCTGCCGGACGAGATCGGATTGGACAACGAGCCCGATGAAGTCCGCGCGTCGATTCGTGAACGGATCGAAGAAAAAATCGCCGCCGCCGAGACCGATTGAGAGCCTCACCGAGATTGAGAGCCTCACCGAGAAGGTGTCTGCCCTTAATTGATCGCCGGTTGACGTCGGTGCCGAGAGACGATCGGCCCCCTTTTGGGAGGGTTCTTCGCGGATCGGCTTTGGGGCCAGTCGCGAGGTTGGCGAGTTCAGGGGTTGGCGAGTTCAGGGGTTGGCGAGTTCAGGGGTTGGCGAGTTCAGGGGTCGGTGCGAATCTGGGTTGCTTCGCCGCTACGGCACGCGACGACGCCCCGATCGGTCTCGATCAGCAGGTCTCCTTGATCGGTGATCCCGAGACATTGGCCACGGGTGGGGCGTCCGTTCCGTTGGCACTCGACCGGACGCCCCGTCAGCCAGCATCGGGTACGGAACGCGGCGACCAGCCCGGCGGGGTCGATTCGGGCCGAATCGATCCGCTCCAAAACGCGGGCGACGATCGACTCGAGACAGGCTCCCGCGGTCACCTTCCGCCCGACGACCTCGCTGATCGAGACGGGGGGTGGTGTGTGATTCGGGACGTCCAGATCGGGAGTCGAGGCGACATTGATGCCGATCCCGACGACGACCTTTCCGGGGGCCGCCTGGCTCGCCTCACACAGGATTCCCGCGACTTTCCCCGCGGCGAGATAAACGTCGTTGGGCCACTTGAGCATCGGGCGGATCGGGGCGAATTCGAACTCGATCGCCTCGGCGACCCCAACGCCGGCGGCGAGCGCGACGGTCGGGTCCAAGCCGTGCGGCGGGCGTGCGGCTTCGACCACCAGCGAGAACGTCAACGACTCGTCGCGGCTGAGCCAGCTTCGTCCTCGCCGTCCTCGTCCCGCGGTTTGATCGTCGGCAAGGTACAGTCGCGGCAGCATCGCGGCGGTGAGCTCGCCGCCGGCGAGCGCCTCCAGGGCCAACGTGTTCGTCGAGGGGGTGGTCGCGACGTGAACCGCCGAGCGGCAAACGCCGTCCTCGAGGAGGTTTCGGATCGCCCGGTCGATCATGGGGCCGTGGGAATCATAAGATCGACGCGATCGAGAGGGCGACGCCTCCCGCGATGAGTGCCAACAGTCCGGCCGTGGTCCACCACCAAAACGGGGAGAGTTTCGTGGCGAAACGTGATCCCGAAAACTCGTCGCGGACGAATTCGTCGTAATCGAACTCGTCGTCACCGAGACCGAGGTCGGGCTCGCCCCATCCGTCGTCGTCGCTACTGCCGCAATGGTGGCAGACTTCCGCGTCGGACTCGATGTCGCCGCCGCAGTGGGGACACGGGATCAACGTCGGTGACATCAGATCTTCCTCATGGCTCTTCCGCGATTTTAGTGGCTTGCGGGCTGGCGTCGGCGAGGTTTTTTCAGGCATCGCTGCGATGTCCGAATGTTGAATGAAGTATGCTGATCG
>JAWLFY010000175.1:0-9730 GCA_041685355.1 Pirellulaceae bacterium | reverse complement strand
CCGATTCCGATTCCGGATCGGCCGGCGGTTGTAACGCCGATGTGACCCGACCGCTGAGGTCGCGGAGATCCCGCCCCAAATCCCAGATCCACTCGGGACGCGATTGTCCGATCGCCGCGACGACGGTCAGCCCCACCAGTATCGACAGCGTCAACCGGTATCGGTCGACGACGACGTCGGCCAGCTTCGACAACACCGGCGCGGCGATCTCGACGCGGCGCCGTGTCACGGACGGAGGTCACGGGAAAGCGCCGCGCGGGTCAGTTCACGCCGGTCGACCATCCTGTCGCCGTCCCCGTCGAGATCGCGAAAGCCGAACAGCCGGACCGCGTCGGGTACCTCGTCGGGTCGAATCACCCCGTCCCCGTCACGGTCAAATTTTTCCAGGTAGCGTTCCGCGAACGCCTCGGCGCGTCGCCGCCGTTCCCCCTTCGAACTCGCCCGGTGCGTGGTAGCCGGACGATCCTGCTGTGACGCACTCCCCTGGCGTGCCGCACTCGCGTCCGCACTTTGCCGCAACGGTTCGGCGACGTCCATGAACACGACCGCCATCTCTTCCCACGTTTGGTCCCCCCACGTCACGGTCGCGTCGGGGTCGGGGTTGAACGGGTTCGCGGACGAGTTGTCGAACCGGGCATCGAAACGGATCGATTCGACGTCTCGCAAACTCGGCGGATCGGTGAAGACGTAATTGTGTTGCCAGTTGAAATCGTACGCCGGCACATCGAGCCACGTTTCGGGCGTCCCCCCGTCCCCTGATCCCCCATCCCCTTGCCGCCGCACCAGCAATTCGAACGATTTCCCGCGAAGATGCATGTGGGGCATCACGGAGAGGAGTTTGCCGTTCCGCGGAAATCGTTTCACTTGGCCTTCGACTTGGTGGTCCGCGGCACGCGGCGGGATCTCGAAATCTTGATGGATGCCGCCGACGGCGTACACCTCGTGGGTGACGTCGCCGGGATCGGCGAACAGCAACCCGATCTCCGTGATGTCTTGTTGGGGACGTCCGATCGGGGTGTAGTGCATTTGAAATACGATCTTCGAACCGGCCGGGATTCGCCGCGCGTAGCCTGGAGGCAACACCGTCGGCTGCTGGCCGGGAACGTACGCCGCCAAAATCCCGAACCGCCCGACGTCGCCGCCGTCGGGCGGGCGAACGAACGCGATCGCGTGATGAACGACCGCACGATTTCCGGGACGAATCTCGGCGCCGCGGACCCATCGGTCCGACTGGAGTTCGGGGTCGACCACGAAATATTGGTATTCGACGATCCCGTCAGCCGGCACGGGGAACGGACTTCCCGACATCGGCAAGACCTTCTCGGGCGCGGCGGGCATCATCCAATCGGACACGAACGAACGCTCGGCCGGCAACTCTTCCGCGTCGCCGTACGGTGTTCCCGATTCGACCCACGTCCGGACCGAGGCGATTTCGTCCGGCGACATCGATCGGGCGTTGGCCAACGGGTGTGCCGCTTCACGGGCATGCCACGGCGGCATCCGTCCCTCCTCGATCACTTCGACGATCATGTCCGCCCAGCCGACGATCTCGTCAAATTCGGTCAACGAAAAAGGACCGATCTGACCGTCGCGGTGACACTCGACACAATGTCGCTGCAAGATGCGGCTGACGTCGGCCGTGTAGGTGACCGCATGTTTTGGGGTCGCCGTGTCATTCCCCGAGTCGGGCCGTTCGGGAAAGCTGATCAGACAACCCATCGCCTCCGTCACGGGACGCTCCACCGGTTCCCCACGCAACGATTGCTCCACGGCGTCACGCAAATCGTGAACGGTCGGCTCGGCGCGGGCGACGCCGGGACGGTATTGGTCGTCGATCCGGCCGCGGTAAACGACTTGGCCGGTCGCGTTCACGACGAAGACTTCGGGCGTCCGCGTCGCCCCGCACTCGGCCGCGAACGTCTGATCGAAATCCTTCACCAGCGGGAACTCGATCGCGTGCTGCTGTCCGTACTCGCGTAGCTCCGCCATCGAATCTTGCCGGTTGCTGTTGACGCCGACGAAACGGACGCCCCGGTCGGCAAACCGTTGCGAAAACGCGTTTAACCGTGGGCCGTACACCTTCGCCAACGGGCACTCGGTGCCCAGGAACGCGATCACGGTCAGCCCGCCGGCCGACGGGTCGACGACCGGAACCGTTTCGTCGGCGGTCGACGGAAGGGTCGCCAGCGGGACACGCCGGACGTTCCCAGCCGCGGAGGCCGAGTTCGTCGGTTCCGCGGCGACCAGAGGCGCAGGGCTAGCAAACGCGACCGCAAGGTAACCGACGGCGACGGCAAGTCGGGCGGTGGACATGATTCGTCGGGCGATCGGCATGACCCGTCGGGCGATCGGCATGACCCGTCGGCCGATCGGCATGACCTGTCGGTCGGTGGGCGGCGGTGAAACCGGCGGACGAATCGCGTGATGTCGATCTGTCACCATGGTCCGGGGGGTGTCCGCAGCATCCTGTTCCTTCGTGACGGCCGAGACCGCTCCGGCGCGGTGTTCGGAGTGAGAACTCGATTATGGCGAATCGTCGGCGTTCTGGGGAACCGCTTTGCCGACGATCGTGGCGATCTCGCCGGCCAACCCGTTGACGGTCCCCTTGCCGTCGGGGTGCAGTCGGTTGCTGAGGAACACGAACACGCGGTCCTTGACCGGGTCGACCCACATGACCGTGCCGGTGAACCCGCCGTGGCCGAACGCGGCATCGGAGAACGCATCGCCGCGGTTCCGCGAATAAGGCGAGCGGTTATCCCACCCCAGCGTCCGCTGGCCGCGGGAGACCTCTCGCGGCTTCGACATCTGCTCCACGGTTTCCGCCCGCATCACCCGGACCCCGTCACGCGCCCCCTTCCCCAACAACATTTGGCCCATCGCGATCAGGTCGGCGGCGGTGGAAAAGAGCCCGGCGTGCCCCGCGACGCCGCTGAGTCGATACGCCCGGGGGTCGTGGACCTCGCCGGCCATCCATGCCCCGCCGCGTCGTTCGGTCGCCGCGGCCCGCTGTCGAAGTTCGTCCGCCGGGTTGAATCCGGTCGTCGGCATCCCCAGAGGCTGATAAAGCACGTCGCGGGCGTACTCGTCGAGCGGTTGGCCGCTGACCCGTTCGACCAGTTTCCCGAGCACGATGAACCCGACATCGGTGTACGCGAACTTCTCGCCGGGAGGACTCCGCAAGCCGAGGCCGCAAATTTTCTCCCACGCGACGTCGGCGCCGTCGTCGTAGTCACCCAGCGCGTTGTCTGGGATCAACCCGCCTTGATGAAGCAGCAGATCGGTGACCGTGATCGCCCCTTTCCCCGATCGGCCGAACTCCGGAAGGTAATCCGCGGCCGCCGCGTCGAGGTCGATCTTCCCCCGTTCGACCAACGTCATCACCGAGCACGCGGTGGCGAGCGGTTTGGTGAGCGACGCGAGATCGAACAGCGTGTCGAGCGTCATCGGGACCGGATCCGGTTCCGATCGGCGATGGCCATACGCTTTCGCAAACAGCACCCCGTCTCCGTCGGCGACCGCCACGACCGCCCCCGCCATCTCCCCGTCGGCGAGCCCCCGGGTGACGATTTCGTCGATCGACGTGGCCACCGATTCCCCGATTCGTCGGGTCGGCTCGAGTGGGGTCGGCTCGAGTGGGGTCGGCTCGAGTGGCCCGACGGCGACCGATTCTTGAGCCGCGGCCGAGATCGGGATCAGCAGAAAAGCGAGCGCGTGGACACACGACAACGCGCGGACACAGGAAGTCGTCGTCGGGCGAGATGCGATCACCATGGGGGTCTCCGAAGCGGATCTTTTGCAAGTGAAGCGGATCTTTTGCCTGTTTCGCAGATTGTAGCGTTCGGACAGCGTGACCGAACGTCGACGCCATCGCGTGACTCTCGACTCGCCCCGTTCTCGCCTCAAGCACGTCTCGCCTCTCTTCGGGGATCCCTACGGCATCGTCGACCGGCGTGATACACTCCGGCTTTGCACCCGGAGGACCCGAACGAGTCGACCGCCATGCCATCTGTCCTTGCCATTGCCGCCCACCCTGACGACATCGAATTCTTGATGGCCGGTGCCTTGCTCCGGCTCGCCGAGCGGGGCTGGGACTTGCATTACATGAACCTTTGCGACGGTTCGCGTGGTTCCACCACGTTATCCCCCGCCGAGTGCGCCGCGACGCGGTTGGCAGAAGCGAAACGGGCGTGCGAAGTGCTCGGGGCGACGTTTTACGGTCCGATCTTTCCCGACATGGAAGCGGCCTACCGCGACGAATTTTTGCGGAAGGTCGCCGCGGTCGTGCGGATGGCCAAGCCGAGTATCGTGTTGACCCATTCCCCGGTCGACTACATGGAAGACCACGAGAACGCTTGTCGGTTGGCGGTCAGCGCCGCGTTCTGCCACGGGATGCCGAACTATCCGAGCGACCCCGAAGTCGACGTGTTCATGGATCCGGTGACGGTCTATCACGCTCAGCCGATCGGGAACACGACGCCGCTCGGGGAACCGGTCACGCCACACCTCTACATCGACACCGGCGACGTCGTCGAGAAAAAGGTCGAGGCGCTCGCGTGCCACGCCAGCCAAAAGGAGTGGCTCGACCAGAGCCAGGGCCAGGACAGCTACTTGGAAACGCTCCGTGAGTGGAGCCGCGAGGTGGGACGGATGAGCGGCCGCTTCGAACACGCCGAAGGGTGGCGGCGGCATCAGCACTGGGGGTTTTGTGGCCCCGACGACGACCCGCTGCGGGACGCCCTCGAAGACTTGATCGTCGATACCCGTCAAGGCGGCGCGGGGACGCAGCCGGGCGGAACGGGCTCCCACCCGGGCGGTACCGCGGGATGACCGTGCCGCGATGACGACGCTGACGCGCAAACTGTGGCGCGACTTGTGGGCGTCGAAAGGGCCATCGTTAGCGATCGCGGTCGTCGTCGCTTCCGGGGTCGCCGTGTTCGTGATGTCGCTCGGCACGTTGTCCTACTTGAGAACGACCCGCGACACCTATTACGACCGATACCGTTTCGCCGACGTCTTCGCGGGCCTTCGCCGCGCCCCCGATTCGCTGG
Organism: Pirellulaceae bacterium; assembly: GCA_041685355.1. GTDB lineage: Bacteria > Planctomycetota > Planctomycetia > Pirellulales > Pirellulaceae > JAWLFY01. Next base: position 4,682 of record JAWLFY010000175.1, on the reverse strand, counting down.
CGACGCGGATCACCGAAATCCCGGGGGTTCGCCGCGTCGCGACGCGGATCGTGTCCGACGTGACCCTCGACATCCCCGGGCTCGATGAGCCCGCCGTGGGCCGATTGGTCTCGATCCCCGACGACCGACCGCCGCCACTCAACGCGTTGTACCTCCGTGAAGGACGGCTGCCCGACCCCGACCGCCCAGGCGAGGTCGTCGCGAACGAGGTGTTCGCCGAAGCGAACGGGCTGGGGATCGATGACCGATTCGATGCGGTGTTGCAAGGAAGGTTGCAACGCCTGCGGGTGGTCGGTATCGGGTTGTCCCCGGAGTACGTGTTTCAAATGCGGGCGGGCGATTTGCTGCCGGACGAACGCCGGTTCGGCGTGATGTGGCTGCGGCGCCGCCAGATGGAAGCGGCGTTCGACATGCGGGGCGCGTTCAACGACGTTTCGGTCTCGCTGATGCGAGGGGCGAACCCCGAAGCGGTGATCCGCTCGCTCGACCGGATCCTCAAGCCGTACGGCGGGGTCGGGGCATACGACCGCAGCCAACAACTTTCGGCGCGGTTCCTCCACGACGAAATCCGCCAACTTCGCGCGACCGGGTTGATTTCCCCGACGATCTTCTTGGGGGTCGCCGCGTTCCTGCTCAACGTCGTGATCTCGCGGCGGATCCAAACGCAACGGGAAGTGATCGCGACCCTCAAGGCGTTCGGCTACGCCGACCGTGAAGTGGCGTGGCACTACTTGCATGAACCACCGTGTAGGCGGCGTCTCCACGCGTCAAGTGGCTCCACACGAAGACCATCGCGGTGCACGGTGCCGCGCCCAACAGCACGGCCCCCGCCAGATAGTCTTTGGCGAGATCGTGTGGGATCAGCGACCTGAAGACGACAAAGAAAAAGAACGCCGCGATTCCGAACATCGTGAAGGGCTTGATTAACCAATTGACGACCCAGGTCACAAACAACCCTTTCGGATTTGTTCCGACGTTTTTGATGCTGGCAAAGTCGACCTTCATCATCATCGGGAAGATCATCAGCCAGATCAGGATCGCGATCGGGATCGATACCTGGGCGTACTCGAACCTGCTGAGAAAATCCGGGATCGCGGGCAGAAACCGGCCGATCAGCGTTCCGGCCACCATGCAGAGCGCCACCCAGTAGGTGAGATTCTTTTCAAAGAAGCTGATGGGGGCTTTCTCTTGGTTCATCGTAGCAACGCTCAGTGACTCAGTAGCGGATTGTGGAAGAGACAAGCCAATCCGGTTTTGCGAGTAAGCGGTTCGCACCTGCCATGTTGTTCGACAGTTAGGGCCAGCTCAGCTTCTGACTCGTCGCGGTTCGCCTCTCCGCCCGGAAGGAGGCTGAATCAATCGCTTCCCCCGACCGCAAGTTTCAACGGATCCCGGCTACCAACTGTGATCCCTTGGGGATCGTTGCCGGTGATGTCAAAACCTGTTCCCAGCCGGAGATCGTGGATCGTCCAGCGGCGATGGACGATATGCCATTGGGGCCGGGTCGTCAATGAGCGAACTCGGGGAGAGTTCGACGTTCAAGCTCTTCGGTTCCGCGTCCGGTCTGACGGAATCGAATCGGGGAGCTTGAGCCGGTCAGCCGCGACGTTTATTCTTCTTGTCGAGATGGACAGGGCCAGTTCGTTTCGAAACAGGGATGACAGCAGATAGAGGCGCAAAGAGGGACACTCGCTTGCGCTTCGGGCTTGTATCGAGGAGGGAGAGGACGATGGCCAAGAGTGAACAACAGCGTCAAAAGCAGTTGGCGAAAAAGCGTGCGAAGGAACAGCGGAAGCAGCGGGAGCTGAGCCGCCAGAAGCAGCAGATGGCGTCCAAGTCGGGGCAGATGCTGGCGTCGATCAAGTATCCGATCTATGCGTGCCTTGCCAGCACAACCGTCGGCCGTCCGACGGAGTCCGACGAGGAGGTCCAAGGCATGGGCACCGTGATAGTTGCCCGGCAGCTTCCCGGCGGTTCCATCGCTTTCGTGGCGTTCTTGATCGATGCGTGGTGCTTGGGCGTGAAGGACCTCGTGATCCGTCAGGTCACGCGGAGCGATTTTGGCGACTTCGTGGAAAAAGTTCGCCAGAATGAGCCGCTAGGCAAGGTCGAACCGAGCTACGCGAGGAAGCTGACGGAGCGGGCCGTCGAGTATGCCAAATCGATCGGCTTCCAACCCGCAGGCGACTACTCGAAGGCATCCTTGATCTGGGGGGACGTCGATCCCGACGCATGCGCGACGGAGTTTGTGTTTGGTCACGAGGGAAAGCCGTACTATTTCGCCGGTCCCCACGACGACCTGGCCAAGCAAAACCGTATTTGCAACACCCTTCTGCGGAACGTCGGAAAAGACAACTTCCATTTTACCCTTCCGGTCCCACCCTCCGCCATGGATCTCCCTTGGGCGGACGAGGACGAGGTGCGATCGATCGAAGCGTCGATGCCGGAGTGAACTGCCACTGTCGGACACCGAAAGGATCGACTCTCATCCGGCAAAGGGATCTGGGGCGACATGGCCGCGGTCGCAACGATTGCCGTTCATTTGATGGACTAGGAAATCGATGTCGAATGTGAGCTTGCGGACCGAGCCGTCACAAAAGGCAACCAGCCAAATCCCATCGTGGGGCGATCCGAACGTCGTTCCGCCGCCGTGCCAACTGTCGGGGATCGGTGCGGAGGTGGTCCACCGGCTTATATCACGATGGACTCCCGACCAACAACTTAGGTGATATCCGCGATCATCCGCCGTGTGATAGGCATCGCGAAAGACATGCTTCTCGCCGATCAAATAAGTATGGCTCAGTCCATCACACACCATGCCTGGACGAACCCGGCTGCGCTGATACGAGATGCCTGTCGCTTCGGCACCGCCGCTCCAGTCGTACTCGGCGACGGACTCGTTGGCCAGCCCTCCAGGGCCGCCACGCGTTCGGGTGTGATGATCCCCTTCGTTGATCGCATAGTCTGTCTTGGGCACGGCTTGCTGCCAGGTGTAATTCACCGGTGACACTCTCGGCGTGGCGGGGCCGAATCGCGGCGCCGGCCGCGTGGGACAGCGGACCAGGGACAGGTAGGGATGCGATTGTTCGCGGGCAGCCGGGTTGGCGAAGCTCTCCGCCGCGGCCGGATCCAGGTCGAAGGCGAGCTGATAGATCCAGCCGGCCGGCTGTTTCGGACCGAGCCCCCGATCCGATTCCGGACCCCAGTTGTACCCCCAACCGTTTGACACGAAGTGGCCGCTACGGGTGACGTAGATATCCGACGCGATCGCGAGTTGACGCAAGTTCGACGCGCAGGTGACCTGTCGTGCCGCCTCACGGGTACGCTGCACCGCCATCAGCAACAGGGCCGCCAGCATCGCCACGATCGCGAGCGAAACGATCAGTTCCAGCAACGTGAAGGCGGCGGTTCGGCCGATACGTCCCGCGACGGGACGGCGGAGGGTAGTCGAGTTCATCAATTCGCCTCCGGTGAGGGAGAGGGTACTGCTTCCTCGATCTTGGCCTCCACGCGCTCGTCGTCCGGGCAATCGTCGATCACCCGCAAGCCTTCGGGAATTTCGATAACCGGCATCGGCTCATCCTCAACGGGCGACCGAATCGAAAATCGTGTCACCAAGGACTCTTCAATCAGATCGATCCGCGGCGGCGACTGATCGATCCGCCGCCGTATCTCGCGAATCGCGTGCGGCTCATCAAAACCACGGTCATTTTGCTGATAGCGGACTTCCCCGGTGACCTCGGTTCGGCCTGGGATCGTTCGTCGCATCGCGGTCATCCGCACGTGAGGCAGATCGCTATACCGGATTTCATACTCAATGACATCATCGAGAATCACCATTGCGACCAACCGCGTCTGCCCGTCCGATGCCTGCATTCGCCGAACCTCCGGGCTCGATTCCAACACGTCGGCGGGGCTCATCAATGAATCCGAACTTCTTAAAAACGGCGACCAAAACTCGATCCAACCCACCGCCTGAGCGAGTCGCCCACTAGAGAGTCGCTGGATTCCCGTTGGCGCACACGTCCGCTCCGCCTGTTCTACACCTCCTTCGTCGCGAATATAAACTTCCGTTCCCCGCTCGGTCCCTGAGTCAAAGACCGACTTGACAGTGTACCGGGCGTTCGACCTGCCGCCCTCCATCCCGAGCGGTTGACCGATATCCTCCTCCGTATACATCCATCCGTCGGCAGCGACGATTTTATAATCATACCACACCGGACCTTCACTCTCGGCTGGCCGGAAGTCCTTGCGAACTCGAACGTCAATTTCAACCCTGTGGGTTTGGAACCGCGCCTGGTAATCACGCAGCGACTGAACCGCCTGCTCTCGCTCCGTCGCGTCGAGTTCCTCCGCGCGGACCTCGCCGGCGTCGAAACTTGCGGCAACTGCCCCAACCATAAGTAGCGAAAGCCACAATATTGTACTTTGAAGAGTCCGCCTGCCTATCATTCCATCTCTCCACGCCTCGAACACCGCACTGGCAAAACGGCCCTTTCAACCGATTCAGACGAATGAGGGGATTCTGCTGATGGTCGGCCGCCGCGTTTCGCCTGTCGCAGCCGAAAATCGAATTGGCAACCGTTTTGGTTGTTCCGCGATTTTAGTGGCAACTTCCCAGAACGTAGGTTTTGGAGGCATTGCTGCGATGTCCGAAGTGAGGATGCGAGCGAACGCGGACA
>JAWLFY010000174.1:0-9751 GCA_041685355.1 Pirellulaceae bacterium | reverse complement strand
GTGACATCGCGCGACGTGCGGGTCGCGCGGGCACGTGAGCGACGACGTCGTCGCGGCTCGATTTCTAATCCTCTCGTCGCGTCTCTCGTGCCGTGTCTCACGCCGCGACGAGTCCCCGCTTGGGTCGGCCTTGTCGGAGGCGGCACAGGAGTGCTAACGCCCCCCCGTGGGGGAAGTCAATCAATGCGGTTTTGGCGTCGTCCAGCTTGACTGGCGCCCCGAGTAACCCATTTTTCACGTAGTCAGTGCCGTCAGGATCGTCCCGGGAAGTGGGAGGCCAGACGCGGCACCTTTACGTATGGGCTCCTCGGGAGGGCTTCATGTCTCAGCCGCTGATCGTTGTCGCCGATGATAGCCGCACGACGCGGACGCTGCTTCGGCAGATCTTGCTGCAGGCGGGGTTCGCCGTGGAGATGGCGGAGGACGGACGGGAGGCGGTCGACCGGGTCGTCGGGCGACGTCCGGATCTTGTCGTGCTCGACATCCACATGCCGGAGATGGACGGTTACGAAGCGTGTGAGCGGTTGTTGGCGATGGGGCCGCCGTACAACGAGATCCCGATCGTGTTGCTGACGCACGACGAGGGTCCGCACCTGACAACGCTCGGGAACCAACTCGGGGCGTACCTTCGCAAACCGGTCGAACCCGCGACGCTGATCCCGACGGTTCGGTCGCTGTTAGACCGTGAGGACGGGCGCCGGTCCCCCACGCCGGTCGCGATGACCTGAACCCCCAACCCCTGCCGGGCACATGGAAACGACCCCTACACCAGAAGACGAGACGACGATCACCGCGGAAACCGTGGAGGCTTGGTCGATCGAACTCCGCGAGTTTACCGACAGCGTCCGTCAGCGACTGCGACGGGGCGGCCACGGTGCTGTCGCGGAGGCGGATGAGACACCCCGTTCGCGTACGTCGGACGGATCGGCCGGGTCCGATGATGCCCTGCAACGGTTGCACGCGATCAAACAGCGGCTCGCCGCACGGCGTCAAAGCGACTGAGCCGAACGGCGCTGGAACCTCCAACCTCGATCCGTCCGTCGGATCGTCCTGTGAGCACGATGAACCGAATCAACGCAACACCCCGCGAAACGCCGAACCGCCATCTGGTGGGCGACGACAAACATTGCGTTTTCCGGATCGGGAACGGTTGGTTCTCGATCCCCGCGACGACGGTCCGCGAGATCGCACCGGCGTCGGAGATCGCGACCGTCCCGACGAGCCATCCGGCGTTGGCGGGGTTGTGTCACGTCCGCAGCGAGTTCGTGCCGGTACTGCGGCTCGCGGCGTTGCTGCAGGAGACCGAGGAGGATTCCGCGTCGAACCGGCGGATGTTGGTGATCGAAGGGACCGGCGGACACTGGGCCTTGTTGATCGACGAGGTGGTCGGATTGGAATCGCTGGAGACGTTGATCCATCCGGACTATCGATCCGAATTGACGCACGCGGTGGGAACCCGTTCGCCGGTGCTGGGGACCGCCACGTGCCGTGACCAGATCGTCCGGGTCCTCGACCCGAACGGCGTGTTCCGTCTCGCCCAAACGCTCCTGCTCGATAGCTGGCAGGGGCTGACGGAGACCCGTCGTCAACCCAATAGCCCCGCGAGGAGCGAGTCTTGAAAACGCAATCGATGTTGTTGGTCAGCCATGCGGTCGTCGCGGCGGTGACGGGGATCGCCGTCGCTGCCGGCGGCTACTTCCTAGGACCGGTCCGTGCGGTTGGCATCGGGACGCTCGCGGCCGCGTGTGTCGTGACCGCCGTGTCGTTCATCCTGTCGCGACGTTTGTTGACCGCGATCAGGCGGATCGTCACCGTCGCCACGAAGCCTGGGCAAACCCGGCCACCGGCGTCCGGCTGGGAAGAGTTCGATGTCTCGCTCGATGAGCTCGCAGGGCACGTCGCCAAGTGGGACGACGTCGCCGCGAACAGCCGGGAACAGGCCCGCGAGCTGCAAGCGATCCTGACGCTGCTCGACCGTCGTCAAACCGGCGGCCCGGCGTCGGGGGCCCAGCTTCGCGGGGTGCTCGCGGGGATCGCCCAACGGCTGCAGCGTCTGCTGTCACAGATCGAACAGAACGCGGTCGATATCGGCCGTTCGACCCAGCGGATCGCCGATGACGCCGACGCCCAGGGGAACGCGGTGACCAAGGCGAGCACCTACGTCGAGCAGTTGACGACGGGCATCGACGCGGTATGCCGCGAGGCGAACGAGATCGAAGGCCAGGCGGCCGAGAACGGGCGGACCCTCGACGAGGCGTTGAAGATGCTTCGCGAGATCACCGAGGGGATGGAGCGAATGCGGACGCGATCGGAAGCGAGCGAACGAAAGCTTCGTGCCCTGGACGACCCCACCCGCCAAATCCGTTCGATCGTCGATAGCATCGCTGACTTGGCCGGCCGCACCGACCTGCTCGCGCTCAACGCCGCCGTCGAATCGATCCGCGCCGGTGAGCACGGCCGCGGGTTCGCGATCGTCGCCGACGAAGTCCGAAAGTTGGCAGAGCAACAGTCGCAGGCGACCCGCGAGGTCACGGTGTTGCTCGAGGCACTCCAGATGCAGACCCAGGAGTCGATCGCCAGGTTGGTCGCCGAACGGACCGACGTCGAATCGGAAAGCTGTCTCGGGAGCGCGACCGAAGAGGTGCTGCGACGGATTCACCGTGCCCTCGACGAAGAAGCGGCGCGAGCCAAGCGGATCGCGTCGGCCGGCGTCCAGCAACGACAGCTCGCTCAAGAGATCGTGCTCACCGTCGAGCAGGTTTCCGAACTCGCCAAGGCAGACCGTGAACACGCCGAGGCCGCCCGGTGGTCGATGCGATCGCTCGCCAAGACGACGATCGAGTTCGACGACGCGATCGACCCGCTCCGCCGATGCCGCGACGAACGCCGCGGTGACGCCGACGACGCGATGACCCCCGAACAGGAATCGGTTCGCCAACTGCTCCGCGACGAAGCGGACGGTGACGCGAGCCGACGGCCCGGCAAATCCGCGACCCGCGAACCTGTGACCCGCGAACCCGCGAGCGGGGGATCGGCGAGCGGGGGATCGGCAACTGGGGAACCTGCGGGCCCGCGTCCCGATTCACACGACTCCCACACGGTGTCCGTCTGATGACTCACGAGCACGCCCAAACCGATTGCCCGACGGACGCTGACGACCGCCCGGTCGCCGAGCAGAATGAGCGGCTCGACCGGCTCGAATCGGCGATCGAGCTGTTCCAGTTGCTCGCCCGTTTCGACGAAGGAGAACTGCCGTCGGAACTCCGTGAGCTGACGAAAGTCCTCGCCGCGGTCGCAGATCTGACCGACGTGTTGGGGGCGGTCGAGAACGGGAACCCGGGCGATCCGTGCGACGTTGCCGACTTCTTGATCGCCGCCGCGGAAACGCTCAAGCCGGCGGTTAACGCTGAGGATCCGCACTCGATCGACCGGCTCGAAGCGCTCAAGCGAGAGGCGTTCGAGCGTTGGGGGGACCGACTCGACGTCGACTCGGACGACGACCGTTCGTTTCGGGATGACGACCGTTCGTTTCGGGATGACAACGAATGGGATGGCGAAGCAGACCGGGCGCAGGCTGGTGCCGATCCGGACAGCGACGACGACGTCCCTACGGCGCCGAGCGCCGACGACATCACTCGGATGCTCGCCGGGTTGGCTTCTGCCGCCGATCCGGAAAACGCGCTCGAGGCTGACAACCCTGCCAGTCATGCGGACGTCGACGGCATCGGACGGGAAGTCCAAAGCGATACGGAGTCCGAGCCTGGCGACGGATCGATCCGAGCCGCGAGGTTGGGTGATGCCGACGCGTCAGCGATGCTGACCGGTGAACTCCGCGAAGCGTTCCTCGACGACGCGCTGCGTTGCGTCGCGTCTCTCGAGGAGGCGTCCCTCTCACTCGAGTCCCAGCCCGACACGCTTTCGCCGCTGCGGCAGATCCTTCGCGAGCTTCATACGCTCAAGGGCGCCTCGGCCAGCGTCGGGCTCGAAGGCTTGGCGAGCTACATTCATGAACTCGAAGAGTCGCTTCGCGAGGCCGAGCAATCGCAAGCCACGCCGAACGTCGACGCGCTCCTGACATCGATCGACACGATCCGTCGTCGCGTCGATGCGATCGCTTCGCCCGGTCAAGGCGACGATCGTGAGGTCGGCGGCGCTCCGCCGCTGACACCAGCGTCCGGCGGTCGCGGGCCCGCAACGGACGGAGGCGGCATCCCGCCGGTCGACGTCCGGTCGGAGACAACCCCTTCCGCGGCGGCCGTCGCCGCGATCAGCCCTGCCACGACGGGCCCTGCCACGACGGGCCCTTCCGCGACGGGCCCTTCCGCGACGGGCTCGCCGCAACGTTTCGAGGAGGGGGCGACCGACGAGGAAACCGTCCGGGTCCGCACGTCCCAGCTCAACCGTTTGATGGACCTGCTCTCGCAATTGGTGATGCTTCGCAACCGTCGCGGGATGGAATTGTCGGATCTGGAGCAGATCCACCATCAACTGATCCATGGGGTTTCCCGATTGCGCGTGCTCGGCGACGAGGGGATGTCGGCGCGGGTCGCGACGCCCCGGATCGGGGCGTCCGGCCGGGGCGGTGAGCCATCCGGTCGCGTCCAAGAGTCGTCCGGCCGTGGGCAGGAGTCGGTGTCGCCTCAGTTGCCACGAATCACGGAGATCACGAACGACCTGTTCGAATCCGCGCAGCGTCTACGCCGGTGCTTCCGTCCGGTCGCCGAGGGGAACGCGGCGGTGTCGCAGTTCATCCGCCAATTTCGGCAAGAACTGGTCGAGCTCCAGCGGACGCCGGTGTCGGGGCTGTTCCGTCGGCTTCGCCGCTCGGCGCGCGACGCCGCCCGGGTCGAAGGGAAACGGGTCGAGTTGACGTGGGTCGGGGAGGAGACCGGGATCGAACGGTCGCTGCAGGAAAAGGTTTACGAGCCGCTGCTTCATATCGTCCGGAACTGCGTCGGCCACGGCATCGAAACGCCTGACGAGCGAGCGGCGCGGGGGAAGCCGGCGGCGGGACGCGTCGTCTTGGAGGCTCACTCGGGGCCCGACCTGTTGGTGTTCGAAATTCGTGACGACGGACGCGGACTCGATTACGACGCGATCCGGCGACGAGGCCTCGAACGCGGATTGATCAAGCCCGACATGGCCCCCAGCCGTGACGAGCTCGCGCAGTTAATTTTTCAGCCCGGCTTTTCGACCCGTGACGTCGCCAGCGAGCTCGCCGGCCGCGGCGTCGGGATGGACGTTGTGGCGGCCACGCTCGACCGGATGCGGGGCTGGATCCAAGTCGAATCGGAAACCGATCACGGGACCACGATCCGGTTGAATATCCCGCTCCCGTCGGTGATCCAACACGCGATGGTGTTGCGGTCGTCGGGGCAGCTGTACGCGTTGCCGATGCAGTTCATCCGCGGGGCGGGAGGAGACAGCGACGGGACCCGCGCGATCCGGCTCGCCGAGGTGCTTGCGGGGACCACGAAGAAGACGCCCGGTTCGCCCACGAGAGGGGCCGAAGGCCAAAGGTTGGTGCTCGATTGCGGCGTTCCCCGCTCCGCCGCCGGTGGAGACGCGGGGCCCGGATCCGAACCGAACACGTCGGAATTGTCGGACCCCGTCGCCCGCGCGATCGCGGCCAGTACACGCCGTGTGACGCTCATGGTTGACGAGATCGTTGGCCCCGAGGAAGTGGTCGTGCGTCCGTTGCCGGCATTGCTCAAACAACATCCGTTGTGTAACGGTGCGACACTGTCGGGAATGGGCGAGCTGGTGCTGACACTCGACGCCAACGCGGTCGCCGCGCTCGGGGCACGCCGCTTGGTCAACGAGTCACCTACCGATCCGATCCCCCCGTTGACGCCGGTCGCCGATGCGGGACCCGCGATGCCGACCGAGCCGTCGCGGCGGCGGGTACTCGTCACCGACGACTCGCTCACCGCTCGCAAACGGCTCACCCGATCGTTGCGCCGGTACGGCGTCGAGATCGTCGAGGCCAACGACGGCGCCGAGGCGCTCGAGCTGTTGCGTCGACAAGTGTTCGATGCGGTCTTCTCTGACCTCGAGATGCCCAACCTCGACGGCATCGGGTTGTTGGCCGAGATCCGAGGCCGTCAGCAGACGCGAGACCTACCCGTTGTGATCGTGAGCAGCCGGTTGGAAGACGAATTCCGCGACCGTGCGGAGGAACTTGGCGTCAACGGCTATTTGGGCAAGCCGATCGACGATGAAACGCTCGATCACACGATCGATTCCGTCTCGGTGCTCCGCGCCGCGATCAGCCCATCCACTTCCTCTCACCCGCACCCCGGTGAATCTTGATGAGCGAGAAGAAAATCCTGGTCATCGACGACAGCGCGACGATCCGCAAGCTCGTCGACACGCACCTCAGCGACGACGGATACACGGTGATCCTCGCGGCCACCGCCGAGGAAGGCCTACGGTTCGCCGAGGAGACCGCGCCCGACCTGATCCTGCTCGATCACCAGCTCCCCGGGACGACCGGCTATGAGGTTTGTCAACAGCTCCTCGCGTCGCCGACGCTGCGACAGATCCCCGTCGTCGCCAGCTCGACGCTCCGCAAGAAGGCGTACGTCGAGTACACCGACTGCGACAACGTCATCGACATGCTCCCCAAGCCGTATTCGGAAGAGCTGCTCAAGACGACGATCGCCAACGCGCTGGAGACGGCGACGATGGTTGTCGACTCGCAGTCGAGGGGGACCTCGGTGCCGGAGGTGATGCAACAGTCGGAGGACGCCGAATTGGCGGGTGCTTTCGGCGGGTTCAGCCTTCGCGAAGTCCTCGACTTCCTCAACAACGGCGGAAAGCGAGGCGTGCTCGAAGTCGAGGCCGAGCGGATCCGGTTGTGCTTCTACTTGGACCGGGGACGGATCCAGGGGGTCACGGCGACCGGGATCACCGCGGCCGAGATCGAAGCGATCGTTGCCGAGCTGCCCCCGTCGCTCGCCAACCTGGCTGCCGTGCTCAAGCTCACCATCGGTGGTCGGGGCAGCGCCGAAATCGACGGGCTCGTACAGCTCCTCGATCAGAAAGTGCTCGACCCGCGACTGACCGCGAAGCTGCTCCGCTTTCAAGCCGCGATGCTTGTCCGCTTGGCGTTCGATCGCAAGCTGAACGTGTTCCGTTTCCATTCGTCGAAGCACGTCCCCGCGCTGCACCGGGAACTGCCGATCGACAGCAGCCTGCTGGCGTTGCTCGTCGAACAGGCGATCCACGGATGTGAAGAGAGGTTGCCCGAAGACGACGATCACACGACCTACGTACGGCGTTCGATTCGGGGACAGAACCTGGACCGGACCGGATTGGCCGCACGGCACATGAAAATCCTGCACCTGCTGTCCGAGCCGCAAACGGTCTCCGAATTGGCCGGCAAGCTGAATTGGGAACGGGACGAGGTCCGCCGCGTGTTGCACGGGTTCATCCTCGCCGAGCTTGTCGAATCGCGGCGGGAAACCGCGCTCGCCAAGGTCGTGGTGTTCGAGCCCGATCCGACGATCGCCCGGCAAACCCGGGCGACGCTCGGCGATGGAGACGACCGGTACGGCGTGAAGGTGGTCCGCGACACGCTCGCGTTGCAACTCCTGCTGAAGCGTTCTTCTCCCGACGCGGTCGTGTTCGCCGCCGACAGCGACGCCAGCCGGGAAACGGTCGCTTCGACGTTCGCGGGGCTCGCTGACGCCGCCGGATCGACTCCCCGCGTCGCGGTCCGAGCCGAATCGCAACACGACGTCGACTGGCACGCTTGCCTCGGGTTCGAGCCCGCCGCCGTGATCGCTCGGCCCTACACGTCCGACTCGCTGTTCGAAACGCTCGACCGTGTGATCGGCGGTTCCGCTGACCCGATGATCGCTTCCGATCGACGGCGCGGGTTTCCAACCGCGATCCCCACCGGTATCCACCCTGCGACTTCCGCCCCGGCCATCGAGGTGCTTGAACAATGAGTGACACCAATACCCTTGCCGGCTTGACGGTGATCGCCGACGGGGAAGGCGGGCAGAGACTGACCGCGAACCTCGAACAAGGCAAGAACCTGTTCGTCGGCGCGTCGAACCACTGCGGGCTGCAGCTTTGCGGTGACGACATCTCGTCGCTGCAATGCCTGTTCATGCTCGACGGTGATGTCGTGTCGGTGCAAGACTGGGCGTCAAAATCGGGTACCTTCGTCAACGGGGAACCGATCTCGACAAAGGTCGACCTGGGTGCGGGTGACGAAGTGCGGATCGCCACGTATCGGATCCGTGTCTCTTTCGGCACGAAGGATGTCGATCGGGCTGACTCGGGGCCGCGTGCCGCGTTCGATGAGTCCGACGCCGACCATCCCGAACCGAATCAGCCGAGCGCAGAAGCTTTTGACCAGGCACCCTCGTCGGCGGTATCGGGCGACGAGCTTTCGGCGGGAGAGAGCGACGATCCGGGCTTCCAGCCGAACACCGACGATCGACACGTCCCGAGTCTCGATCCGGTCGAAGGGGTCTCGGCAGCGGAGGTTGGCGAGTCGTTCGCCCAAACGTCGGGCGAATCGCTTATCGAAGCGTCGAGCGACACGGATGACGATCGCGAACCTCCCGACCACGCGAGCGATTCGTTCCGCTTTGACGAGGACCTGTTCGAGGCGGACAGTTTCGATCAGGAAACGATGCAACTGTTGCGGGCCGAGATCGAAGACCTGCAGGCCGCGTTGGCCCAGCGCGACGAACAGATCGCGTCGCTCGTTTCCGACCGCGAATCGGGCGATCGCGATCCGGGCCAGCAGGACGATTTGGAACACCAAACGGAAACGATGCTGCGGCGGTTGCAAGACCTGCTCGATGAAGCCGAATGCCATGACGAACGGGTCGCGGTGCTCGAGGAATTGCTGCAAACCGCGGAAGAAGCGAACCAGGCAGAACAAGAGGAGCGCGCCCAGTTAGAAGCTTGGGTCGGCGACATCGAGCGTCGCATCGGGCAACGAGAAGACGAGTGGAAGGCGGAGGCCGAGGCGCTTCGCGCCCAGGTCGATCAGACGCGGGGCGAACGGGACCGCGTGCAACACCAACTCCGAGATGCCGCGTCACAAGGCTCCGCTCCGGCAGCCTATCAAGAAACCCTCGACCGGCTTCAACAGCAAAACCAGACGCTTCAGCAAGAACTTGACGCGCGGGGGAAAGAGATCGCCTCGCTCCAGCAACGACTGGAACGGGCCGAAAACCGCGAGGAAGAATCGCTCCGTGACGAACGGGCCGCCGTCGCCCGCGAACGGGCCGAGGTGTCCCGGTTGCGACACGAGCTCCAGCAAAAATTGACGGAGTCCGAAGCGTTGCCACGCGCGAAAGATCAACCCGACCGAGAATTCGCCAACCGACTCAAGACGCTCCGGGAACACCTCAAGGAGATCCATGAGGAAGAAAGACAGGAACGCGAACAGCGGGGCGGGTCCGCGCTCGCGAGCCGGATCGGACGCCTTTGGAAGCGTTTGGAGTACTGAGCGATGAACACCGACCCTTGCGACGTGCGATCCGGCGGAAACGAAGCGGCCCAATTCGCCGAGCCTGCCGACCAGGCCGGTTCGGTTGCTTCCGCCGGTTCGGTGAGTCCGGCCGGTTCGGTGAGTCCGGCCGGTTCGGTTGGTTCGGCCGGTTCGGTTGAGTCTGTCGAGTCGGTCGCGGCCGTCGTCGACGACATCGAAGCTTACCTGCAGCGGTGGATGACACGGATCAACCGGGTCCTCGGTCACGCCTACGATCTCGCCTATCGGGAA
>JAWLFY010000173.1:0-9851 GCA_041685355.1 Pirellulaceae bacterium | reverse complement strand
CCGCGATCGTTTACGATGGGGCGTTGTTTCGCAAAAATGCCGCGCGATTCGTATGCCGCGCGATTCGTATGCCGCGCGGTTCCTCCGCGTCGTGCCCAAGATTCCCCTCGACTTCCCCACGCCACCGATGCACCACCACGCCTCGCTTTCCGTTTCGGGCCAACGACTCACATCGCGTGACGCGGCACGCCGCTTCCGGGCATCGGCGTGGCCGCTTTCGGTCGCGATCGCGGTTTGCTTGGTCACCGTCTTTTTATCCGCAGCGACCCCCGCGCAAGCGAAGCCGCCGAACGTGCTGCTGATCGTCTCGGACGACCAGGGCTACAACGACCTTGGGCTGCACGGCAACGGGATCATCACGCCCCACCTCGACCGGTTGGCCGAGGAGGGGACACGGCTGAGCAACTTCTACGTCAGCTGGCCCGCATGCACGCCGTCGCGTGGGAGCCTGCTCACCGGGCGTTACCCACAGCGGAACGGGATCTACGACATGATCCGCAACGAGGCCCCCGATTACGGCCACGAGTACACGCCCGCCGAATACGAGGTCACCTTCGAGCGGATCGGCGGGATGGACGTGCGGGAGACCCTGCTCCCCGAGGTCCTCGGCGATGTCGGGTACCGCAGCGGGGTCTATGGCAAGTGGGACCTCGGCACGCTCCGCCGTTACCTTCCGACGTCGCGTGGGTTCGGCGACTTTTACGGGTTCGTGAACACCGGGGTCGACTACTACACGCACGAGCGGTATGGCGTGCCGAGCATGTACCGGAACTTGTCACCGACCGAAGAGGACAAGGGGACGTACTGCACCGAATTGTTCGAGCGGGAGGCGCTGCGGTTTCTCGCCGCGTCGACCGAAGACCGACCGTTCTTCTTGTACGTGCCGTTCAACGCCCCGCACAACTCGTCGTCGCTCGATCCCGAGATCCGGACGACCGTCCAAGCCCCCGCGCGGTACAAGGCGATGTATCCGCCGGTCGACCCGGAAACCCGCGACGTCGATCGGTATCGGTATGCGTCCCCGGCGACCGTCACGACGCCGGCGGCCCGGAGGCGTGACTACCGCGCCGCGGTGACCTGCATGGACGCATCGATCGGCAAGATTCTCGACCGTTTGGAGGATCAGGGGGTACTCGACGAGACGATCGTGATCTTCTTTTCCGACAACGGCGGCGGAGGCGGCGCGGACAATTCGCCGCTGCGGGGCCGCAAGGCCCAAATGTGGGAAGGGGGAATCCGCGTCCCGTGCATCGTTCGTTGGCCCGACGGCGGGATCCCCGCGGGCGAGGTCAGCGACGAATTCCTGACGTCGCTGGAACTGTTCCCGAGCCTGATCGCGGCGGCCGGTGCGACACCGCCCGAAGGCGTGAAGCTCGACGGATACGATTGGTGGGCGACGCTCCGCGACGGCAAACCGTCACCGCGAACCGAGATGTTCTGGCAGCGAAGAGACCTGATCGGCGCCCGCGTGGGAGATTGGAAATGGGTCCGGATGGGAAACCGGGGCGGGCTTTTCAACTTGGCCGACGACATCGGCGAAAACCGGGACCTCAGCGAATCGCACCCGGACGAATTGGCAACGGTCAAGCGGCGTTACCAGGCCTGGCTGAGTGAGATGGACGCCGCCGAGCCGAGACGCCCGTTCCGTGATTACTGATCACGAATAGAAGTTGTAAGCTTCGTTCCGCGGGTTGAAGTCGCTGTCGGTGAGCCCGACGTTGACGTCGAGATTCAGGTAGTTGTACTCCTCGATCACTTCGCCGACTTCGCCCGAGCGTCCGGGCCAATCGTAGGCGATGTACCGGATCGGCACGTTCAACTCGTCGTCGATGAACACTTGAGCCTGGTAGAATTCGGCATCGGGCCGGCGAGTCGGCTGGGTGACCTGGATCACCGTGCACGCCCGGTCCTTGAGCCGCGCGCCTTTGCGGAACTCGCACGTGACGTCCGAGTACTGACGCGCCGTCTCGCCCCGCTCGATCAGTTTGACGATCAGGTTTTCGAGACCGATTTCGGTGAGCGGGTAGCGCTGGCCTCGCATCGCCAACATCCCGTCGGGCGGGACGGTGACGGTCGGCAAGAACTTCCCTTTGAGGCCCCCTTCGTGGGCGACGATCTTCCCGTCGTTCTGGTTCTCGACGTAGATCACCTCGCGGCCCTTGACGCTGGCCGGCTTGAGGAACGCGAGGTAGACGCTGAGCGGCTGGGTGATCTGGCCGCCCCGCGTCTTGCGGTTCCGCATCTTCAGGAACATGTATTCGTGCTGGCCGAGCGTGCCACCGACGCGTTCCCGCTTGACGAGCACCGCGGTGTAATCACGGATATTTTCGCGGCTCTGCTGCAACCCGTTCCGGGCGACTTCGAGTGCCCGGTCGAGCGGGTGATCGGAGCCGTCTTCCGACCGTTTCGCGGCGTTCGCGACGCGGTGGACCGGCTCGGCAAGGTCGGGCCCTTCGGCGTGGGCGGGGCGGGTCGCCGCGGCAGCGGCGAGGGAACCGAAGATTGCGACAAAACGGCGTCGTTCGATATTCATGACAACCTTCCCTGCGATTTCGTAGGCGTCCTTCCGTGACGCGTGCCATGTCCGTGACGCGTGCCATGGTCGGTATCGCCTCGGCGGCGGGCGGCGGTTGACCGATTCCGTCACCGCCGACCCCGGGCGTCCTGACCGTCAGACTCGACGTCTGCCCCCGAACCGGCTTGAGTGTTAAAGTGCGTTGGAAACCCACCCATGGTTTCCGGTGGCCCCTTGGGATAGCGAACTCGCCCGTTCGCCGCCAGATCAATCGACGAGTCCTCCGCCCTCTCCGCCCCGCCAAGCAATGGGACCGGACGGCTCGTGTCGTTCCGCTTTTCCCTTTTGTGTTGTTCATTCGCTCGTGCCCCTGATCGCCCCGGCTCGACTCGGCTCCTCGACGTGGCTGTTGCACTTGCGGTCGTTTGCGGTCGCCGGGCAGTTGCTGACGATCCTCGTCGCTTGGGGGGCGACCCCGATCGAACTCCCGTACGCGGCGTTGTTGGCGTTGGTGTTCCTGACGTTGGTGACGAACCTCGCGTACGGGGTCTGGCTGCACCGTACCAGGCGTACCCGATGGGGTTCGTCGGAAGCGAAAATCGATCCGCTCGTGGGAGAGATGCCGGAGTCGGCCACCCCGGCGCGGCGGATGGCGCTCGGGTTGATGCTGCTCGACCTGATCACGCTGACCGCGATGTTGTACCTCAGCGGCGGCGCGGACAACCCGTTCAGTTTTTTCTACTTCGTGAATTTGGCGGTGGGGGGCGTGATGATCCGCCCCGTCGGGGCGTGGGCGTTGACCGGGTTGGCGATCGCCGGCTACACGCTGCTGCTCTACCGTTCGATGCCGGTCGAAGGGCTGAGCGTCGGCCGTTCGGGCGAGGCGTTGGACCTGCGGTCGCTGGGACTGATGCTCGCGTTCGCGACCTGTTCCAGTGTCGTGACGTATTTCGTGACCCGCACCGCGGGGGAGCTGCGTCAACGGGAGCAACTGTTGCTCGGGGCGCAGGCGGAACGCGCGGCGAGCCACCGGTTGGAGGGACTCACGACGCTTGCCGCGGGGGCCGCCCACGAGCTCGCGAGCCCGCTCTCGACGATCGACGTGATCGTCCGAGAACTTTCGCGGCACCTCGAATCGGTCGACAAGCCGAAATCGGTCGACACCGATCTGAAACTGATCGACGCCCAGCTCGAGATGTGCCGGCAGATTCTCCAGCGGATGCGGTCGGCGGCGGGGGACTCGATGGCGCATCAGTGGGACCGGACGACCGTCGGCGATTTGATCGACGCGACGCTCGAGGGGATTCGTGACCCGCATCGGGTCGACGTTTTCGACGGGGACGACGCGGTCGAGAACCAACCGCTTTGGCTCCCCCAAGAGGCGGTCGCGCAGGCGATCCGAAACCTGATCCACAACGGGCTCGACGCCAGCGGCCCGGAGGGGCGAGTCCGGGTCGATGCGGCGATCACCGGAGACCGCCTCCGGCTGGTCGTGGTCGATACCGGCCAGGGGATGACCGACGAGGTCCTCGATCGGGCGGGTGACCCGTTCTTCACGACCAAAGAGCCTGGCCGCGGGATCGGGCTGGGGCTGTTCCTGACCCGGAACGTCGTGTCGCGGCTCGGCGGCGAAGTCACCTTTCGGTCGCGGCCCGGCCACGGCACCCACGCCATCGTCGACCTTCCGCTGTCGTCACTCGGGCAGTCCCCCGGCCAAGAATCGCCCGCCGCGTTAGAATGAGTCATCGTCGGTCGCGATGCCGGTGACGCGACCCGCTTTCGACACGATTCACGCGTGAACACGGTTGACGATCCACGCGTCGACACGGTTGACCGAGACGAACGGTTGACTTCCCCTTCCCTGAACCCGCGCCCCGCACGCCGATCCGTCCCGATGAACGATCCTTCCGCCCCGGAAGCCCTCGGATACACCGCCGAAACGGTGGGAGCCGAGAGCATCTTGCTGGTTGACGACACCTACGTGCTCCGTGACCGGCTGGCGTTGGCGATGCAACAGCGTGGCCTTCGAGTGGAGACCGCGGGGAACTATCCCGAGGCGGTCGAGGTGTTCCGCAGCCGTCCCACCGACCTCGCCGTCCTCGACCTGCGGATGCCGGGCCGCAGCGGGCTCGAACTGCTTCGCAAACTGCTCGAGCTCAAGCCCGACGCCCGCATCATCATGCTCTCGGGGTTCGGCAGCATCCCCGCGTCGATCGACGCCGTCCGCGCCGGAGCCGTCAATTTCCTGAGCAAGCCGGCGGACGCCGACGACATCCTGGGGGCGTTCGTCCGCGGGGAACGTCCCAGCGTCCCCGACGGGGCGACCGAGTTTCCCGCCCCGTCGCTGGCGAGAAACGAGTGGGAGCACATCCATCGCGTGCTCTCCGATTGCCGCGGCAACATCAGCGAGGCGGCGCGCCGGCTCGGGATCCACCGCCGTTCGCTGCAGCGAAAGCTCCGCAAGCGGGCCCCCGAAGACCCGGCGATTCCCGACGCGATCGAGAATGAAGACGAGACGGCGGGTTGAGAGCCAATCCGGACGAGGGATCGGACCGTTGGTCGGATTCGAAATTCTCGGATGAGGCCCGGCCCGTTCTCAAAGAGGGGCCCACGTTCTCAAAGAGGGGCCCACGTTCTCGAAGAGGGGCCCACGTTCCCGACGAGGGTCCGCCCCGTTTTCGGTTCTTACATCACCGAGAAGTAATTCTCGCAAGCGAAGTCGAAGTACTCCTCCTTGAGCTCGACTTCGAGGTCGTTGTAGAGGCAGTAGTTTCGGACTTGGAGCAACAGGTCGCGGGGTTGGCAGTTGCGGAACGGCCGCTGGGTCGGCAGGTAGTGGGTTTTCACCAGGTAGTCGATCGCCTCGGCCCGGTGCGGGATCTGGAGCACCCGGCACATGATTTCGAACAGCTTGCGGAAGTCGGCCTCGGGCGGGTTCCCCACCTCGATCTTGTAAGGGATCCGCCGCAAGAACGCGTCGTCGACCAAATCGCGGGGCTCCAGGTTGGTGCTGAAGATCACCAGCTGGTCGAACGGGACCTGGATTTTTTTGCCGCTCGGCATGTTGAGGAAGTCATAACGTTTTTCGAGCGGCACGATCCAGCGGTTGAGCAGTTGATCGACGCTCATTTTTTGGCGGCCGAAGTCGTCGATCACGAGCGTCCCGCAGTTGCTCTTCAGCTGCAGCGGCGACTCGTTGATGTTGCTTTCGGGGTTATTCAGCACTTCCAACATGTCGAGGGTCAATTCTCCCCCGGCGACGATCGTCGGACGTTTGATCCGCACCCATCGCTTGTCATACGCGACCGCCTCGAGCAGGCCTCCGCCCGATTCGGGCATCGCGAGCTCATGGTTCATCGGGTCGAACACCCGCACGATTTCGCCGTCGACATCGATCGCCCGAGGCACCCATAGGTACTTGCCGAAGGCCCCGGTGACCCGCTCGGCGATCGACGTCTTGCCGTTCCCGGGGAACCCGTACAAGAACATCCCCCGGCCGCTGGCGACCGCTGGTCCGAGCCGGTCGAGCATCTTCGGGTTGATCAGCAGGTCTTGGAAGGCGTTTTCCAGGTCCTGCTTTTTCGGGTACTGCCCCTCGATCGTCTGCAGTTGGACACTTTCGATGTACTGCTCCAGCGGCACCGGGCAGGCGCCGTAGTAGGTACAGTCGCTGACGTGGTTCCGGGCGATCGCCCGCCCCGTTTCGGTCAACACGTAAACGTAGTCGTTGGTCGAGGTCGAGCCCTTGTAGGCGACGTTCTGCTCCATCTTCAGCCGCGTCAGGAGCGGTTCGATGAGGCGGAACGGGAGCTTGACCTGGTCGGCCACCTTCCGTCCCTCGGACTCCCCGATGTTGATCAGGAGCCGATACACGATCGCCTCGAGTAGCGTCTCGTTGATCCCGCCGGCGAGGAGGTCGAGCGGCTCGCTGGGCCGCCACGGCTCGTCACGGCTCGGCTCGAATCCGAGCGGCTGGGCGAAATCGAACGAGGGCCGCTCCGCCGGCGCGGCCGGCCGTTCCCCTTCGGGATGTTCCGGTTTCGGCTCGTCAGCGGCCGATTTCGCCACCGGCGTCGCCCGTTTGAGCGCCGCCCCGGTCAGCGGATCGCTCGGCGGGCGGGCGACCGGTGTCGCCCCGGCGGCCGGTCGGGGCTGCTGTTTCCCCAGCGGTGCCGGGCCTCGCGGCGGCCCCCCCTCAACGCCCCGGGTCGCGGTTGGGGATAGGGACGGATTCCCGGAAGCGAAAGTTCGGCCACCGGCGTTCGGGTTTTTTCCGCCGCCGAGCGATCCGGAACCGCCCGCCGCTGCCGCTGGGCCCGCCGTGGGCTTCTCCGCCGCGTCGTCCTTCGGCGCCGCGTCACCGCCGGTGATCGAACGGATCCGTGACAGCAACGATTCGAGTTGGTGATCGACCGAGGCGTCGTCGGACGCCCCGCTCGTTGGCGATTGACTCATGTTGGCCCCTGGCCGGTCGTGAACACGTGCTGGTCGTCTGCAAGTATCGGCCGTCGTGCCCCGGGGGGCCGGGGAGGATCCTGGCGGCAGCCACAACGTCCCTGATCGCCCCAAGCCATGCATGCGAACCATGCCTCTCATTCCGCAGAACCGGACCGTCCGTGTTCACGACCCGACCGACCGGCGACAGCGGCGGACGCGGTCGATAACCGGAGTAGCGATCACCGTTTTGGTCTGCGTCGCCCGCAATTCCCGCCCCGGCCCGGGGAGGTCCCATGGAAATCCTGCCGCCCTCTTCACCACCAGGCGATTCGCCATCGATCGGCGAGCTTTCGTCGCGCGTGGCTCTTTCATCGCGTGGCGAGCCGTCATCGCGTGGCGGGCCGTCATCGCGTGGCGAGCCGTCATCGCGTGGCGGGCCGTCATCGCGTGGCGGGCCGTTGGCGTCGTCGGGAGCCGGTGTCTCGGCGGACCGCGACGGCGGGGGTCCCTCGTCGCTCGCCGTCACGGCGGAACTCGCCTGCCGCGGCTGGGCGCTCCCCGAGCGGATCCGCGACTTGGTGTCGAGCGGGGCGGGGAGCGGGGCGCTGGCCGCGTGTTTGGCGGACCACCGAGATCTGGCGGTCGTCTTGCGGCGGTGGCGTGACAGCCCGCTGTTCCACGGCGGGACGGACGAAATGACGCGTTTCGCGTTCCTCGCGTACGTTCGCCGTCTGTTCTTGCCCGACCGCCGAATCGACCGATACCACCGAGAAACGTTGTGGCGTCATAGCGTCGCCACGGCGGCAGTCGCGCGAATGATCGCCCGGACGTGTGGCGGTCCCGCCCCGGGGGTCGCGTTTCTCGCCGCCGCGGTTCACGACCTGGGGCTGCTCGCCAGCGAGCGGGTCCACGACGCGGCGCTGGGCAGGCTGATCGCGAACGTCGACGAACTGTCAGCGATGCACGAAATCGAACGGGAGTCGCTGGGATGGGACCATGCCCAACTTGGCGGCGAGATTCTCCGTCACTGGGGGCTCCCCCAACCGATCGTGGTCGCGACCCGGTACCACCACACCCCGCAAACGGCCGTCGAAAGGGGGCATCCGGGGGCGGAGGTAACCGCTTGCGTGGCGCTCGCGAATCACCTTTGCAGCCGCACGGGGTGGTCTTCGATGGGGATTCACAACCTGCCGGCCCCCGGCGGCCCGGTCCTGGAGCGGCTCGGCATCGACGCCGAAAAGCTGACCACGATTTGGACGCAGCTCCCCCCGACACTCCGCGACGCGGCCACGCTCCTCTAGCGGGACGCCGCCCGGTGTTTCGGGCGATTCTTCATCGCGAAACCGGACGACTCACCCCGTTCCGCGACTGAGGAAGGCCTTCAAACGGGGCGAAAACGGGGCGGTCGGGACGACTCGAAAAGAATTCTCCGGAATTTCGCCGAAGGCTCTTGCGGGCCGACCGGGGCCCCGATATCTTTCCGCCTCACTTGAACGGCAACCACGTTTCGCGACGCGGAACGGGGCGGCCGAAAGGGTGGCGAAGGGAGGCCGCGGTGGCCGATCTTAAAGCTCGGGAAGCCGAGCGAACCGGGAGGGAAATCCGACCGGTGCAAAGATCGCACCACCCCGAAAGAAAAAAGAGCATCTGCTCAGAAAACTTTCGGAAAGGCGGTTGACACGAGCCTCCCGATCCCGGAAACTCTGGGAACCTTGAGGGGGGCCGGCGACACGCCGACCGCATCGAGACATTGATCTTTGACAATTTGGTGATGAAACTTCTGTTGAGTTCAGCAAGTGCGAGATCGCTCGCCTTGAAATCTCACGGATCGACCTTTCGGGGTCGGGACGTTTGGTGGAGAGGCAAAAATGGCGAATCGCTGTGGTGTTTAACCGAGCACCACAGAGCAGAATCAACTCTCGGTTTTCACTTGTTTATAAGCGGTCCGTTTCGGCGGGCTGTTTAAAGCATACAAAATTGAAGGGTTTGATCCTGGCTCAGAATGAACGTTGGCGGCATGGATTAGGCATGCAAGTCGCACGAGAAGCCGATTAGCTTGCTAAGAGGCGGACAGTGGCGTAAGGGAGAGTAACGCGTGGTTACATACCTTCGGGACCGGGATAGCGCCGGGAAACTGGCAGTAATACCGGATAACATCTACGGATCAAATGGTGTGATTCCGCCCGAAGATTGGACCGCGTACTATTAGCTTGTTGGCGGGGTAATGGCCCACCAAGGCTTTGATGGTTACCGGGTGTGAGAGCATGGCCCGGCTCACTGGGACTGAGACACTGCCCAGACACCTACGGGTGGCTGCAGTCGAGAATCTTCGGCAATGGACGCAAGTCTGACCGAGCGATGCCGCGTGCGGGATGAAGGCCCTCGGGTTGTAAACCGCTGTCAGTTGGGAGGAAATGCTGGGGGGTTCTCTCCTCAGTTTGACCGATCTTCAGAGGAAGGACGGGCTAAGTTCGTGCCAGCAGCCGCGGTAACACGAACCGTCCAAACGTTATTCGGTATCACTGGGCTTAAAGCGTGCGTAGGCGGCCTGGAAGGTGAGATGTGAAAGCCCACGGCTCAACCGTGGAACTGCGTTTCAAACCGTCAGGCTTGAGGAAGACAGGGGTGATGGGAACTTATGGTGGAGCGGTGAAATGCGTTGATATCATAGGGAACACCGGTGGCGAAAGCGCATCACTGGGTCTTTACTGACGCTGAGGCACGAAAGCTAGGGTAGCGAACGGGATTAGATACCCCGGTAGTCCTAGCCGTAAACGATGAGCACTAGGCTGAGGGAACTTCCACATTCTCTCGGCCGTAGCGAAAGCATTAAGTGCTCCGCCTGGGGAGTATGGTCGCAAGGCTGAAACTCAAAGGAATTGACGGGGGCTCACACAAG
>JAWLFY010000172.1:0-9921 GCA_041685355.1 Pirellulaceae bacterium | reverse complement strand
AATGTATATCCAGACCTGCTTCAATGAGGCCGCGTTCTTTCGAACGCGGAAAGTCGCGGATGAAGTTGGCGGTTTGACCCGCGAGACTGCTTCAATGAGGCCGCGTTCTTTCGAACGCGGAAAGGGCCCGCGGATTTCGGGCCGTCATTCTCGCATCGGAGTGGACCGAATGCGAGGGGCTGTGGGCGAAGCGTCGTGTGAAGCCTGGTGGGCGTCCGGCATGGTGCTGTAAGTCGCTGGAGTAGAACGGCTTCTGGCTTGCGAGCGGGGGCCGGGTTTTCTTCATCACCGAACCACTCGCGGTGCTGATGGGGATTGACGCCCCGCGCCGTATATGGCGTCGGTTCCTGAGCCAGACGGCTCCCGCGCACCGTCGACTCGGGGGACCGTCGTGTATCCCGAGGCACCCCCCCTGCTCCGGAGTCGACGGCCGAGGACGGGGATCTCCGCGAAAGCGGGGCTTGAACGGTCCGGGATCGGGCGACGCCGCACTGATCCCGAACCTGTACGTCTGCGGCGGGTTTCCTGGTCTACCAAGTTGAGAACGAACGGGTGGGCGAGGGGTCACTTCCGAGACTTCGGACTCAGTCGACCGACTAACTGCCTATCCGAAAAGGGGTCCGACCCGCTCTTGGAGCGAGCCGGTGTTCAACGAACGACGTGGAAAAGCCGTTTAGCGAATTGTCAGCTGGAAATCCACAAAGGGTCGGACCCTTTTCGGATAGGCACTAACTTCAAGACCCAGTGTACCGCGTCGGTCGGTGGCTCCGGATGCTCTCCCGCGAATTCATCGAGAGTCGAGTCGAGATTCGAGAGTGATGCCCCTTCAGGGCGATGGGAAGGGGGCGGGTCTCATGAACCCAGGGCGGCGAGTCCGTCGGCTGTCGCCTCAAGACTCTTGCCCTGGGCTGGTCTCTCATGCCGCTTCGCGGCGGTGAGGTCGGCATGCCTCTGAACTTGCCACGGATCGGACACGGGTAAGGACGGAAACGTGAACCGAATTTCGTCTTTCTTATTTCCATCACCCGTAAACTCAGGCGACCCCCTGAGCTCCTAGAAGGACCGTCGTCGCTTTCTCGTTTCGTACTTGCTTAGGCGACCCGGCTCGGCGGGGTGAGGTTTGGGGTCTTGCCGACCAAGATTCGGTAGGTTCGGAATGCGGCCACGATCCCGAGGTGTCTCAGCCGTACGGCGTCGGCCGGCGCGACCGTTGCCGCTTGCAGTTCCTGCCGGGCCATCAACGACGGGAGTGAGTTCAAGTCGACCGGGACGTCCCAAAGCGGCCAGGTCCAGCGGGTGTTTTTGCTCCGCGTGCCGGTGAAGCCGAGTGTGCGGAGCGTTTCGTTTTCGGGGATCGATGTGAACAGCGGGATCGCCTCGAGCGCGAGCCGGTTCGCGCCCAACATTCCGCCTTCGGACTTTCGGTTCGGGTCCCCCGACGGCTTGTTCCACTGGTGGGCGTGGCGTCGGTCTTCGCCGGGGTCGAGGTGCAGCGACTGATTGTCGAGCGCGTCGGCGTAGTCCCAAGTTCGGAACAGGGTTCGATCCAGGTGGGACCGCTCCGTCCGTTCGATCACCGATTTCATGTTGTTCGGCAGATAGTCGCGACGGACGGTTTGAAGCTGGGTCGATTCGCTCGATGGGATCGCGTCACTCGTAAAGGCGGTGATCCACGCAAGGGTTTCCGCCGCCTCCGCCGGGGAACGATCGAGCTCGTTTCGAATGAACGCTCGGCGGCCCGCCTGGTCAAGCGACCCCAGCTTCACGAACAGGTTTGCCGGGTGTCGATCGAAGTCGTCGACGAGTTCCGCCGACAGCATGTCGAGCAAGCTCTCGCGAGTGAGCTGCGTCGTGTCGGCCGGAGATTCGAGTACCGGGAACCAGTGACCGGGGCCGGTCTCCCATCGCATTCGAACGTGCAGTTCGGGGAATCGGACCGAAACGATTCGAAACGTCCCCAAGGCAGCTAAAAACGCGAGCGGGTTACCGCCGCTGACCCCGACGAGAGTCACGCCGTTCAAACCGGCGTCAGGTGAAGCGGGGTGGGTGTCCGGGACGGCGGTCGCGTTCATCGGGTGGCCTCCGAGGTCGAGGGGGTGTCGCGTACGAGCTCCGTGCCGTTCGCTTCGGCGGCGCTCGCCTGTTGATCCGCCAGCCTTAAGACCGCTTCCAGGAACGCGAGGCCCCACCATCCGAAGTGTCGCGTCAGGTTCCAGAAACGTTCGCTTACCCCCGAGTCGGCACGGTGGGCGGGGGCCCACCGGCGGCGGGCTTGAGAATCGACGACGAACTGCATCCCGTTGTGATCGAGCATGACGTCGGGGAGTTCTTCATCGACCACGACGGGTGCGTAAGGACGGGCGTGGCCGTGGTGGGCGGCGACGAGGTGGAACACGAGTTCGCGGGCCGTCTCTTCGTCGGGCATCGCCGGAGTGGATCCGTCGGCCTCAAGTGCATGACCGGAGGAAATGACGTGCTGGAGCAATTGTAGGCTAAGCATTTCGTGTCGAAACCCGGGCGGCAATCCGGCCCGCTGCCGTGCGACGGTCGCCTGGTGCTTCGTCCGCGGGACGGCCTCCGACTTCGCTAACAGTTCACCGTTGCAGCCGGCCATCAGGTAGGCGTCGGTTCGGTCGGTACGACGAAGCATCGCTTGGAATCGCTCATCCGCTTTTCCCCAATCGTGACAGCGGGCGGCGATACGGAACGCCGAAGCGAAATGGGCAAGCGGGATCGACTGCAGCGACTCTGTGACCACGCGTTCGACGTGTTCCAGGTGATCGCCGAGGAAGACACGTGGCGAGCGGGAGCTGTCGTCGTCGCCGTCGTCGATCGCTGGCAGATACCAGTCCGTGCCGGAACCGACGGGTCTCCGTGATACGAGCACGCAGCCCCGTCGGTCCGGATACCATTGGATCACCGCGTCACGGCTTAAGTGTTCTGCGATCCGGCGGATCGGATCGTCGGACGACTCCGATCGCGTCGCGAAATCGGTGAGCAGCGACGACCAGGTTGCGGGGGAATCCGCTTCGTCCTGCTGGACCGCGTCGACTAGTTTCCCGTAGGTCTCACCGGAAAACTGATTGCGGAGAGACGGGTGGACTCGCAGCATGGCCCGATCGCGGGCGAGCCATGCCCGTTCGGCCAGATCGCGGACCGGGGGCGGCGCCTCGGGGTCGGACGTCGTACCGTCGCCGGTGTCGGGGAAATGGGCGAGCGGTAGGGAGTCGGCCAGCGACGCAGGAAACACGACGGTGGCTCCCGGACGGAGCTTCTTGACCGAATCGAGCAACTCGCTTTCTTGGATGCCACGCCACAGCACGCCGACCCGAGCGTCGGGTCGGGAAAGGCCGTCCGCCTTCACGCGACCTTTCGGTTCGGTCGGTTCGGTCGGGGCGAACACGTCGCCAGTATCTTCCGATTCGTCGAGCGTCGATTCGCGGAGCCATTGTCGGATCCGCGAGATCGGGACGCGGACGCACTCGGCAGCGGATGGCGGGGCGAGGGCAACGACGTCACACCACTGAGCCCGGGTCATCGTGCCGTCGTCGACCAGGTCCGCTCGCCAGCAAGCTTGGACGTCGGGCTCGTTGCCGGGTTCTCCATGCAAGAACAGTCCGACGTCGGGCTCGAGCGCCGGTCGCGGCGCGGTTTGGCACCACAGGTCGACGTATCCGGGCATCAGGAGTGGCGCGTCGGAGGTTGCCGCGGGCGACACGAGCCCTGCCCAACTGGTGTCCGCTTCGTCTGGCTTTCCGATCGCCTCGGCGAGACGGTCGATCCCGAAATCGATCTCGTTCTCGGCGGCGTGGTCTTGGAGCCAGCTCCAGGTTCGGGCGAGGGCGTTTCCGTAAATCGGGTCGGCCGGCTTCTCGTCGTCGAGTTTCTCCTCCGGTTTAGCGTCTTTGTTCCTGATCAACACCACTCCGCGGGCATCGATCGGACGTCCGGACCGGTTGAGCCGTCCGAAGCGTTGCCGGAGTGAATCGAGCGACGCGCACTCGGTAATCATCACGTCGAAGTCATAGTCGGCGCCGACTTCGAGACATTGGGTGGCAACGACGAAGGAGGTATGCGTCGAGTTCGGCTTGGGGCGATCGGCGCCGACGATCGGATCGAGCCTTCGCGATTGGTTGTCACGATCGAGAGGACGCATCGACCCGATCACGAGTTCGACGGCGGCGTCCTGCGAGACCTTTCGATTCTTGATTTTCGTCTCGTCGCGAAGGGCCGTGAGTTGGCGGTAGATCTCTCGGGCGGTGGCGATCCGATTGACGATGACCCCGATCGCGACGGGGCCGTCGGCGGCAAGCCGGACCGCCGCGTCGACGGCCCCCTTCGCTACATCCCGCACTTCCGCCAACTCTGCCCGTTTGGACGCCTCCAATCGTGCCCGGAGCTGCGCGACCTCGCGGTCGTCGTCGTCGAGTGCGATGATGCCGCGGTCACGCATCGCTTGGCTCGGCGTCGCGGTCATCGGGACGACGGTGACGGGCCTTACGCCGACGTCGGACGCGGCCCAGCGGTTGGGGTCGAGATACTCCTGGATTTGTCGCAACGTTTGCAAGAAGGGACGGCTGATGTGCGCCTCGTCGAGCAGGATCATGCTGTCGTAAGCGATCAGCGCCGCTTGAATCGGCGCCGCTCCGGCCGAGACGCCGTAGCCGCGGAACAACAGTCGGGAGCCGAGTTGGTCGAGCGTGGTGCAGATTACGGTTGGTTGACGGATCGAGCGTGCCCAGCGGTTGTCACGATAGATCCCACCGCGGAGCTCGAGCGCGTCCAGCGGCGGGGAGTTTGCCAACCGATCCGTGCCAGCGGCGACCCGCAGCCCGGCAGCGACGCGGGCCAACACGTCCCCTTCGGCTTCTCGTTCGGCTCGCCACAACGACGCCGCGATCTGACGCCCGCGGCGGAACGCTTCGTCGACGATCACGCGGCGGTTCACGCAAAAGAAGAGACGCCGGGGCGCCGACCGTTCCGCAGGCGGGAGCGACGCCTGGCATGCCAGCGCGAACACTGCCACGTCGATACAGGCGGTCTTGCCGCTTCCCGTCGGAAGGTCGACCGCACCCGGCCAACTTCCCTCCACCGCCTGTGTGGCGAGACGTCGCTGCCACGGATACGGGTCGTAACCGTGAAGAGCGTGGAAGTAGGACGCGAAATCGTCCACGTCCAATCGATCGAAGTCATTCGTTTCCATGTCACTCCTCTGCACGGGGATCTTCCAGGGGTTTGAACAGCCCGTATCCCATGAATCGTCCGGCACCGAGAACTACCGGCCCAACGACGGGGCGATCGAATCGGATCCATGCGTGAACTTGCGGGCGTGGCGATCCGGTCCCTTTCCGCGGATAGAACGGGAATCCGTTGCCGAGTCTTGCCGTTTCGTCGTGTGGTTCCGAGAGCGCCCGGCCGCCGGTCCGGCGAAGGGGGCGGCGTTTGGCCACCGCCCGTGATCCGCCGTGATGCCAGCAACTGCGGTCGATATCGATCTCGATCGGCTTGGGTAAGCCGATCCTCGCACACGCCTCGGCGACGATCTGCCTCACTTCCGATTCCCACTCGTGGCGTCCGGACGGGCTTTGCCGGTCCGGCTTTGGAAAGCGATCGAGGACGACCGGGGTCACCGAGGCCCATGTCGTGGAGCCGGCCGGCGCCGCGGTCCACGACTCCGGGATCAAGCCGACCTGCCGATCCGACCATTCCCGTTTCCGAATCTTCCAGACGCCGAGCCGACCGAGTTTCAAGTCAATCTCTCGTGGTCGCCCGTCGCGATCGAGAATGAGTCCGCCAAGCGCGAGGCCACGCTCGCGACGCTCGATATGGCGGGGAAAGGCGAGTGCCATTCCGAGCAAGTGTCCGTCCGCGTGACGGTGCCCGACGAACGGTAAGGGGAGAACGGAAAGGTGTCCCCGCGCATCGTCGCTGGGCCGGCCGTCGTCACGATGCCCGCTGATCCAACTCGGTACAGGGTTCTCGCCGAAGTGAGACAGGACTGCCCCGCGGAGCGCGCGTGCAGCGGCCAACGCCGAAACGGCCGGAAGGCTGACGCCACCGGCGTGGGCCAGCACCAACAGATCGCTGTCAAACGTCGATCGATGCGGCTCCCGGACCGTCGAAGCATCGGTCGTTCGCTCGTACCCGGCCCACAACCCGAGATGGGGACGCAACCGCGGCGGTGGCGAGAGCGATTTCTTCCACTTCGTTCCGTGGGTCTCCTCGAAACGGGACTTCGCCTGTTTGAGATCTCGGTTCGCCAGTTTCTTCCGGTCGGCATCACCCGAACGCTTCGCGTCGGCGGCTGTGAATTCCGCGTCGGCAACCGCCCACATCGACTCGGCGAATGCTTCGATCCGAGGGATCTGAGTTTGTTCCGGGAGCGCGTCAAGGGTCCCGGGGCGGGTGACGCGAAGATGGTCGCTCGAGAGCGATTCGCTCGGAACCCATCGCTCCACGTTCGGGCTTGATTCGGTGTTGTCCGGGCGACGCATTTCGGTGGGATTAGAAAGCAGATCCGACTCCGCGACCCACATCCGTACCAACGAAGACGAATGTCCGATCCGCGTCACGAGTCCGCAAAGTGTGCGGAGCGGGTCGAGGTGATCGTCGAGGTCGTCGGTGTCTGGCCAACGGAGTGCACAAGGATCGTGACCGACGAACCGGCGTGGAAACGCTCGAGGTTGTCGGTTTCGCGTCATCGAAGGGGCTGACTGCAGCGTCGCTGCGCTCGATTCCAGCTTGTCGTTGACAGGCACGTAGACCGTTACCTGAGACCGCTCGGCGAGTGGACACTGCTCGGGGACGAGCAATTCGGGATCACCCAACCGTTCGAGACGGCGAAGCGCTTCGCCCTGCGACGCGTGCTCGCGATGTTCCCGATCGGACGCGTCGGGGGCGGGTCGGGTTTCGAACCACGCGGCGGCCAACGCCATGTAGACGCGTGCCGGGTGTGGCGGCCATTCGACCCGATCGCGGTCGCCCGGGTCGGTCGCGACGACGTAGCCGGTAAGGTATTCCCAAGCGATCGTCAGTCCTGCCATCAGCCCGCCTCCTCGGTCTGTTCGGCCGAGAGTCGTTGGCTTTTGACGACGAGTTTGACCAGCGAGTCGGAGGGAGTCAGGCGGAGTGGCTCGTCCCGCCAGGGCAACCCCGCGTCGCGGGCCGCGGCGACGGCGACGGTCAGCAATTCGGTCGCCTCGTCCGCCGGGACGGTGAACTCACCGCCCGTGGGCCGGTCGAGCAGCTCCCACGACAGATCGGCGTCGGGGTAAAGGAGGCATCGAGAACGAAGATCAAGCCCCGATTCGTCGGCGAGCGCCGCGGCGCAAAGCCCGAGCGCGGCGATCACGGTTCGCCCCGCGACGTCCCGTTCCGGGTCGTGTTGTCCGTCGACCGGGAAGCGAAGGCGGCGGAGGGCGGGGAGCGACAAGACGATCGTCTGTTCGGCTGATTTGATCGTCACGCCGCCGGCGAGGTAACGGTCCGACGCGCGGTCGAAATCTGATAGCGACGGAGTCACGTTCCCATGGTTCGCCTCCGACGGTCGACCGTCCTTTCCCAGCATCGACGGCTTGTTCTTCTCGCGTTTCGCCTCCGATTCGTCGAGTGTCCACGCCCCGTCTTTCGATTCGTAGAGCGGCCCCGCTTTGAGTTGGATGCCGAGCGGATCGATCCGGCTGCTCGTCTTCGTCCCGAACACCGCATCGATCCCAACGATTTCGCTTACCATCGCCCGTTCGAACTTGGCCCCGAGTCCGCCTTTCGGGCCAGTCGAGTCCCACATCCCCAACAGGAGTGCGGTCGGGCAAAGTTCGAACAGCGGCGTCGTGTTTCGGAGGCTAACCCGATCGACGGCGCGTCCGATCTCCGATTGTCGAAACGGCACTCCGTCGAGCAGGCTGTCGCGGAGTATCGCGTCGGCGATCCGGTGGGGTGCCTGAAGGGAAGTGACCTTGCCGACGGGATCGACCAGCCGCATGTCGTCGGAACGGTCTTCGCCAGGAAAGAACGGCTCGAAGTCGACTTCGATGACGGGTAGTGAAATCCGTCCCGCGTCGACCGCTTCTTGGAGGGCTTCTTCCATCCGGTTCGCTTGGCTTTGGACGCTGTCGAGGAGCACACAATCGACCGGATCGTCGCGACCTGGCACGCGGCGTTGCTCCACCGCATAGACGGA
The DNA here is from genome assembly GCA_041685355.1 of Pirellulaceae bacterium. Taxonomy (GTDB): domain Bacteria; phylum Planctomycetota; class Planctomycetia; order Pirellulales; family Pirellulaceae; genus JAWLFY01. Next base: position 1,742 of record JAWLFY010000172.1, on the reverse strand, counting down.
CCCGGCGTACGTAGGAGGGAAGACCTTGGTGCCTTCACCGGCAGCTGGCTGGAGTGCGGCACGGCATCGGAAGGCGGCGGCGCGTCCGGCGACGGCTTCGCGAAGGCGGTCGTAGCTCAACGAATCAGGCATCTTGGTTTCTCCGGGGGAACAAAGGTGGACTATCTCAGTCGGATAACGGGGATCGGTTAGGCTCTTAGGCAACCGTCACGGTGATTTGTGGGCGTAGCGATTTCCGCGTTTCTCATGACGCGGGCTCTTTGTGTGGGTGGTCGGCGGTCGCGTAGTACTCGAGCGCTGCTGAGAGGTCTTGACGGATCTCTTGGCGGAGTTCGGAAGGTTCGAGGACTTCCGCGGCGGGTCCGAAGCTGAGGATCCAGCTTCGGATTTCGAGGGTGCTGGTCAGCTCGAACGTCGCTTCGGCGGTGCCGTCGTCGCGGAGGGTCACGGTTTGCGTCTGGTGCATCCGTTTTTCCTGGACGTACCGCGCGGCGGTACCGGTGAATCGGACGCGGACCCGTACCGGCTGGTCCCCGGTGACGATCGCGAAGGCGCCGCGGAAGTGCGCGTCGAGGTCGAAGTCTCGGGGACGCTCGAACGGAAACTCGGTGACTTCGGCGGACAACATCCGGTCGACTTTCCACGTCCGGATCTCTTCGTGGTGGCAGCTGTAGCCGACGACGTACAGCGTCCCTCGGTGTTCGACGATCCCGTACGGGTGGATGTCGTAGGTCACCGGCTCGGTGCTCCGCGCCGATCGGTACGTGACGAACGTCGCTTTCGAGTCTTCGACGCCGAGCGTCAACGCGTCGACGACCGGACCGTGACCCGAGTAGTCGCCGCCGACGGTGTTGCGTCGGACGCGGGGGAGCATCCGATCGAGGTATCGCCGCTCCAGCGGCCCCAGCGCGACGGCGATCTTCTCGAAGCCGTTCTCCGCCGCTTCGCCGATCGGCGTCCCGTCGAACACCCGGCCGCCGTCGCGGCACAGCATCAACGCGAACGCCTCGTCGTAGGTGAATTTCACGTTCGCGATCGCTTCGCGGGCCAACCAGTACGTCTTACGTCCCGTTGCGGTGTGCCGCGGCTCGATCGAAAACCCCAATTGACACAACGCGGCGATGTCGCGGCGGATCGTTTTGGTGCTGACCCGCAGCGCCGACGCGAGCGATTCGGCGTCGGCCGTGCCGTCCCCGAGCACGATCAGACGTAACAGCTTGGGGTGGCGGTCGGATCGTGTCGGCATGCTCGGCCCCCGGCGTCGTGCACTTTTAGGTTCGGGGCCGACAGCTTAACGGGTCGGGCGCAGGCATGCCGGGGCGGCTGGACAGCATGTGTCCGGGGGACGTTCTTTGTTGTTGGTTGTTGGTTGTTGGTTGTTGGTTGTTGGTTGTTGGTTGTTGGTTGCTAGGGGGGGAAGTGACCCGTTTTGCATGATGTCGGAGTTCGTAGGCCCGTTTGATCGGCCCAGGGCAAGCGGATTGGCGGCGACAGTCGTCGATCGTGTCGCCGTGGGGTTCGGGGACGCCCAACGAGTCATCGCCCTGAAAGGGCATCAGCGAGCGCCGGGTTTGGGTCGAACGCGGACGCGGGGCAGTCGTTGTTGTGGCGTCGGCGCCGAACGGTTTGGCGCCCTTTCAGGGCTGGCTCTTCCGCGATTTTAGTGGCTTGCGGGCTGGCGTCGGCGAGGTTTTTTCAGGCATCGCTGCGATGTCCGAATGTTGAATGAAGTATGCTGATCG
>JAWLFY010000034.1:0-37873 GCA_041685355.1 Pirellulaceae bacterium | reverse complement strand
CGATCAGCATACTTCATTCAACATTCGGACATCGCAGCGATGCCTGAAAAAACCTCGCCGACGCCAGCCCGCAAGCCACTAAAATCGCGGAAGAGCCTGCCCAGAAAGGGCATCACAACTGAGTGCCTATCCGAGAAGGGGTCCGACCCTCTCTTGAAGCGAGCCGGTGGTCAACAAAGGACGTTGAAAAGCCGTTTAGCGCGATTTTAGCTGGAAATCTACAAAGGGTCGGACCCCTTTTCGGATAGGCTCTTAGTGTTTTTTGGGCCGGGGGATTTTCCCTTTTTTCGCGGGGGTGGCGCCTTTTCGTCGGGCCCCTTTCCGTTGGCGGCCCATGGAGCCGGCTTTCGGCTCGGCGAATTCGAATTCGGCGAGCGGTTTGCCGATGTGCGGTTTGAGTTGCGTGAGCCGGTCCCGGAGGGCTGCGGCGCGTTCGAATTGGAGGTCTTCGGCGGCGGCGAGCATTTCTTGTTCGAGCGATTCGATCAGCTCGATCGTGATCCGTTTCGCTTCGCCGCCGTCTTCGGCCGCGGCGGCGGCGGTCCGCTTCCGCTTCGACGCTTCGGCCTCGATCCCGCGGCGGATCGTTTTCAGGATCGTCGTTGGGGTGATCCCGTGCTGTTCGTTGTAGTCCTTCTGGATCGCCCGCCGTCGTTCGGTTTCGTCGATCGCCAGCCGCATCGCTTCGGTGACCTTGTCGGCGTACAGGATGACCTTGGAGCGTGAGTTGCGGGCGGCCCGGCCGATCGTTTGGATCAGGCTCGTTTCGCTGCGTAGGAACCCTTCTTTGTCCGCGTCAAGGATCGCGACGAGGGAGACTTCCGGAAGGTCGAGGCCTTCGCGGAGGAGGTTGACGCCGACGAGGCAATCGAACGTCCCGGCGCGTAATTCTTGGAGGAGTTCGACCCGCTCGAAGGCGTCGAGTTCGCTGTGCAGCCAACGGCAACGGACGTTTTTTTCTTGGATGAACGTCGCCAAGTCTTCGGCGAGTCGTTTGGTGAGGGCTGTCACGAGCACCCGCTCTCCCCGCTGCGACCGCTGGCGGATTTGTCCGAGCAGGTGTTCGACTTGGCCCCGCGCCGAGACGACTTCGATTTCCGGGTCGAGCAGCCCGGTCGGCCGGATGATTTGTTCGACGACTTCGCCGCCGGTCCGTCCCAGTTCGTAGTCGGCCGGGGTCGCGCTGACGAAGCAGATTTGCCCGGTCCGCGTTTCCCACTCTTCGAATTTCAGCGGTCGGTTGTCGAGGGCGCTGGGGAGCCGGAATCCGTGGTCGACGAGCGTCAGTTTTCGGCTGCGGTCGCCGGCGTACATCGCGCGGACCTGGGGGACCGTGACGTGGGATTCGTCGACGAAGGTAATAAAATCGGGCGGGAAGAAATCGTACAGCGTGTCGGGGGTGGCGCCGGGTGGCTTCCCCGCGAGAGGCCCGCTGTAGTTCTCGATCCCGGGGCAATGTCCCACCTCGGCGAGCATTTCCAGGTCGAACTTGGTCCGTGCGCCGAGACGCTGGGCTTCGAGCAGTTTGCCTTGAGATTCGAATTTTTCGAGTTGCTCTTTGAGCTCTTGGCGGATCGCGGCGATCGCACGGCTGATGCGATCCTCGGGCATCACGAAGTGTTTGGCGGGATAGATAAACAGGTGGTCGACGGTGCCGATCGTTTCGCCGGAGAGCGGTTTGATGAGGGAGATCTGTTCGATTTCGTCGCCCCACATTTCGATCCGGTAGGCGAACTCTTCGTAGCTCGGCCAAAGCTCGATCGAGTCCCCGCGGACGCGGAACCTGCCCCGCTCGAAGGCGACGTCGTTCCGCTCGTAGAGCACGTCGACGAAACGGAGAAGCAGGTGATCACGCCGGGTTTTCTCGCCGCGGTGGATTCCGACGACGAGCTGTTTGTAATCTTCGGGGGAGCCCAAACCGTAGATGCTGCTCACCGAGGCGACGATGATCACGTCGCGACGGCTGACGAGCGAGCTGGTGGTGGCGAGACGCAGGCGATCGATCTCTTCGTTGATCGAGGCGTCCTTCTCGATATAGACGTCGCGTTGCGGGATGTAGGCTTCGGGTTGGTAGTAGTCGTAGTAGCTGACGAAATAGTGGACGGCGTTTTCGGGGAAGAACTCCTTGAACTCGCTGTAGAGCTGGGCGGCGAGCGTCTTGTTGTGGCTGAGCACCAACGCGGGCCGGCCGACGTTGGCGATCACGTTCGCCATCGTGAAGGTTTTTCCGGTCCCGGTCGCGCCGAGCAGGACCTGCGCGGGTTTCTCGGCGAGGAACCCGGCGGTGAGCGATTCGATCGCCCGCGGCTGGTCACCGGCCGGGGCGAACGGGCATTGGAGATGGAACTCGGCCGGGGGGAGCGGTTCGGCGATCTCTTCGGGACTGTCTGCGGTCATCGATCCGTCGCGTCGAGGTGATGGAGAGCGGGGGACGGGATCGGACCGACCCTCCGCGTGATCCCAGCCCGAATCCTAACCGGAAGTCGGCGATCACGGAGGGAGACACCATCGGGCGAGTTCGTCGAGCCGCTTCGGTCCGATGCCGGAGACGTCGGCGAGGTCGTCGAGTCGCCGAAACGGGCCGTGGCGATCGCGGTGCCGAACGATTCGACGGGCGAGCACCGGCCCGATCCCGGGGAGCAGCGACAACTCAGGCACGTCGGCGCGGTTCAGATCGACTCGGAAAACCGCGGCCTCGCCCCTGTCACCACTCTGGGGCGGCGGCGACACTGGGGTGTGCACCGTGACGATCGCCATCCCGAGCGACGCGAGGAGGACGACGACCCGTTGAACCGGACGCCGCGCCAGCGGCGGCAGCGTGCCGGCGGCGTCGGTATGACCCGCGTCGGGGCGATCCGCGTCGGGGCGATCCGCGTCGGGGCGATCGACAACGAGTCGTTCGGTCACGGTGTGACGGTTTGACATCCTCTCAACGTATCAGCCTTGGCCGATGAACGACTACTCTCCGGTCCTCGCCGATGACAAGCTCGAAGAGCAGACCCGGTCTCTGGTGAGGCTTGCGATTCATGAAGACCTCGATATCGCCCATGACTGGACGACCGTTTGTCTGGTCGACGAGGGACTTCGCGGGGGATGCGAGATCATCCCACGGGAGCCGGGGATCGCGGCGGGGTTGGCGGTGTTGCCGTGGGTCGTCGGCGAGTTCGACGCGGACCTGGGAATCGAAACGCTGATCGAGGACGGCCAGCGACTGGTGCCGGGCCAACCGATCGCTCGGGTGACCGGCAACGTCCGCGACCTGCTCACCGCCGAACGGGTGATCTTGAACGTCCTCAGCCGGCTATGCGGGGTGGCGAGTTTGACCGGCCGTTATATCGAGCGGCTGGGGGATGCGAGGGCTCGGCTGTACGACACGCGAAAGACGACCCCGGGTTGGCGTCGGCTCGAAAAGTACGCGGTTCGGTGCGGCGGGGGGCACAACCACCGGGCGGGCTTGTACGACGGGTTTCTGATCAAGGACAACCACTTGGCGTTTGCCCATGCGGGAGGGGCCCGTGGGACAGGTGCCGGTGGGTTAGGTGCCGGTGGGTTAGGTGCCGGTGGGGGACGGCCACTCTCGGCGCGGGAGGCGACCGAGCGGGCGATCGGTTGGCGAGGTTCCCGTTGCGATTCGCTCGTGGCCCCGTCGATCGTCGAGGTCGAAGTCGACTCGCTCGCGCAGTTAGCGGATGTATTGCCGGCCGGGCCCGACATCGTGCTGGTCGACAATTTCGGCGTCGATCAGATCCGCGAGGCCGTCCGGATGCGGGACGAGCTCAACCCGGAAGTCGAGTTGGAGGCATCGGGAAACGTCACGATCGATACGATCGCCGGGATCGCCGCGACCGGGGTGGACCGCATCAGCTGCGGCGCGCTAACGCACCAAGCGACGTGGATCGACCTGGGGTTCGACTGGTTCGACGCGTCGCCGTCTTAGGCGGAAACGGTTTCGGTTTTGGCGACTCGGGTGCGGCCACGAACGTGGAGTGCGGGCTAGGGTCTGAAGGATGTCACTTGGTGGACGTCGTCCGACCGATTTCCCGATGATCTCGCGAACCTCCGCCCAATGCTCAGCCCGGTCCCGATTTCCGACACCCGCCGATGTTGGGACGCGTTGCTGGCGATGCTTGACGGCGCCTCGGTTCTTTCGTCGTTGGTTCTTATTCGGTGGCTTGTCGTCGGTCAGATCGACCACTCGGCGTGGGTTGCCGGGCTGACCGCGGTCGTCGCGTTCTTCATCGCCGGGCAAGTCACCGGGATCCATCGTCGACGCGACGCGGGATCGGCCGACGTCGAGATGACGCAGGTCGTGACGACGTGGGGGATCACCGTGTTCGCCTTGGCGGGACTCGCGTTCGCTTCCCGATTCGGCAACGCCTTCGCCCGCTCGGAGATTTTTGCGTGGCTGCTGCTCGCGCCCGCGTTCGCCGGATTTCTTCGCATGGCAGTTCGGTTGACCCAGCGGTGCCTCGTTCGCCAGGGCGTCGGGGTGCGTCGGGTCGCGATCGCGGGGTTGAACCGCCTCGGCCGCCAGACCGCGATGAACATCGAGGGGGACGTGTCGCTCGGGTTTCGGTTGGTCGGGATCTATGACGACCGAGATGCCAGCCGTGCCGAGTGCTCGGCGGAGGTTAGCGACGGGGAATCAGGACTGCCCGAAAGCGAAATCACGTCGGTCGACCTGACGCGCACCGGCGACCTGGCGAGTTTGGTCGCCGCGGCCAAGGCGGGTCACGTCGACACGGTGCTGGTGACATTGCCGATGCGCGCCGAGGGTCGGATCCGCTATCTGTTGGACCAGTTCAGCGATTCCACCGTGTCGGTGTACATCGTCCCCGATTTCTTTGTGTTCGAGTTGTTGCATTCGCGTTGGACGAGTGTCGGCGGGTTGCCGGCGGTGAGCGTGTTCGAGAGCCCGCTATTCGGAGTCGACGGGATCGCCAAGCGACTCGCCGACGTGACGCTCGCCACGTTGGCGCTCGTCGCGGCATCGGTGCCGATGCTATTGATCGCGGTTGCGGTGAAGGCCAGTTCGCCGGGGCCGGTGTTCTTCCGCCAGCGACGTTACGGGCTCGACGGTCGCGAGATCCGTGTGTGGAAGTTCCGAAGCATGCGAACCTGTGAAGACGGCGGCGTGGTTCGCCAAGCGACCAAGGGAGACGTCCGGGTGACAGCGGTCGGCGCGCTGCTCCGCAAGACCAGCCTCGACGAGGTGCCGCAGCTATTCAACGTGATCCAGGGGACGATGTCGCTGGTGGGGCCGCGGCCCCACGCGTCGGCCCACAACGAGCAGTACCGGCAACTGATCCGCGGCTACATGCTGCGTCACAAGGTGAAACCGGGCATCACCGGGCTCGCCCAAGTGAACGGATGCCGCGGCCAGACGGAAACGGTCGACAAGATGAAACGGCGTGTCGATTGGGATCACCGCTATATCCGCGGTTGGTCGCTGTGGCTCGACCTGAAGATCTTGTTCAAGACGCTGCTGGTCGTCTGGAAGCAGCCCGGGGCGTACTGAGTGCCTATCCGAAAAGGGGTCCGGCCCTCTCTTGGAGCGAGCGGGTGGCTAAGAACGGACGTGGAAAAGCCGTTGACCGCGATGTCAGCTGGAAATCTACAAAGGGTCGGACCCCTTTTCGGATAGGCAGTGAAAGGTCAGGCGATGATCTGATCGACGACTTTGCCGTGCACGTCGGTCAAGCGGAAATCTCGGCCCCCGTAGCGGTAGGTGAGCCGTTCGTGATCGAGTCCCATCAGGTGCAAGATCGTGGCATGCAGGTCGTGTAGGTGGACGGGATCTTCGACCGCCTTGCGTCCCAGTTCATCGGTGGCGCCGTGGGCGTGCCCGGGGCGAGCCCCACCGCCGGCGAGCACGAACGTGAACCCGTCGGCGTTGTGACCGCGTCCCGATTCGTATTGCAATTCGGGCAACCGGCCGAACTCGCCGCCCCACACGATCAGCGTGTCATCGAGCAGACCTCGCTGCTTCAGATCTTTCAAGAGCGCCGCGACGGGTTGGTCGATCTCTTCGCACTTCTTCGCCATGCCCGATTCAAGGTTGCGGTGATGATCCCATGACCCATGTCCGAGTTCGATGAACCGGACCCCGGCTTCTGCGAACCGCCGGGCGAGCAGGCATTGTCGGCCGAAGTTGTCGGTCGTTTTCTGGTCGATGCCGTACATCTTCCGCGTCTGTTCCGACTCGTCCGATAGGTCCATCACTTGGGGCGCGACGTCTTGCATCCGCGCGCCGAGTTCGAACGAGTCGATCACGCCGTCGACGCTCGCTTCGTCGTAGCCCCCGTTCATCGCCTGAATCAGTTCGAGCTGATCGCGTTGGACTTGGCGGGGAATCTTGTCGTTGCCGACGTTTCGGAACTCGGCCCCCTTGAGCGAACGCCCCTCCCAACCGATTCTCGCGCCTTGGTAGGCGGCGGGCAGAAACGCGCTCCCGAAATTGGCGGGGCCGCCGAAGACGCGGCTGGGGTTGATGCTGATGAAACCGGGGAGGTCTTGGTTCTCCGTGCCCAATCCGTACAGCACCCACGAGCCGATCGAGGGGCGGGTGAACTGGAAGCTGCCGGTGTGCATCTGGGGCATGGCGAGCGGGTGCGCGGAACTGTCCGTTTGCATGCTTCGGATGACGCACAGGTCGTCCGCACGGTCGGCCAAATGGGGAAGCGCGTCGGAGACCCAGAGGCCGCTTTCGCCTCGCTGTTTGAATTCCCACGGGGATCCGAACAGTTCCTTGTCTTCGTTTTTGCCGACTTTCTCGCCGTTCTTGCTGTTCAACTCCGGTTTGTAGTCGAACGTGTCCATTTGCGAAGGTCCACCTCGCATGAACAGGAAGATCACGCGTTTGGCACGCGCGGGAAAGTGTCCGGGCCGCGGGGCGAGCGGGTCACGTTCGCGGCCGGCGGCTTCGGCCGCCAAGCCGGCAAACGCGGTGTAGCCGAATCCACAACTGAGCGTCTTCAACCATTGGCGGCGGGAATCGGATCGGAAGGGTGCCATCGGAATCATGCCTCGGTCGGGAAGGAATGTTTTTAACGGGCAACCACTTTGGGGTCGTTGCGCGAAGGGGAGTGAATCAGGTAGCGGAACTCGGCACTTCCGAACAGGGTTTGCACGAAGCTCGCCAACGCCAGCGTTCGATTCTCGGACGGGTCTTCATCGTCGGCTGACAACCGCTCCGCGGTTTGCTCCACGAACTCGGTCGCCCTTCTCACTTCGATCGCGGTGGGTGCACGCGAGACGGCTCGCCGGTAGGCGGTTCGGATTCGTGCCGCCGGGTCGTCGGGCGACTCGTCGATCAGGGACCGCGCCGTGGCGAGGGCCTGGTCGAGAACGAAATCGCTGTTGAGGAAGAACAGGGCTTGTTGGGAGGTCGTCGTTTCGGCGCGATCGCCGACGACAAGACTGCTCGCCGCGACGTCGAATTCTTGCATCATGTGCGGCGCGTAATGCCGCACCGCGGCGAGGTACACCGAGCGTCGGTTGCTTTCGGGGTTGAGCTTTTCCCAGGAGACCTGTCGGGCGAGTTGTTGGCCGAGCTGCGTGACCGTTGATCCGTCGGGTCGGGAGAGATCGATTTGGCCGCTGACCGTTAGGATCGCGTCGCGTAGCGGTTCGACCTCCAGCCGGCGGGGCGTCATCCGCCATCGCCAAACGTTCTCGGGATCGAGTTGCATGTTGCCCGGATCTTTTCGGGTGCTCATTTGATAGGACCGGCTGAGCACGAGCGACCGGATCAGCCGTTTCACCGACCAGCCTTCCTCCACGAAACGGACCGCGAGGTGATCGAGCAGTTCCGGGTGGCTGGGCGGTTCGCCGATGCTGCCGAAGTTGTTCACCGATGGCACCAAGCCGCGTCCGAACAGATGATGCCAAACCCGATTGACCATCACTCGCGCTGTCAGCGGATTGTCCTCGCTGGTGATCCAACGGGCCAAGGCGAGCCGACCGCTGGCGTCCTTTTCGATCTCGGGGGTCTCGGCGAGCGTGATCGCCGAGAGGAAGCCGCGCGGAACGGAATCACCCTGGTTTCCTGGGTCGCCGCCGATGGCGACGTGAGTATCTTGAATCTCGCCTTCGGTTACCCCCATGCCGTACTCGGGCGGTTGGGGGGCGTTTTCCTTTAGCTTTTTCAGCTTCGACTTTAGCGGCTCGATCTTGCCTGCGAGCGTCTCGAGGCGTTGTTCCTTTGCCTCGACTTCCTTCCTCTGTGCCTCGACTTCCTTCGCCTGCTTCTCGCGGGAGGCTTCCGGTTCGTCGGCGTCTTCGGAGTCCGCTTCCAAGCGTTCCCGGATCTTGGTCAGCTTCTTTTCCGCATCCTTCAGGTCCTTTTCGGCTTCTCCCTTTTTCGTCTTCGCGTCGGAGAGCTTTTCTTCTGCGTCCTTTAATTTCGTTTGGTGCGTCTCATACTCTTCGTGACGCGCTTCGGCGTCCGGTCCGAAGGGGACCAATCCCGACGGGTGGCGGCTGTACTTGATCTTCGTCGTGCCGTGCAGCGTGTCGGTACTTAGGAAGACGCCAGCCAACGCGTAATAGTCTTCGGTGGGCACCGGATCGAACTTGTGATCATGGCAGCGGGCGCAGCCGACGGTCAGTCCCAACAGCGCTTCGCTGGTCGTCCGGATTTGGTCGTCGACGACGTCCATTCGGAACGAGGTTTTGCGGTCGTTGTGGCGTTTGGGGCCGATCGCCAAGAACCCGGTGGCCAAACGGTTCTCGTCGCGCTGCTTCGGGGAATCGGCTGGCAGCAAGTCGCCGGCGATCTGCTCGGTAACGAATCGGTCGTACGGTTTGTCGTCGTTGAAAGAATCGATGACGTAGTCACGGAAAGGCCACGCGTGGGGATACGTGAAGTTGAACTCCATTCCGCTCGATTCCGCGTAGCGGGACACGTCGAGCCAGTGCCGTCCCCAGCGTTCGCCGAACCGCGGGGAGTCGAGCAGATCGTCGACGATTTCGGCGAAGTGCGATTCGGACGGATCGTCGACGAATCGGGCGACGTCTTGAGGACTTGGGGGGAGCCCGATCAGGTCGAAGTAGACGCGGCGAATCAATTTTTCGGGCTCGGCATCCCCGACGGGCCGGAGCTCTCGCCCTTCGAGTTTCGCGAGGACGAAGCGATCCGCGGCGGTCCGCGGCCAATCTTCGTCGTTCACGACAGGCGGTTCGGGCCGGATCGGAGGCTGAAACGCCCAGTGGCTCTCGGCCGATTCGGCGAACGACTTTTGGCGCAGCGAGTCACGGTCTTCGGACCGCGGGTCGGGGGCGCCAGCCGCGATCCAATTTTCGAAATGCTGGACGATCTCGTCGGAGAGCTGCTCGTCGGGCGGCATCTGCAACTCGCCTTCGTATCGCAGCGCCTGCAGCAGCGGGCTGGAGTCCGGGTCACCGGGCACGACCGCGGGTTGGCCGGAAGCCCCGCCGTCGCGCATTCCGTCGGGCGAGTCGATCGCGTAATCGGAGAGGAGCGAGCCGGTTTCGTGCGAGTGGCACTCGTAGCAGTGCTTCACCAAGACGGGGCGTATGTGCGTCTCGAAGAGTTGCCGCTCGTCTTGGCGAATCGGTTCGGACGCCGTAGACGGCGAGACGGCAAACGGCGAGACGGCAAACCCAGAAACGGCAGCGACAAGCAGGACCCAACACTCGGGCCGGCTTCGTCGGATCTCGGGCCGGCATCGTGGGATGATCGCAAGCATGCGTGGACTCACTGTCCGGAGGGACGACATTCCGGCGGGGCTGAACGTCGTGTAAGCAGGAGGGGTGTAAGCAGGAGGGGTGTAAGCAGGAGGGGTGGGGCGGGACTGATCTGGGGACCCTTCCAGTGTGAAGGATCGGTCGAACCGCTGTCAAATCCGATCCGACGAGTCGCGCGACCCCGAGCCGAACCACGGCGGTCGTCTGGGCAACGCTGGGGGACCGTTGAGCGAACTCGGCGAGCTGATGTTAGGATCGATCGACGATCGATACGGTATCGCATCGACCCTGAGCCCAAACCTGATCCCGGTCCCGGCGAAGACTGAGAGGAATTGACGTTGTTTTTCCGCACGCCTTTTCGAGGAGCACGAAGCCAGCGGACGTGGGGCCAGCGGACGTGGGGCCAGCGGACGTGGGGCCAGCGGACGTGGGCCTGTCGATCGGGTTTCCTTCTCGGTTTGTCTTTCAGCCTGGTTCATGGCGTTTCCCTCTCGGCGGCGGAACCGCGGCTTTCGGCGGGGGACACGGTCGATTTCATGCGGGACGTACGGCCGATCTTGGCGCAGAACTGTTTTGTGTGTCACGGGCCCGACGAGGGGACGCGGGAGGGAGGCTTCCGCCTCGATCAACGGGAGGGATTGTTCGCCGAACTCGGGAGTGGTGATCGGGGCGTTGTCCCTGGGGATTCCGGTGCGAGCGAGTTGTTGAATCGGGTCAACGCGTCGGACCCGTTGGAGCGAATGCCGCCCCCGGACTCGGGAAAGGCGTTGTCCGACGGAGAGATCGCCTTGTTGGAGGCGTGGATCGATCAAGGCGCCTCCTACGCGGAACATTGGTCGTTCCAGCCTCCTCGCCGCACGGAATCGCCGCCGGTCGTCGACGAAGGTTGGGTTCGGGATCCGATCGACCGATACGTGTTGTCGAAGCTCGAGTCGGAGGAGCTCCGTCCGTCACCCGAGGCCGATCGTCGGACGTTGATCCGCCGCCTGTCGCTGGACCTGACGGGATTGCCGCCGTCGCCCGCGGAGGTCGACGCGTTTGTCGAAGACGATCGCCCCGGCGGGTACGAGCGAGTGGTGGATCGGTTGCTCCTTTCGCCGCATTTTGGGGAGCGATGGGGACGGCATTGGCTCGATTTGGCAAGGTACGCCGACAGCGACGGTTACCTGGGGGATGACCTACGTCCCGGGGCGTATCGCTATCGCGACTGGGTGATCGACGCGATCAACCGCGACTTGCCGTTCGACCGGTTTACGATCGAGCAGATCGCGGGAGATTTGTTGCCGGGTGCGACAACGGGCCAGCGGATCGCGACGGGGTTCCACCGGAACACGATGAAGAACACCGAAGCGGGGGCGGATCGGGAGGAGGACCGCGTCAATCGCACGGTCGACCGGGTCGCAACGACGGGAACGGTGTGGCTCGGACTGACGCTCGGGTGCGCCGAGTGCCACACCCACAAGTTTGACCCGATCAGCCATCGCGAATTTTATCAGCTGTACGCGTTTTTCAACAACGTCGAGGACAAGGAGGTCGGCAAGGCGCGGACATTGGTTTCGACGACGAAACCGCGGGAGACACGGATCCATCTTCGTGGGGACTTTCGCAACCCGGGTGACCGCGTGGAGCCGAACACGTTGGGCGTGTTGCCCCCGATGCGTCCTCGAGGGTCGACACCGGATCGACTCGATTTGGCGAACTGGCTGGTCGATCGCGCCAACCCGTTGACCCCGCGGACCGCCGTGAATCATGTGTGGAAGCATCTGTTCGGTCGCGGTCTGGTTGCGACCCCGGACGATTTCGGGACGACCGGCGAGACGCCGTCGCACCCGGAGCTGCTCGATCGGTTGGCGATCGAGTTCCGCGACGGGGGATGGAGCCGGAAGGCGTTGATCAAGCGGATCGTGATGTCCGCGACGTACCGCCAGGAGTCGCACGCGCGGCCCGATTTGGCGGTTCGGGATCCGTTCAACGTGTGGCTCGCGCGGCAGGGACGATTTCGGTTGGAAGCGGAGATCGTTCGGGACGTCGCGTTGGCCGCGAGCGGGTTGATGGTGCGTTCGATCGGCGGCCCGAGCATCCGTCCGCCGATGGGGTCGCAGATCACCGAAATCAGCCGGAACAAAGATTGGAAGGAGAGCACCGGTGGCGAGAAGCATCGACGGGGGTTGTACATCTTGTTTCGGCGGGCCACGCCGTACCCGATGTTGACGACGTTTGACGCCCCTGATTCGACGGCGGCGTGCGCGCGTCGGGAGCGGTCGAATTCGCCGCTGCAGTCATTGACGTTGATGAACGACCCCGTGTTCGTCGAGGCGGCTCGGGGCTTAGGGCGTCGCTTGGTGAGCGAGTCGGACGGGCGCCCCGGCCGCGCGGTGCGGCATGCGTATCGGGTTTGTCTCGCCCGCGAGCCGACCGATGACGAGTTCACCCGGGCGATGCGATTCGTCGAGGAGCAACGGGCCCGATTCGCGAACGCGGAACCGGGGCGGTTGAAAGCGATTGTGGGCGAGCCGGTATCTCAGGGCGCACCGGTACCGCGAGTTGAGTTGGCGGCTCAGGCCGCCCAGGTGGCGTTGGCGCGGGTCGTCTTGAACCTCGACGAGTTCATCACGCGAGAATGACGTGTCCCTCGTGTCCTTCATTTCATCCCTGAACGAGGAGAATTGAACCGTGGCTCGACACCACCCGCGAATCGAGGACTCGAGACGCCGATTTTTGACCGGCGGGCTTCACGGGGCCGGTGCGGTCGCGTTGGCGAATCTGCTTCAAGGGGACGGGTTGCTCGCGGCTCCGGGGACCGACGCGTCGTCGGCCCGCCCGCCGCACTTCGCCCCGACGGCGAAGCGATGCATCTATATCTATTTGGAGGGTGGCCCCAGCCAGATGGACCTGTTCGACCCCAAGCCGAAGCTGAACGAGCTGGACGGGGAACCGTTGCCGGGTTCGTTGGCGGAGAACGTGCAGTTCGCGTTTTTGCAGAAGGATTCCGCACGGCTGATGGGGACGGACCGCCGATTTCGCAAGCACGGCGAGTGTGGGACCGAGTTGTCGGAATTGCTGCCGCATTTATCGGGGTGCGTCGACGACATCGCGTTGATTCGGTCGATGCACACGGATCAGTTCAACCACGTGCCGGCGCAGTTGCTGATGAACTGCGGGTCGGCGATCGCGGGGCGGCCGAGTGTCGGTTCGTGGCTCTCGTATGGGTTGGGTAGCGAAACGAGCGACTTGCCCGCGTTCGTCTCGATGGTGACCGTCGGCCGGGGCTTGCCGGGAGGCTCGGCGAGTTGGTCGAGCGGTTTTTTGCCGTCGATCTACGACGGGGTGTTATTTCGAAGCGACGGCGAGCCGGTCATCAACCTCAGCAACCCGGAGGGGATCGACCGCGTCGACCAGCGGGCGTCGATCGATGCGATTCAGGATTTGAACCGGCTTCGATTGGGAGTCGTCGGTGACCCGGAATTGCGAAGCCGGATCCGTGCCTATGAGCTCGCGTTCCGGATGCAGTCGGCCGCCCCCGATCTGATCGATCTGACGCAGGAATCTCGCGAGACGATCGAGATGTACGGGTTGGAACGTAAGGAGCCGACGATCAAATCGAACCGTGGCGGGATCGGCAACTTTGGCCCGTTCGCCCGCAACTGTCTGTTGGCGCGGCGGATGATCGAACGGGGGGTCCGCGTGGTGAACTTGATCCACGCGTCGTGGGATCATCACAGCAATCTCGAGCCGGAGCTGGTACACAATTCGTTAATGGTCGATCAGCCGATCGCGGCGCTGCTGAAGGATTTGAAGCGTCGTGGGCTGCTCGACGAGACGTTGGTGGTGTGGGGATCCGAGTTCGGACGCACGCCGTTGGGGGAGAATCGGTCCGGGTTCAAGAAGGTCACCGGTCGCGATCATCATCCGGGCGCCTTCAGCATGTGGATGGCGGGGGGTGGGGTTCGCGGCGGCCAAGTGATCGGGGCGAGCGACGAGATCGGCTGGAACACGACGGAGGATCCGGTGCACGTCCACGACCTGCACGCGACGATCCTGCACCTGTTCGGGCTCGACCACACGAAGCTGACGTACCGGTTTCAGGGGCGTGATTTCCGGCTTACCGACGTCCACGGAAAGGTGGTCGAGAAGCTGTTGGCCTGAGCCGGCCGGCGGAAGCGAAAAAAAATTTCCCATTCATGTAGACGCCGCCGAAGAACCGAGTAAAATTCTGGTGTGTGACGGCGGCTTGCCGCCGTTACCCCGGCGTCCGAAGTATTCTGCCCCAATGCTTCGGACGCTCTTTTTTTGCGCCGACCGAATTCTTTGGGCGGCGACCGAATCGCCGAGGCCTGCTGATGAGGGATCCCTCTTTCTCCGTTTCGGCCCGTTTTTTGGCGGTAGCCGTGGTTTTGAGCGTTGTTTCGTCGCGTGCGTCGGCGGAGCTCGTCCGCGTGGAGATCGAACGTCGGGAACCGTTCGCGGGCGGGACAACGTTCGGAACAGTTGGGGCGTACGAGTCGATCCGGGGCCGGTTTCATTTTGAGGTCGATCCGGAGGCTCCCGCGAACGGCCGCGTCGTCGATTTGACGCTGGCCCCTCGGAACGAGCGAGGGAGGGTCGAATTTTGGAGCGATTTCGTGATGTTGACCCCGGCCGACCCGGCGCGGGGCAACCGACGGTTGCTGTACGACGTGACGAATCGCGGGAACTTGTTGGCGTTGTGGACGTTCAACGAAGGGGAACGGACCAACGACCCGCGCGACGCGTCGCATGCCGGGAACGGGTTTCTGATGCGTCGCGGTTTCACGCTCCTGTGGTCGGGGTGGAACGGGGACGTGATGGACGACGGTACGGATCGGCTGCTGGTCGGGTTGCCCGTGGCGACTGATGGCGGCGAGCCGATTCGGGGGAAGATCCATTTAGAGTTGTCGGTTGACGAGCCGCAGCGTAGCTACACGTTCGGTTTCAGTCCGTGGGGCGTTGCCGCCGCCTATCCGACGGTCGACGTTGCTGACCCCGACGCGACATTAACGGCCCGGCCGGACCGCTCGTCGCCACCGACGGAGATTCCACGGGATCGATGGCGGTTCGCCCGCTGGGAGGCGGCGGCGGAAGAGGACGGGGGTGACAAGAAGGATTCGGACGGTGATGACGAGGGAACGTTCGTCGAAGATCCTCGTAGCGTCGCGATCGACGACGGGTTCCGCCCGGGTTGGCTGTACGACGTGACGTACACCGCCGAGGCGCCCCGCGTCGCCGGGTTGGGAATGGCTGGGATCCGCGACGCGGTTTCGCACCTGCGTTATGGAACGAGGACGCCGCGTTCGAGAGACGGCTCATCGCCTTCCGGTGACGGATCGCCGGGAGAGCAGGGGGGCGGATCGGGCTTGGCGGGGGGCGTCGTGACTGAAGGAGGCGCGCCGATCACGCCCCGGATCGACCGTGCTTATCTGTTCGGGATCTCACAATCAGGCCGGCTGGTCCACCAGTACCTCGATGACGGTTTTCAGATCGACACTTCGGGCCGGTCGGTTTTCGACGGCACGATTTCGCTGGTCGGCGGCGCGGGGCGTGGCCAGTTCAACCGTCGGTTCGGGCTGAAGACGCTCTATTCGACCCAGCACCGGGACCACCTGGCGGGTTCCGACACGTTTCCGTTCGCAACGGTGAAGCAGGAAGACCCGCGCTCGGGCGAGGTGGCAGACCGGTTCGCCACGACTCGCGAATCGGGACACCTGCCCAAGTCGTTTTTCGTGCAGACGTCAACCGAATACTGGTCGCGGGGGGCTTCCTTGTTGCACGCGGGCGTGGCGGGTCAGGAGGACTTGGAGGTCGATCCGAGTTCCAGAATTTACTTCATCGCCGGCAGCTCGCACTTGGGGGCTCAGCCGCCGACGCCGGGAATCGGCCAGACACCGCGGAACCCTTTGTGGCATCGTGGTCCGGTGCTGCGGGCGTTGTTGGTGGCGATGGACCGCTGGGCGAGTCACGCCGCTGCGCCGCCTCCGAGCCGTTATCCGCGGATCGATGACGGGACGCTCGTCGACGTCGCGACGTTTCGCGATCGGTTTCCGAGAATCCCGGGGGTCGATTTGCCCACCGATTGCTATCGCCCGCTTCGTTTGGACTTCGGGTCGCGGTTCGAATCGGACGGGATCGCGGACGTCGTTCCGCCGACAACCGGTGACCGGTACGAAGCATTGGTGCCGCAGGTCGATTCCGACGGGAATGAGCTTGCGGGGATTCGGTTGCCGGAGATCGAGGTGCCGATCGCGACGTACACCGGATGGAGTTTGCGATCGGCGGAGGTGGGTGCGGAGGGGATGTTGGCGGGGCTCGACGGCAGTTACGTCCCGTTCCCGCGGACCGCCGGCGCGAGGGAGTCCACGGGCGACCCCCGGACGTCGGTCCACGAGCGGTACCCGACGCGAGACGTTTATCTCGGTCGGTTCACCGACGCGACGCTCTCGCTCCACCGCGACGGCTTTCTGTTGGCCGAGGATGCGGTCGAGATGATCCGACGGGCGTCGCGTCGTGAGCTGTGGGACTGAGACGGTGGGGTCACTTGTGGACCGAGTGGCAGGCCTTGCAGTTCGACGCGACCTTGAGCATCTCGGGCGCTTTCGCGTCCCCGTCGACGGCCGCTTTGGAGGCCACGACCAAGGCCTTGGTTAGCTTCTTCCAGCTTTCGGCGTCTCCCTTCTTGGGCTCTTCCTTGGCCATCGCCAAGAACATTTCGTTGAGCTGCACCTTTTCCTCGTCCGTGGCGTCACCCGCGACGACTTTCTTAAGCAACGGCCCTTTGAGGGCTTCCTTCATCACGATCTTCACCGTGTACTTCGGCTTGTCGCCGTCTTCGGCAGACACTCGCGGCGGGGCGGTGACCCACGTGATTAGCAGACCACCGGCGACACATGCCCAAAACTTAGACTTCATCAAAGCGAATCTCTCATGCGAACGGATGGACGGACACGCCCACGGGAGACCCCCGGGGCCCTTGGCAGCGAACATGATAGCTACCGGGCGGGAGCTGTGGGAGATTCGCGAGGAAGGCACACCGTTCAACCGAACCGGCAGTGATCGCTCGCGTGTCGACGCGGAACGAACCAGGAAGCACCTTCAACGGCGAAGCAACGGATGGGAAATCCCTGTCGACCGCTTCCACTGCCGCGCCGAGCCTCGGGACCGGATGGCGTGCGCCGTTCCGCTAGGATTGGGCGAGGCGTTTCCAAATGTTAGCGGCAGGGCGTGCGCCGTCCGGTGCGTCATGCGTCGCGTGGGTCCGGCCTGCTTGCGCCGTTCTGCTGTCGAGTGGCTGAGTGCGTCTAAACGTTTTCCCCTGCGAATGGTGGCCCGATGCGAGATGCTGACCATCCGCAAGCCGGTAAGAGTCGTGTGCAGTGGATCGGGGTCGTGGCGGGTCCGTTGTCCGCGGCCGTGCTGGTTTGGCTGCTTCCGTCGGCGTTCGAGGACGCATCGGGGGAGCTCGCGCCGTTTACCCCGGCTGGCCGAGCGACCTTGGCGGTGCTGGTGTGGATGGCGATTTGGTGGTTGACCGAGGCGATCGATCTGGCGGCCACCGCGTTGTTGCCGTTGGCGGTGTTTCCGGTGCTGGGGGCCGCGGACATCGAGGGGGCCGCGGCGCCGTACGCCGACCCGATGATTTTTCTGTTCATGGGCGGGTTCTTGATCGCGATCTCGATGCAGCGTTGGGGGTTGGACCGGCGGATCGCGTTGTTGACGTTGCGGGTGGCGGGGCCACGTCCGGGAAACATGGTGGCGGGGTTCATGGTCGCCACGGCGGTATTGAGTGCGTTCGTGTCGAACACGGCGACGACGGCGATGATGCTGCCGATCGCCGCCAGCGTGGTCGGCTTGTCTCGGTCACGGCTCGGGCAGGCCGCGATGGGCAAGTCGGGGTCGGACGAATCTGGGGTGGGCAAGTCTGGCAGCGAGACGCGGGACCGGTTCGCGACGTGTTTGATGTTAGGGATCGCGTACTCGGCATCGCTCGGCGGGGTGATGACGTTGATCGGGACGCCGCCGAACGCGTTTCTGGCGAGCTTTCTGCGGGATTCGATCGCCGAGCCGTATCGCGTGGAGATCAGCTTTGGGCATTGGATGTTGATCGGGGTCCCGATGACGGTGGTTTTCTTGCCGATCACGTGGTGGTTGCTGACGCGTGTCGTTTTTCCGATCGGGGGGACCGCGATCGAAGGGGGGCGGGAGCTCGTGGACCGGGAGCTCGCGTTGCTCGGCCGCCCCGCTCGTGGTGAGCGGATCACGGGGGGGGTGTTTGTGGCGGTCGCCGTGGCGTGGATCTTTCGCCCGTTGCTGACCTCGTGGTCGTTCGAGCTTGGCGGGGCGACCTGGGCGCCTTTGTCAGGGCTGACCGACCCCGGGATCGCGATGGCGGGGGCGCTCGCGTTGTTCGTATTGCCTTCGGGGGACCGCGAACACCCGATGACGATGACGTGGGACGCGGCCCGCAAGCTGCCGTTCGGGATCTTGATCTTGTTCGGAGGCGGACTGAGTTTGGCGCACGCGGTACACGTCAACGGCGTTGCGGAGTTCTTGGGGAGTCAGACGCGGGCGGTGTCCGGGATGCCGGAGATAGCGGTCGTGGTGTTGGTGATCACGGCGATCATTTTTCTGACCGAGTTGACGTCGAACTTGGCGACCGCGGCGACGCTGTTGCCGATCCTTGCCGCGATCGCGCCGACGCTCGGGATCCATCCGTATTGGTTGGTCATCCCGGCCGGGATCGCGGCAAGCTGCGCGTTCATGCTTCCGGTGGCGACACCTCCGAACGCGATCGTGTTCGGATCCGGCTTCGTGACCCAGCGTCAGATGATCCGGGCCGGATTCTGGCTGAACCTGATCGGGATCGGGCTGATCACGTTGTTGGCGAAGACGCTACTCGGGCCGTGGATCGACGCGATCGGCTGAGCGGGTCAGTTTGCCGACAGGTGACGGCGGATAAATTCGGTGGTGAACCGGATCACTTTCTCATCCCGCATCAGGAACGAGTGCAGCCCCTGGACGGTCAGGAATTGTTCGGCGCCGTCGAGTTTCGCCTCGTTCACGCTGACGATGAAGTCGCTTTGCGGCTCGACCAGCGGGATTTGGATCGGGCTTTCTGAGCGGTCTCCGGCGATGATCGCGAACGGGAACGGGGGGACAGCTAGGCGTGCCTCGAGGGCGTCCCATTGGAGGCCGAGTTCCAATCCGCCGGGCCCGGTGACGACGGCAAAGATGCCGAGAGACGAAAGTCGCCTGGCGATCGCGGCACCCTGGTTCGGTGGGCCGATCATCACCATCGCGCGGCTGCGGTCGAGGATCGAATGGGGGTCGCCGTGACGTTGCAGGTCGCCGATCAGGTGGCGGACGACGATGTTCCCCATGCTGTGCCCGACGAAGCACAGCTCGGTTTGCCGGGGGAGACCATGGAGGAGTTCTGCGAGCGCTTCGGCATGGTCGGCGATGGAACGTCGGGAGCTGGCGTAGGAGAACCGGATCACGTCGAGCGGCCGCCGGAGCGGCGGATCGGCGTCGCGGAGGGCTTGTTCGACCGGCATCATTGATCGATGGGTTCGCATCAAGCCGTGCAGGAGCACCACGGCGACCGGCGTCGCGGTGTCGGCGAGCTGACCGGCGGAGGGCGGAGCGTCCGGATCGTCCCCGGGGTTGTCGGATCGTGCGCCGGGTTGTCCGGCCGGTGTGGCGTGGGCGGGGCGTTCCTGGTTGAGCGTTTCTACGCACGTTTCGCGCGATCCCCACGCACGGCGGACGTCCTTGTCGTCGAGCAGTCGCCAGTGTCCGGTCCAGGCGTTTTGCTGGACTCGCCAACCGTCTCGCCAGAGGTGATCGGTCCACAGCTGCGTCCCGCCAGCGGTTTTGAGCGGGACGTTCGGTGGGTGTTCCATCAGGCACTCTCCGGGGGTTGGCCGTCGATCCAGGGGCCGGCGAGTTGTTGATACTCGGGCGGGTGGAGCACGCTGCCGCGGTCACCCGCCTGCCACCCCGGGACGTGCCGGGCTTCGGCCTTGGCCTTGGACATCCGTTCCCACCGCTCGGCCCAGCTGGGGTTCCCGTCGCCAACGTTTCCGTCCCGGTCGAGATGGAAGACTTTCCCTTCGCGGTAGCTGCGGACCGCCAAATTGACGAGCGTGACCGCGGCGGCGGCGAGTTCGGGATCGTTGTTGACGGCGGAGGGGTCGCCCGCGTCGATCGCGTCCAGCCAGTTCGCGAAGTGCATGGTGTTGATGTCGTGGTCGGTGTTCGCCGCGAACGTTTCGGTTTTCAGCGAGCTGTCGAGCGTGACCTGGGGCCGTTCGGGGACGAACTCGAAGCTTCCCCGGCCGCGGTTGCCTGAGCATGCCTTGTCGAACACGAACAGCCCGTGATGGCCGCGGATCAGGTGATCGAGTTTCCGTTCTTCGCTGACCATCGTGCTGCTGACCAAGCCTTGCACGCCTTCGTGGAAGTCGGCGATGATCGAGGCGACGTCGGCGACCTCACGGTTGTCGTATTCGAGAAAGATACCGCCGCCGCCGACGACGCGACCGGGCGTCCGCAACCCGGTCGCCTTCAGCATCCCCGTGACACGGTGGACGAACAGGTCGGAATACATTCCGTATCCGAAGGGCCAATAACATCGCCACTGGCCGAAGGTCGCCCGGTCGAAGGGCATTTCGGGGGCGAGCCCCTCGTCGACCCCGAGAAAGCGGCGGAAGTCGACCGTTTTGGGGGTCATCTCCTTGGTGATCACGTTGTGCCGCGACATGCCGTGCTTGCTGTTGCGGGCCGCCTCGGTTTGGAACTGCACGACCTTCCCGAGCTTGCCGTCGTTGATCATTTCACGGGCCCTGTCCCAGACCGGCAAGCTGGTCAGTTGCACGCCGACCTGCAGCACGCGTCCGCTGTCCCGCCACACGCGGACGACGCGTCTCGCCTCGTCGATGGTGTGCGTCATCGGCTTTTCACAGTAAACGTCCTTGCCGGCTTGGAGCGCGTCGACGGTTTGGATCGCGTGCCAGTGATCGGGGGTGGCGATGCAAACGGCGTCGACGTCGTCCGCCGCGATCAGTTCTCGGTGGTCGAGGTACGGCTTCGCCTCGATGCCGGTCTGCTCGCGGATCGATTCGACGGCCCGGTCACGGTGGACGCTGTAGACGTCACACACGGCGACGACGTCGATTTTTCGGCCGAGCCCTCGCAGCTTGGTCAGCGTCCGGAGGTGGATGTTGAAGCCTCGGTTTCCGACGCCGATGATCCCGATTCGGAGCCGCCCGTTCGGCCCGCTGGCGGCGGAGGCGGCGGAGGCGGCGACGGCGACACCGGACGCGGACGCGCCGGAGCGTTGGAGAAAGTCTCGACGCGAAAGATGGTCTCGGTCCATGGCTTGGCTCCGGGGCAGGGAAAATTCGGGGGCAGGGAAAGTTCGGGGGGCGATCCGTGACGCCGCGGGGGGAACGATGTCGGCGAGGCACCAGTTTAGCAAGTTGTGTCGTCCGATCGGTTTCAAGGATTGACGCCCGCTCGGCGAGATCGCATACTCAAAGAACGCATAACAGTTGCAGAAGCGGTGGTGTTGCTGCAGAATCCGGGTTGTTACTTGGCCGAGACCGGGTTGTTCCTTGGCCGAGACCGGGTTGTTACTTGGCCGAGACCGGGTTGTTCCTTGGCCGAGACGCTGCCGGGTACCGAACCGATCTCCACTTTGTCGGGACAATCGCATTGGCCCTCACACACGAATCGTCCGGGCGGGAGGGTTGGCTCGTCCGGGCACTGACCAGCGACTTTTGTCCGGGGTTCAATCGTTACGTTTATTGGCTGAAGGAGCCGATCGGTTGGTTCGTATTGGCGACGGTGACGAGCTTGATCATCGGCCGTTATTTCAACCCGATCGGATGGACGATCGGGGCTTCGCTGATCGCGGTGATCGCGGTCGGGGTGGCGTGGCCGTGGATCGCGGTGCGGGGCGTGGTTGGGGAATTGCGGACGGAAAAGTCGGAGGTCCACGAGGGGGAAAATTGCCGGCTCTTGTTTACCGTCCGGAATCGGTTGCCGGTACCGGTTTGGGGATTATCCGTGGAGGGTTATTTGACCCGGGTTGGGGACGAGACGCGGCCGACCGTCGGTTTATCGAGCGTCCCCCCGATGTGTTCGGCCGAGTACCCGATTTCGGTTCGCCCGACGTTTCGGGGGCGGTACCCGGTGCAGACGCCGAGACTCGCGTGCGGGTTCCCGTTCGGGATTTGGACCGCCCGCCGGGAGCTTCGAGTCGTCCGCCCGTTGACGGTGTGGCCGAAGGTGTATTCGATCCGGGGCGTGTGTCCGTTCGTTGGGGCGACGCGGGCCGACGAAGGCGAGGGTCTGCGGGGCGGGCGGAGCGGTGACTTTGTCGGCGTCCGGCCGTACCGCCGCGGGGATTCTCTGAAGCATTTGCACTGGGCCCATTTGGCGCGGACCGACCAGTGGATCATCGGCGAGCGGGGTGGTCCGCAAAGCGTCGACTTGGAGGTGACGTTGGATCCCTGCCGTCCGTCGAGCCGGGACCGGCGGGCGGCGGAGCGCAGCGGAGCACCGACCGGGGGACGCGGGTCGCGGAGATCAGCGCGGACCGTTCAGGGAGGCGAAGGGGAACGGGAAGCGTTCCGCCATTCGCTGAGTTGGCGGGTCCGCGTCGCGGCGAGCATCTTGGTCGCGGCGAGGAATGGGGCGGTCCCGGTGCGGTTTCGGTTGGGGGACCGAATCGTTCCGGCGGTGCACGGGCGACGAGGGACCCGGCAATGGCTTGACGAGTTGGCCGTCATTCCGGCGGACGGGATCGATGCCACGGCGTGTCGGGGTGTTTCGGACCCTGCCTCGACTCGCGTCGCGGGCGACGGGGAACCGAGGGCGAATCTCGACGTCGAGGGCCGCATCGGGTCGGGGGAGTGGCATGCTGATCGGGGGCGCGTTCTCGGCGCGGGTGGACGAGCGGGTGGACGAGGCCGTTCGCATCGCAGTTATTGCGGTTCCGGTCGGGGGGCGGTCCGTGTCGAGGTGATCGGTGTGGAATCCGACCCTCGTGTCGTCCAGGTCGTCGTCGACGATCCCCGTGGCGGGACACGGGCGGGAGGCGTCCGGCGGGTGGTGACCGTGGATTGCCGAATCGACCCGGCGGCACAGCTTGACGCGTTGTGGCAGGAGTTAAGTGATGTCCACCGCGCGGCGTGAGGGACGATCATGCGGAGCCGGCGGAACGGGGTTCGCGGCGTTGGCGTCACCGGCATCGGTTGAAGCGTCAGTGGGGGATTTGACGCCGGCGTCTGTTCGGGCGAGCGTTTCGCGTCGGCGAGCTCACGCGGTGGTTTTGGCCACGATTCCGATGGTGGCGATTTGGGTCATCCGTTCGCCGATCGAATCCGGGTGGCTGTTGGGCCTTGAGGCCGCGACGATTTTGCTATCGGCTGGGGGTCTTGCGGTGGCCGGCCTGTCGGTGGCCGGCGGTGCGGCGGCGGCGGTTGGAGGCCGATCGGGACGTCGTTGGCGTCCGGCGTGGGCGACCGGGTTGATGCTGGCGTCGCCGTTGGCGGCGATGGCGAGCCGATGGGTTGGGACTCCGGTTGCGACCGAGATGGCGATCGTGTCGACGTTCGGGTCATTTGCGGTGTTGTTGGCGGTCGGTTCGGACCGTTCGCGAAACCTGTCGATGTCGATCGTCGCCAGTGGCTTTTTGGCGCTGTTCACGATCTCGATCTCCGATGACCCTCGCTCGGCCGGGCTCGGTGTCCTTTGGATCGCGATCTGTTTATGGCACTTGATCACGGGGCATTGGGACCGGCTCGACGTGTGTATGCCGGAGACGGTCCGTCGGGGACGTTCGGTGCGGCCGCTAACGCTGTTACTCGGATTGGCATTCGTGCTTCTCGGCGGGGTTGCGGTTCAGGGTCGGTTCGGGGAGGCATCGCGACTTCGTTTCGGGATGATGCCGACCAGCGGGGGCGACGAGTGGTCCGACCCCGGGGCGCGGTCGGGTGTCGGCGGGGGTGACGCCGTGATCGCGGCGGAGCGGCATGCCGAGACGTTCGGGCCGGTGGAGTCAGAGATCTTTCTCGAATCGACGGAGATGTCGCTGTTCGATCTGTTCAGCGACATGTTGGGCGATACCCCGAAGAAGAACCGTTCGGAAAAAGCACAGAGTCTCCAGCCGGACGAGTTTCTCCAGTCGCACGCCGACCGATCGGAGAGTCATCGCGGCGGACCCTCGTTTTCGTCACGTCGGAACCGTCCCCGCGAGCGGGGTGATTTGGCGGACGTGGTTGGCGACGACGTGGTGCAGTGGATCGGGCCGACGGGGATCCGGTTGGCGATGGAACGATACGACCGCTTCGATGGCGTCGACTGGACACGGTCTGCCGAGCGCTCCCGAGCGATGCTTTCGCCGCGGAAGGTTGAGGGCCGGACGTGGTATTTCGATCCGGCGTCTGGGGCGTTGGAATCGGGGTCCGACTATGTGTCCGGGGTGCTCAAGGTGATTCGGCTCGATTCGATCCGGGTGCCGGCGCCGATGCTGACCGCGGCGGTTCATATTCGCGACGTCGAGCGGGCAGATTTTTTCGGCACCGAACCGGACGGTTCGCTTTCGATGCCGGGCCGCAGCAAGATTCCGCCGTTGACCGTGATCCGCATGGTCGCGAACCGGCCCGCCGAGGACGAGTTGTTGCGGCCCGCGGCGTTTGCTGGCAGGTCGCTTTCCGAGTCATCCCCCGCGTCCGGGGCGACCGCGGGAATCGACGAGGCGCGGCGACTCGCGAGTCGATGGGGAGGAGACGGCGGTAGCCGTTATGAAAGATTGATGCGAATCGTGTCGCGGTTGCGGACGGAATTCACGTTCGATCGTGACACCGAGACGCTGAGCGACGATCCGCTCGACGTGTTTCTGAAGCGTCGTCGCGGCGGTGACCATCTGTTCGCGACCGCGGCGGCGGTGATGGGGCAGGCGATCGGCATGGAGACTCGGTTGGTCACCGGTTTTTACGTGCCCCAGAGCGGCTTCGACGTCGTTCAGGGGCACGCCGGGATCGGCCCGGAGGATGTGCACGTTTGGGTCGAGGCAAGAATGGCGGACGGTCGCTGGATCGAGATCGAGCCGACGCCCGGTTACGCATCGCCTAACTACCGACCGTCGCTTTGGCTGCGAGCGAAACGGTTCGCCGCGGCGTGGTGGCCGATCCCTGTCGTTGCCGGGGCGCTGTTGATCCTGCTGGTTCGCACCCGGGTGATCTGGGTCGAGGTTTGGTTGCGGTTGATGTGGGGGCTTTCGCGTCCTTTCGCCGCGCGATCGCGATTGCGGCTGTTGCTCTGGTTGCTGGAGTGCCGGGCCCGTCTGGCGCGGGTGCCTCGGTCGGAGGGGATAACCCAGCGCGACTGGATGTTGTCGGTTGCCGGCATTGACGGGGCGGTTGCCGATCGCTGTCGGGACTTTTGTGACGCGGCCGATCGGTTGGTGTTTGGCGGCGGAACGGTAGCGGAGCCAGGGGGGTGGCGAGCCGCGGCGGACTACTTGGTGACCCACATGACGACGCAATTTTTTCGATCGGCCGGACGGCCGACCGAGTCAGGATCTGTCGAATGAAGACGCTATCGGTCTCTCCTCCCGCCGACCGCGCCGTGGGAGATAAGCTGAAACTGCTTCGAACGCGGCTGAACCGGGTGCTGCTCGGCAAGTCCGCGCAGATCGAGTTGGTGATCGCGTGCCTGCTTGCTCGCGGCCACCTTCTGCTCGATGACTTGCCGGGGACCGGGAAGACGTCGTTGGCGAAGGCGATCGCGGCGTGCTTGGGCGGGAAGTTGGCCCGCGTGCAGTGCACGCCCGATTTGCTGCCCACCGACGTCACGGGGTTCAACCTGTTCAACCAGAAGACACGCGAGTTCGAATTTCTGCCCGGACCGGTATTCGCCGACGTATTGCTGGCGGACGAGCTGAACCGGACGACGCCGCGGACGCAGAGCGCGTTGCTGGAGGCGATGGCGGAGCGTCAGGTCACGATCGACGCGGTCGCCCGGTCTCTCGCGAAGACGTTCTTCGTGATCGCGACGCAGAACCCGATCGATTCGCACGGCGCGTATCCTTTGCCCGAGGCACAGCTCGATCGCTTCATGTTGAAGTTGGAACTCGGGTATCCCGACCGTGAAGCTCAGCTCGGGATCCTGCGGGCGGCGACCGGGACGGACGCGACACCCGATCGTGACGACCCGGCGTTATCGCTGTCGGAGCTCGAATCGTTGCAAGCGGGCGTCACGTCGGTGGTGGTGCATCCGCGAGTCCAAGACTACTTGGTCGATCTTGTCGAAGCGACACGGACGCACCCGTCGATTCTGCTGGGGGTCAGCCCCCGCGGCATGCTGCACTGGCAACGGATGGCTCAGGCTTGGGCGGTCCTTCAAGGTCGTCCCTTCGTGACCCCCAGCGACGTCGTCCATGTGGCTCGGCCGACGCTCGCGGTCCGTCTGCTGACTTCGCAGGGGGAAGTCGGCGACGTGATCGAGGAGATCTTGGGGGCGGTCGCCACCCCGGAGTACCGATGAGAGATGAAAGGCCACGGCGGATGATTGCCCCATATCGTTGCGACGTTCCGACGCGATTCGGTCACCCGAACCTGGCGTGGCGGGGAATCGCCACCGTCGCGTTGTTGCTGTTACTTCCGGTCGGGGGATGCGAAACGGGCGAGGACTCGGACAAGCGTTCGCATCATGACGTCGACCACACAACGCCAGATCATTGGCCCGATGGCCTTCCGGATCTGGCGTTGAAGATCACGCGGCGGATCGGAACGCTTCGCGAACGAAGCGGGGGAGACGAGATCGTCGGTCGCGAACTGAGCGACTTGGTGAGCTGGGCCCCGGAGGTCGCCGCCGATTCCGACCTCACCGAATCGGAGTGGATCCCGATCGACGAGGCGGCCGAATCGCTGTCGCGGCGTTTGCAGTCGGACCGCGGGAGATGGACCGAGGCAAACCTGGACCGCGCCTCGGGGTTGGCCGAGCGGATCGACGAAGTTTCAAGCCGACTGGTCGCCATCGACCGAGCACCTGACGACAACCTTGGTGGCGGGGCACCGTCCCCGGCGACCCGCGTCGGGATCGAAAGCGAACGGGCGGGAAACGCCGGTGATCAGGTGGGGCAGGGAGCGTCGGAGATCGGGTTGGCAGGGGGGGGAAACGATGGGTGAATGGTTTGTAAGAGGCATCGCGGGCGGTGTGACACGGGCGGTGGAAGGCGGGATCACCGCGACCCCGACGTTGCTGGTCGGTTTGCTGATCGCCGCCGTGTTCCGGTTCTACTTCGGTGGGGCTGGGATTCGTCAGGTCTTCGGCGGCGAATCGGCCCGTTCGATCCCGCAATCTTGGTTGGTCGGGATGTTGCTCCCGGTCTGTTCGATCGGCGTGTTGCCGATCTTGGTCGAGATGGTTCGGGCGCGGGTCAAGCCGGGGGCGCTGACCGCGTTCGCGTTATCCGCACCGCTGTTCAACCCGCTCTCGCTACTTTACGGGATGACGCTTTCGCGGCCGCTGGTGATCTTGATGTTCGCGTTCGGATCGCTGGTGGTCGTGACCGCGGTGGGATGGCTTTGGGACCGACGCCGATCGGGGGCGTCGGACGAGATGGATAGGGCGGCTGAGGGGGGATCGAACGATGACGTGACCGTGATCGGGATCGAGCGGTTACGTGCGATCGCGGTGTACGTCGTCCGTCAACTCGCCGGCCCGGTCGGCGGATGGGCGATCGTCGGGGTGAGCGGCTTGGTTGTGCTCGGGATGTTGTTGCCGTTCGCGTCGATGCAAACGGCGGTGGAGCGAGACGATTGGAGGGCCCCGGCGACGATGACCGCGGTCGCGCTCCCCGCGTACGCGACCCCGATGTTGGCGATGAGCCAACTGGGGATGATGTTCCAACATGCCAACTCGCCGGGCGCCGCCTTCGTGCTGTTGGTGCTCGGGACGGGGGTCAACGTCGCAACGGTGATCTGGATGGGAAGGCGTTTCGGCCGCCGTCCGGTAACGATTTGGCTTCTGTCCACGGTGGCGATCGTGCTCGGGATCGGTTATGCGATCAATCGCCCGCTGATGCCGCATGGGGTGGAGCCTGCGGGACATACTCACGCGTTCGACATTTACACCAACCCGATCCAAGACCTCCGTTCGTTTTCGCCGTCGGCGACCGCGATGAAGGTCGTCGACGGAGTCGAGTTCGGCGAGCGTGTCGCGGTCGGCTTGTTGTCGATGCTCCTCGTCGCCGGTTTGGTGTGCCGCATGACGGGTGTCGAAGTATCGCACGGGTCGAAAGTGGTCGATGCGGCGTCCGGCGTGGGGGAGTTCGGCGTGGGGGATTTCGAGAGGGTGGGCGGATTTCACGATCCGATCGTCTCGCCACGTTTGGTCGGGGCGACCCTGCTGGTCGGGCTGATTGGGGTCAGCGTCGTGATGTGTTACGCCTATTATCCGTCGGCTGAAGAAACGCTGGAGGAGGTCCGGATCGTTCGTGTGGAGACTTTATCGGCTGCCCGCACTGGCCGTGTCGAAAATGCCCTTTTCTGGCTCAACCGGTGGGAAGATTGGAGTCGCAAGCTGGAGGTGGGGACTTTTTTACGTCGGGGCGAAGTCCGTCCGTACCAACGGATGCAGGGTTACTTGATTCGAAAGAAGCTTGAAGCACTCGAACACGAACTGGAGCACGACCCGTACGAACCGGACGAAGTCCTCCGTGTGGTGGAATCGCTGGAGGCCACTCACCGACGTTGGGTTAGGTCGTTTCAGAGCGACGGGGTCGAGTGATCCAGGCGTCGAGCGACTCGACGGACTCGGCGACCCAGACGCGTGCCTGCGCGCTAGCCATCAAGGTCACCGCCACGGCGATCACCGAAACGGCGGGTCCCGCCAGCAGTGTCGCGGGGAGGATCGCGACGAAGGCTGTCGAGCGGTCGACGCCGTAGCCACAGGCGACCATCCCGACCCATACTCCCGCCCCGACGACAGCGTTGGCGATCAGCGTCGCGGTCACGGCCCCCGGCAAGCCCCAGATCGGGATCAGCCAGGCGTTCAGTCCGAGATTCGCGATGAGGCCGATCGCGAGCGCGATCGCGACCAACTTTGCCCGCTCCACGACGCACAGGTAATCCTGAGCGATCGCGATCAGCGCCGACCAACTGCAGAACACGAACGCTGCGGGCAACAGGTCCATCCCCTCGCGGTATCGGCCTTGCAGCAACGTCCCGAACAGCCACGGCGAGAGCCAGAGCACGGCGGCCCCGCCGAGGGTGCAGACCACCGAGGCGGCCAGCAATACCCGGCGCAACCGGTGGCGGACGGCGTCGAACCGTCCCGTTTCCCAATCGGCTGCCATGTACGGCAACAGGACTCCGCTGACCATCGACGCCAGACTCAGGAGCAACTCGGGGAAGATCCGTGCGCTGTGGAACTGACCGACCGCCGACTGTCCGGCTTGGCCGCCCCCCGGGGTGAAGTGCAAGATCATCGATCGGTCCGACAGTTCGAAGACGTTTCCGAGCAAGTTCATCATCCAGAGCGCGGCGGCGTAGGGGATCAACCGCCGCCACATCGCGCGGGTGTCGAGTGGGGTCGTCGCGGGAGGCAGTCCACCCCACCCGCG
This sequence comes from Pirellulaceae bacterium, assembly GCA_041685355.1. Lineage (GTDB taxonomy): Bacteria > Planctomycetota > Planctomycetia > Pirellulales > Pirellulaceae > JAWLFY01. Next base: position 8,520 of record JAWLFY010000034.1, on the reverse strand, counting down.
GCGGAGCGACACGAGTCCCGGGGCGGTGGCCAACAAGGTCGTCACGGCGAACGTGACGACCAGCCCCACAAAGCCTCCGCCGCCGGCGAGCCAACCGATTCCGCCGAAGGTGAATCCGACCCCTTGCATGAACTGCATCAACGACACGACACGGACCTGACGAAGCGACGCGTTCAAATCGTTCACGAAGTTGAACGCGATCGTCGCGACCATCGCCGCCGCGACCGCTTGAACCAGACGCCGATCTTGGGGCTCCAGAAAGATCAGCCACCCGAACCAGTCGGGGAGGATCGCCGTCGCGAGGATCGCGATCGACCCGCACGCGACGGTCGCCAGCAACACTCGGCGGAGAAACGCCGGGAGCTGGCCCCGGATGCGGAAGTGCTCGACGTACCGCGGGAGCGACCCTGGGATGCCGAACAGTAGGACCGGGGTGATCAGCGTGATGAAGCCGAACGCCATCGCCCAGCGGCCGAGGTCGGTATCGTCGAGCAACCGACAGAACCAGATCCCACGGAGAAAGCCGACGCCCCGTTGCACGATCGTCAGCGCCAACATGATCACCATCCCGAGGGCGAGCGAGTCGGCGCGGAAACCGGACGCGGATTCTTCGTCGGCAGAGGTCACGGTCGGGTCGGGACGGTGTGGGGAGTTGGCGGGCGGGTCGCTCAATCGTTGCACCTTGCCCCGCACGCACTCGTGGAAAACGTGTCCGGCTGGTGCGATCGAGACCCGGACGACGGGACCGCGCCGGTCGCACCGGTGATCCCGATTCGTCGGCCGCTGCGGCCTGTCCCCCCGGTTCCTCTCGAACCGATCCGGGTAGACTAGGGCGATGAATTTTCTGAGTCACGCGATCGATCATCTCGAAACCCCGCCCGTTGTCGTCGGGACGGCGATTCCCGATTGGCTGTCGGTGTTGGACCGTCGCGTCCGCGCACGTAGCCGAGGGGCTCGCCCGCATCTCGACAGTGACGATCAGGTCCTTCGACAGATCGCCGCCGGGGTCATCCGGCACCACGAGGACGACCGCTGGTTCCACGGGACGCGGGCGTTCGCCGAAACCAACCTCGAACTCGCCGTCCAGCTCCGCGAGCGGCTTCCGGGCGATGAAGGGTTTCGCCCCAGCTTTGTGGGGCACATTCTCGTCGAGATGTTTCTCGACGCGTTCTGGATCCGTGACGACCCGACTGTCGCCGACCGGTACTACGCGTCGCTCGAGGAGGTCGACCAGGTCAAGGTGGAAGGCTGCGTCGCGGCGATCACCGGCCGATCGGTGACGGGGCTCGCCGGGTTGATCCGGCGGTTCATCGATGCCCGGTTCTTGTACGACTACACCGATCACGACAAACTCTTGTTCCGGCTTAACCAAGTGATGCGGCGGGTCGGTTTGGCCGATCTCCCCGCCGCGGTCGGTGGTTGGCTCCCCGCCGCCCAAGACTTGGTCGAAGCCCGCCGAGACGAACTGCTTTCCCCCCCTGAACCGCCGAATCCCCCAAGCGAATGAGAAGCCGATGAAGTACGGCATGAACCTGTTGTTGTGGTCGGGCGAAGTCACCGACGAACTGTTGCCCACCTGCCAGCGGCTCAAGGAGATCGGTTTTGACGGTGTCGAGCTGCCGATGTTCAACCTCGACCTCGACTACGCGGCGCTCGGACGGCGACTGGACGACCTCGGGCTGCGGCGGACAGCCGTCACGATCCGCAACGAGGACGACAACCCGATCTCCCCCGACCCGGCGATCCGCGCCAAAGGGGTCGAGTTGAATCAGAAAACGCTTGATTGTTGTGCCGCGGTCGGGGCGGAGACGCTCGTCGGCCCGTACCACTCCGCCATCGGCGTCTTTTCCGGGAGCGGGCGGACGGACGACGAATGGAAATGGGGCGTCGATAGCATGCGACAAACGGCGGAGCACGCGGGCAAAGTCGGCGTACAACTCGGCGTCGAAGCCCTCAACCGGTTCGAATGCTACTTCCTGAATTGCCACGCCGATTCGGCCGCGCTGGTCCGTGAAGTCGATCATCCGGCGTGCGGGATGATGTATGACACGTTCCATAGCAACATCGAAGAGAAGGACGTCCGCGAAGCGATCCGGGTCGGCGGCGACAAGCTGGTCCATATTCACATCAGCGAGAACGATCGCAGCACCCCCGGCGCCGGCGGGGTCAATTGGCAGGCGAATTTCGACGCGATCCACGAGACGGGCTACGACGGTTGGCTTGTGATCGAAGCGTTCGGGCTGGCACTCCCCGAGATCGCCGCGGCGACCAAAATTTGGCGACGGATGTTCCGTGACGAATTGACCCTCGCCAGCGAAGGTTTGGCGTTCATGAAAGGGGAGGTCGAACGCCGTGGTTGAACCGGCTTTGCCCGTCGACGATGACGCAGGGAAAACGATGAGGGAAACGACGAATCGCAGAACTTGCCGAGCACGAGGCGATCATGAACTCTTCTGAAGCAGAACCTGGCGTCGTTTGGTTTTTATCGGGTGATCTGATGTTCGCGTCGCGGGTCCGTGGGGCGGCCGAGAATGCCGGGCTCGCGTTTCGGCTTGCCGGTCGTTTGCCCCGCGAGGATTCGCCCACCCGCGAGGATTCGCCCGCCGGGGAGGGTCACGGTTCCGCCGCGAGTCCTGACGGCGACACGAGCCCGGGACCGGATGCGAGGGGCGGTTCGGTCCGTTTCGTCGTCGTCGATTTGGCGACCCGTGCGGGACTGACCAGCGACGCGGTCAGCTGGGCGGCGAGCCTTTCGCCGCCGCCGGTGACGCTCGCCTATGGGCCACATGTCCAGGCCGAACGGTTGCGAGACGCGCGGCAAGCCGGCATCGATCTTGTGATGACTCGCGGCCAATTCGACAGTCGACTGTCGAGTCTGTTCACGACTCGGGAGTGAGCCGGCTCATGGGTCGCGGCGGAGGTCACCGCTAAAGACGGACCACTTATCGGCGAAGTATCGCCGCCACCGGTCCTGGTCGTATCCGTAATCGACCCCCGGCTCGATCGCTTTTAACAGCGACCGCACGTCGGGATTTTTCTGGGCCCGCTTGACCACCTTCGCCTTCCCGCCGGTCGTCATCCCGCCCCCCCCGAGGTTCGAAAATCCGACTTGGGTCCCGGGGCCCGGCTGGATCACTCGCTTGTGCTCGGTCACCAACGCGTCGACCAGCCGCATCGCCAACCGGGGTTGCGGGTCGAACTCGACGAGCGCCGCCGCCGCCGCCGTGACGGTGCCCTCCTTGTTCGACGCGAGCATGGGGACGAACGTCGCGATCGCCGAGCTTTCGCCGTACTCCTTGAGTTGTTCGATCGCCAAGTCACGGATCACCGAGTCCGGCTCTTCCAAGACGGCCAACGTCAACGCCTCGACCGACACCGCGGTCTTGAATCGCCCCAGCAACTGCACCCACAGTCGCCGAAGCTGGCGTCGCTGGGATTGGTTATCGCGAGAATCTTTCAGCTCGCGGGCGACGGCCCATGACGCGAGCGGGTCCTCGATCTCTTGAAGCGCCGTCCAGCCATCTTGGTTGCCACGCTCCGCCATTTTGCGAAGCCGAATCACCTCTTTGCCCCATCGCTTCGACGCCACTTCCGTCTCTTCCGCCTGACGCCGGAGCGTTTCCGCCTCGGGGACCACCCAACGCCCCGACACGCTGATCATCCCTTCCGCCCGTTTGACATCGGCGAACTTTTGCCATTCACCCTCGTGCCGGACGTAACCGAGCACCGCGCGTGCTTTCGAGTGGTCCGGGTCGAGTTCGATCACCCGGCGGAGGTGGTAGCGGTACTGGTCGCTAAGCGGTAGCGAAGTTTGCAGTTTGCACCACCGAGCCAACTCGAAATGGAGTGCCGGGTCGTCGCCGGCGATCTCGACCCGCCGACGATACTCGGCCAGATCGCGCGAGCTCACCACTCGGCTCACCCGGCTTTCGGGGAGCTTCACCCACAGGTCATCATCGAGCCGAGCCGCGACGTAGGCCCGTTCACCTTCGGGCGATTTCCGCACCACGGCTTCGCTCGCCACGTGACCTCCCCCCGAAATCTCGACGGTGTCCGCCACCGCCGCATGCGAACTCAACAGGCACGCGGCCGCGATCGCAACGGCCGCGATCGCACCGGCCACGGTGGCATCGGGCACGGTCGCATCGGGCACGGTCGCATCGGGCACGGTGGCATCGGGCACGGTGGCATCGGGCACGGTCGCATTGGGCACGGTCGCAACGGCCGCGGTCGACCATCGCGAGTTCGCTTCGCGACAGACAGAGACGAGCTGGCGAAACGATCGGGTTCTTCGGCTCGGGGCGACCGCCTCGGTCGTCAACTCGCCGCTGGTCAGCTTCGCATGATTCATCGTGCGGTTCGTTTCGTCGGTGAAATCGGTTCGATCCATCAGTTTAGACACCTCCGGCGGGACGGTCGAATTCTGCCCCCGTTTCCGGAGCCGGATTCGAGTCGTCTCGCAGAAATCGCCCTAAAAACGCTCAATTCCGTCCGCCGCAAACCCGATTCCCATTGTTGACTAAAGTGATCACGATTGTATGATTCAGGCACTCTGGTCACAAATCAACGAGGTGACACTTCATGAACGCCGCACGATCCCCGAGGCCGACGATGTCACGACCCGGCACATCGGGGGGCCCCAGCACCGCGGGGGCCGACCGCGACGACCCGACAAAGAAATCGCTCCCGCTCTACACGATCGCCGACGACACGCCCCGCGGGGCGCTCGCGGCGGACCCACCGCTGGTGCCGACCGACGAGCTCATGGCCGATCTGGCCGCGGCCAGCGAGTCACTCGAATCGGCAACACCTCAACAGATCCTTCGCTGGGCCATCGACCGGTTCGCTCCCCGATTCACGATGGCGACCGCGTTCGGTCCCGAAGGGATGGCGATCCTCCACATGCTCGCCGAGGTCGCCCCGGAGACCCCCGTCTTCAACCTGGAAACGGGCTATCAGTTCGACGAAACTCTCGAGCTCCGGGAACGGGTCCGTGAGCGATACGGGATCGAGGTCGCGTACAAGTTTCCGGAATTATCGGTCGAGGCGTATGAAGCGGCCCACGGCGGCCCGCTTTACAAGACCGATCCGAACCGGTGCTGCTTTGACCGCAAGCTCCGCGTGCTGCACGAAGCCGTGCGGGGGTGGTACGGTTGGGCCAGCGCGATTCGGCGGGACCAAAGCCCCGACCGTGCGAAGGCCCCGATCGTCGGTTGGGACAAGAAGTTCCAACTCGTCAAAGTCAGCCCGCTGGCGAATTGGACCAAGCGTGACGTGTGGTCGCTGATCAGCAAAGAGGAGATCCCTTACAACCCGCTTCACGACCGCGGCTATCCGAGCGTCGGGTGCTGGCCTTGCACCCGCGCGGTCCTCGCCGGGGAGGACGAGCGGGCGGGCCGATGGAGCGGATTCCAGAAAACCGAATGCGGCCTGCATTCCTCGTGAAAGCTGCGTCCCTCGTGAAAGCGGTCCACGTTTCGGACTTCGCCCCATGGTGATTTCGGCACGCGTCCATTACGCCTGTCTCGCGTTGCTCGAGCTCGCGCTTCGGCGTGACGACCCGACGCCGGTCGCGGCGGCGGAGATTACCGGGCGACACGGCATCCCCGGCCCGTTCCTCACGCAAATCTTGCGGACGCTACGAGCGGTCGGATGGGTCGACAGTTCGCGAGGAAGCCAAGGCGGCTATCGATTGACCGTTGACCCCGACCAGCTCACGCTGTTGGACATTGCCGAAGCGGTCGGCTGCCAAGAGGGGCGGGGAAAAACGGAAACCAACTCGACGGCGGAAGGGGAACTGCTCGGGGCGGTCTGGGAACGGGCCTCCGCGAGTTCCCGACAGATCCTCGCCGCGACGACGCTCGGCGACCTTGTCGAGCGGTGTCGGCACGGCGAGTCGACGATGTTCTACATCTGAGTGCCGATCCGAAAAGGGGGCCGACCTTCACTCGGCTCGAGGACGTCGGCGGCGGCCGGTGGGAGCGAATTTCGCGCTCACTTCGCCGACACCTTCGACCAACCGATCGACTTCGTCCGGGGTGTTGTAAAAGTAGAAGCTCGCCCGCGCGGTTGACGAGATCCCGAGGGCGTCGTGTAGCGGCATCGTGCAGTGGTGCCCGGCACGCACGGCCACACCGCGGGTGTCCAAGTGTTGTGCGATGTCGTGAGCGTGGACTCCCTTGACGGTGAAGCTCACGATCCCCGCCTTTCGCTCGCAATCGGGCCCGTAAATCGTCACGCCGTCGATCGCCCGCAGTCCCTCCTCGGCTCGCCGGCATAACCGTTGCTCGTAGGCATGAATCCGGTCGGTCCCGATCGCCTGCAAGTACTGGACGGCGGCTTCGAGCCCGATCGCCTCGGCGATCGGTGGCGTCCCCGCCTCGAACTTTTCCGGCAGCTCCGCGGGTTCAAACCCGTCGGTCGTGACCCGGTGAATCATCGACCCGCCGCCCAGGAAGGGAGGCATGCTCTCGAGCCAATCGACCTTGCCGAACAGCACGCCGATCCCGGTCGGTCCGCACACCTTGTGCCCGCTGAAGACGACGAAGTCAGCGTTCCACTCGCGAACGTCGATCGGTTGGTGGGGCGCGGCCTGGGCCGCATCGACGAGTACCACCGCGTCGTGGCGATGGGCAATCTGGGTCCAACGGGCGACCGGGTATTCGGTCCCAAGAACGTTGCTCACCGCGGCGAACGCGAGCATTTTCGGTCGATACCGCTCGAGCGCCTCGGTGAGGACCTGATCGGCGATTTGAAAGTCCTCCCCGAGCGGCAGGAACTCGACGCGGCAACCCGTCCGTTCGGCCAATTGGTGCCACGGGACGATATTCGCGTGGTGTTCCGAAATCGGTAGCAGGATCACGTCACCGGCAACGACGTTCTGGTCACCCCACGACCTGGCGACCGTATTGATCGCCGCCGTCGTGCCTGCCGTGAAGATCACCTCCCGCGGCGAGGGGGCCTGAATGAACGATGCGACCGTTCGGCGAGCCCGTTCGTAAGCCTCGGTCGCTTCTTCGCTTAGGGTGTGGATTCCGCGGTGGACGTTCGCGTAGTAGCGGCGATAACAATCCGAGATCGATTCGATCACGCTCGTGGGACGCTGCGTGCTCGCGGCGTTGTCCAAATACGCCAACGCGGCCCCGCTGGCGACCGACCGACTGAGGATCGGAAAATCTTCGCGGTACCGATTCGCGTCGAGCGGCCAAGGGTCCGAAACGGTTGAAGCGTCGACGACGGTCTCCCGGCTCATGATTCTTCTCCCAGACTGGGCCCGCCAAAATTGGGCCCGCCAAAACTCGGGCCGTCGTCACCTAAATCCTCCCCGTCTCCGGCCGCTGAGTCTCCGTCGATCGGAGCATGCAGCGCCCCCTGCAACACCTTCCAGGAGAGAAGGCAGCATTTTTGGCGGTTCGGGGTCAGCCGCGGGCCGAACAGCGCGAGCATCTCATCCGCCGAGAAACCTTTCACCTCCTCGAGCGTTTTCCCTTCGACCTTTTCGGTCAACATCGAGGCGGACGCTTGGCTGATCACGCACCCCTCTCCCTCGAACCAAGCCTCGTCGACCCGTCCCTCCGGCGAAAGCCGTAAGTGAATCTGGATGACGTCCCCGCACAGGGGATTCTTCCCTTCGTGTTCGTGGGTCGCCGTTTCCAGCGGTCCCCGGTGATAGGGGTCCTCGTAGTGGTCGAGGACGTGTTCTTCGTAGATGTCTTGCTCGTTTGCGGCCATGGTCGACGCGAGACGGGGAACGGGGATCGATCTTCAACGACAGCATTTAAGTCTATGCAAGTTGTCAAAAAGCAGCGAGCCCCGTTCGCAGGCCTGCGGGCCCCGTTTCCAAGCCTGCGGGCCCCGTTTCCAAGCCTGCGGGCCCCGTTTCCAAGCCTGCGGGCCCGAGCTCAGGTCCCGTATGCTGCTGAAACGCCCGGAAGTGCCTCAGCGCGCGGGAACACTTTCGTGGCACGGGAGAAGGCCAGGCATCGCCGGGGAACCTGGGGGCGCAAAAAAACCCGCCCGTCGAGGACAAGGTGAACCTCGACGGACGGGACAAGTCTCGCGTTTCGCCTGATGAGGCGGCGACGGTGTGTCACCGACGACGCCAAAGAGATGATCGCGAGTGGGGTGGCCGTGCCGTAACATCGGCCCGCCGGCTTTCGCTACGGGTTACCACCCCGTTGGCCAAAACAGCATGATTCCACTTGATCACCTCCTTTCAAAATGGGGTTCGACGCCGCCACGCCCGAGTGCCAACAGAAGGGACGGGCGAACGTTCGGAAGTGTCGTCGCGGCGCGTCACCGCGACCCGATCTGCTCATTATTCTCCGTGGCCGAGCGATCGGCAAGGGATTTTTCTCGATCGCCGCAACCGCCTCGGGCCAATTCGAACCAAGGGAGGGTCTGTCCCCTTTTCGGAAAGGCCCTTCCGCGATTTTAGTGGCTTGCGGGCTGGCGTCGGCGAGGTTTTTTCAGGCATCGCTGCGATGTCCGAATGTTGAATGAAGTATGCTGATCGATGCT
>JAWLFY010000033.1:0-37883 GCA_041685355.1 Pirellulaceae bacterium | reverse complement strand
GCTCGGGCCGGCGTCTTCGGTTTCGCGGCCGGACTCGCGTTCGCACCGGAAGCCGCGGGAGTTTCCGAAATTTCCGCCGGCTCGGAGTCCGCGTCCGCTTTCGCCGCGGCGTCCTCCGGCTTCGTCTCTTGGGCCGACGCCTCTGCCTCGCCCGCCTCTGCCTTGGCTGCCTCTGCCTTGGCCGCGTCCCCGGCGTCGCCCGATGCCTGACCCGACTCCGCCGTGGCCGATGCCGAATCACCCGAATCGTCGGCCGGTTCGCCCTCCGAAGCGGACGCCCCCTCAGCCGCCTCGACCTCCAACAACACGCCACCGATCGGCACCGAATCCCCTTCGCTGACGTTGATCTTCACGACCTTGCCTCCCGTCGATGCCGGCACGGGAACCGTCGCCTTGTCGGTTTCCATCTCGATGATGTCTTGGCCCTCGGAGATCACGTCACCGACCGAGACGAACACTTCGAGCACGTCGCCAGATTCGATGCCGTCACCCAGTTCGGGGAGCTTAACTTCGGTAGCCATAGATGTCGCGGAGATGGGTGAGGGGAAAGTAGGTTAATCAGAGACGTCAAAAGGGCTGACACGGCCGATCGTCAACGGACAATCCGCGACGCGTCCTCCGCGGGAGCACGTCCGCGGGGGCTTCTCGTGCTCCCGTGAGGGCTTCTCGTGCTCCCGCGGGGGCTTCTCGTGCTCCCGTGAGGGCTTCTCGTGCTCCCGTGAGGGCTTCTCGTGCTCCCGCGGGGGCTTCTCGTGCTCGTGCCCTGCTGAGCAAAGCTCGTGCCCTGCTAAGCAAAGTACGGGTCGGGCTTGTCGGCGTCATAGTCCAAGTCGCGGATCGCGGCGGCGACCTCGTCCGCCGAAAACACTCCCGATTTGCTAAGCCGGCTGAGGGTCGCGATCGTGACCGACTCGGCATCCACCTCGAAGTGCCGGCGCAACGCCTCGCGGGTCTCGCTCCGCCCCATCCCGTCGGTCCCCAGCACGAAATAATCGCCAGGAATCCACTGGGTCAGCTGTTCGCCCAACGCACGCACGTAATCGCTGGCCGAGATGAACGGGCCCTCGGCCCCCTCGAGCTGCTCTTCGAGATAACTCCGACGGGGCGTCTCGGTCGGATGCAACAGGTTCCAACGTTGACACGCTTCGGCCTCGCGGCGGAGCTGGGTGTAACTCGTCACGCTCCATACGTCGCTGGCGATTTGGTACTTCTCCGCCAAGATCTCCTGGGCCCGGAGGACACCGTTCAGGATCGCCCCGCTTCCGAACAGCTGGACACGCGCCCGCGCCCCTTCGACGTCGCGGCTTTGATACCGATACATCCCCTTGATGATCCCCTCCTCGCACCCGTCCGGCATCGACGGATGGGTGTACGGCTCGTTCTCGGCGGTGATGTAGTAAATGCAATCCTCGTCGTCCTGCACCATCCGGCGGAGCCCGTCCATGACGATCACGACGACCTCGTACGCGAACGCGGGGTCATAGGCTCGGACCGTCGGAAAGGCGATCGCGTTGAGCAAACTGTGACCGTCCTGGTGCTGTAGCCCCTCGCCGTTGAGCGTCGTCCGCCCGGCCGTGCCGCCAACCAAGAACCCGCGGGCCCGCATGTCTGCCGCGGCCCAAATCAGGTCCCCGATCCGCTGAAACCCGAACATGCTGTAGTAGATGTAGAACGGGATCATGTTGATCCCGTGGGCGCTGTAGGCGGTCCCGGCGGCGTTGAACGAACTCATCGACCCCGCCTCGGTGATCCCCTCCTCCAAGATCTGGCCGTCTTTCGCTTCCTTGTAATACGAAATGACCTCGCTATCGACCGGCTCGTAAAGCTGGCCCGAATGCGCGTAGATCCCGAATTGGCGGAACATCCCCTCCATCCCAAACGTCCGTGATTCGTCCGGGACGATCGGGACGATGTGCTTGCCGATGTTCTTATCGCGGCACAACGCGATCAAGATCTGCACGACCGCAAACGTCGTGCTGATCTCCTTGTTCTCGAGCTTCCCGATCACCTTGCGGTACTCGTCCAGGGTCGGCACCTCCATCGTCGGGTGCTTCGTCGGCCGCGACGGGACATAGCCGCCCAACGCCTCGCGTCGCTCCCGTAAATATTTGATCTCCTGGCTCGTTTCCGGCGGCTTGTAAAACGGCGCCTTGCCGACCTCTTCGTCGCTGATCGGGATCCCGAACCGGGTGCGGAACTCGAGCAGTTCCGCCTCGTTCATCTTCTTTTGGTTGTGGGCGACGTTCCGACCCTCCCCCGCCTCGCCGAGACCGTAACCCTTGACGGTCTTGGCCAAGATCACCGTCGGCTTGCCGTTGGCGGACTCGGTCGCCTGCTTGTACGCCGCGTAGACCTTCTCCGGGTCGTGCCCGCCGCGACGCAACTTCTCCAGCCGCTCGTCGCTGTAATTCTTCACCAGCTCAAGCAGTTCCGGGTACTTGCCGAAGAAGTGTTCGCGGATGTAGCTCCCGGGCATCCCCGTGTACTTCTGGTACTGGCCGTCGACAACCTCGTTCATCCGCTTGGCCAACAAGCCGGTCGTGTCGCGAGCGAGCAATTGGTCCCAATCGTCGCCCCACACGACCTTGATCACGTTCCAACCCGCCCCGCGGAAAATCGACTCGAGCTCCTGGATGATCTTCCCGTTGCCGCGGACCGGGCCGTCGAGCCGCTGCAGGTTGCAATTGATCACGAACACCAAGTTGTCCAGCTTCTCTCGGGCCGCCAACCCGATCGCCCCAAGCGTCTCCGGCTCGTCGCATTCGCCGTCCCCCAGAAACGCCCACACCCGCTGGCCCGACGTATCTTTCAGCCCCCGGTCGCGAAGGTATTCGTTAAACCGCGCCTGGTAGATCGCCATGATCGGGCTGAGCCCCATCGACACGGTCGGGTATTCCCAAAACCCGGGCATCAACCACGGGTGCGGATAGCTGCTAAGGCCTCCCCCCGGGGCGAGCTCCCGCCGGAAATTGTCGAGGTGCTCCTCCGTCAGCCGGCCTTCCAAGAATGCCCGACTGTACATCCCCGGCGAGGCGTGCCCCTGAAAATAGATGATGTCCCCCGAGTACCCGTCTTCGCCTCGGCCGCGGAAAAAGTGGTTGAACGCGACTTCATACAGCGTCGCGCTCGACGCGAAGGTGCTGATGTGACCCCCGACCCCGCCCGCCCGCTTATTCGCGCGGACCACCATCGCCATCGCGTTCCAGCGAATGATCGACTTGATCCTCCGCTCCAATTCGCGATTCCCGGGGAACGCCGACTGCTCCCCGACCGGGATCGTGTTGATGTACGGCGTGTTGGTGTCAGCCGCCAACGGCACCCCTTCCTTGGCCGCCCGATCACGAAGCTGCTCGATCAGGAACCGAACCCGATCGGCCCCCTTGCTCTTGAGCACATAGTCGAGCGACGACAGCCATTCCTGTGTCTCCGCCGAGTCGACGTCGTGGTCGACCGAATGCTGAAGTTCACCGAGCTGCTTCTTCACTTCCGCCTGGGCTACCGCTTTCGAGTCGGACATGGCGCTGATTGATCTTTCGGAGGATGGGATTCACGGCAGAAGCCTCGCGGGACTCCACCGAGTCCCCTCCGCTGGAGGCACCCTATGCCAGCCCGCAGAGATCTCGCCGCCACCGAAACCGACCGCCTCGAACCCGCAATCCTCCACCCCTCCGGCTTAACGCGCGTTGAGCGGTGGAAACCGGGAGCCTCGGGCGAGACCGTTTCCGTTTCGGCGATCCGTTCGTTCTTGATAACCTATGCAGATTAGCGGGTCAGCCTATCCGATCGCAAGGGCAAGGCCCTCGCGGCTCCCCTCGGCCCCCCCTCTCCTCGACAAAACACCCTTCTCTCTCCGTGGTTTCCCTGCCCGCCCAACGCGGAGCCAGCCGGTCAAGCAAAACGGGCGACGAACCGTTGCCAGTCCGCCGCCCGCGACGATCGATCTCAACCGGGAAACTCGCCAACCCGGCTCAGGCGCTGACGGCCGAATCGAGCGCTTCCTGGAGCGCCGATTTGGGGCGCACGCCGACGAAGCTCTCGGCGACCTCGCCCCCCTTGAACAGCAACAACGTCGGGATGCTGTTGATGCCAAACCGCTGGGCGGCGGACGGGTTGTCGTCGATGTTGAGCTTCCCGATCTTGACGCCGCTGTTCGCGGCGGCAAGTTCTTCGATCATCGGGGCGATCTGGCGGCAAGGGCCACACCACGGCGCCCAAAAATCGACCAGCACGACGCCGTCGGCGTTTAGAACTTCGGCGTCGAAATTGTCATCGGTGAATTCTTTGACGGCGTCGGATGCCATGGGGATTTCCCTTTGTCGTTGTGAAGTCCGCCGTCGGTCGGCGGTGCAGTGAGTCGGATGGTGAATCGGAATGAACCGTGTCGTCCTCCAGAGACCATGTCGTTTTCAAGCGATGCCCCGCCCAATTGACGGTGCACCGAACGACGGTCTCCGGCTCGGAATTGTAGGGCCGCTCGGAATGCTGTCAATTTCGCAACACCTTACGCCCCTGCCCGGCCGGCCAATCGACCCAACCTTTCCTTCGGCCCGGCGTCTCTTTCGACGCGTCAACCTCTGGCAGTCAATTCCGATGCGGCCGGATGCTGGTGCAAACAAGGGGCCAAACGGAGCCGTTCAGTCAACTCGTCCAGGATGATCGCGGTAGCACCCCAGATCGGTCGCGGCTCGCAACGGAAGGCCGGGGTCCGAAACGATACCTCCCCGACGACGCGGCCGTCCCGCCGCAGCTGTCGCGAACAGGTCGTGTCGAACCGCGCCGCGGGGTCCGACAACGATCCCCAGGGCAGTTCGATCACCCTCGCCACCTCCGCCGGTTCCGGACACCATGCTCGCTCCGGCGGTTCCATTTGAAACACCACCGGGTGCACCCGGTGGTCACTGGCATACACCGATTGCGTGGTCAACTCGCCGAGCCACCGAACGACCGCCGGTCGTACACCGAGTTCCTCTTCGAACTCGCGAATCGCCGCCTGCTCGGGCGTCTCACCCGACTCGATCCCGCCGCCAGGCAAGCCGACCTGGCCCGCGTGATGGCGGATCGTGTCGGGCCGAAGCGTCAAGGGGATCCGCCAGCCACCACTCCGGTCGCGATACAAAGCGATCGCGACCGCGGCGACCCGGGCACGGTCGCGACCCGGACCGCGGTGACGACCATACGCCAAAGCGGGCGCCATCACGCAGCGACGACGGCGACCGTCCGACGGCGTCAACGCGAGCGAAGTGTCATCGTGCCTTTCCAAGCCGGCCACCTCTCCCAGCGTGTCCTCCCAGCATGCCCTCCTAGGGTGCCCTGCCGTCGTGCCCTGCCGGTGCGCTCTCCCAGTGAGGCACCGACAATCAGCTCACACGCCGACTAAATCAGCGTTTCCAGCAACCGACGCAACTTGCGAAGCTCGACGCGGTGGTCGAGCCCCTCCATCGGCGCCATGTGCACCGTCAATGCCCGGTCGTATCGCTCACGTTCCAATTGCGTCACGAGCTTCCCGTAGTCGATCTCCCCTTGACCGACGCTGACTTGAAACTGATCGGGGCGGGAATCGCGAAGATGGACGTTGTAGACGAACTTCAAGATCTTCTCGAGGTTCTTCCCCTTCGATGGTCCCGCCACGTAGACGCTCGGGTCGAGCGTCACCCCGAGGCCGGAGACGTTGTTGCACAGCACCATCAACGTGTCGGGATCCTCACTCAAGCACCCGAGTTGGCACTTGACCGCGACGCGAACCCCCTCCAATTCGGCGATGTCGACGAGCTTCCGGAGGTGCTCGACCTCCTCGTTGAACGGCGTCCCGATTTCTGACGAGGGGATCGTCAGATTGACGACCTTCGTCGCCTTGGCGATCCGGCATAACGTCTTAAAGTCTTCGTAATGCTGGGCCCCGGTCGACGCGAGCTCGACGTTGTACCCGGAAATCTCCAGCCGGTGTGACCCCCGCAGCATCTGGGCCGCTCGCTCCGGGTCAGCCACCATGTCGCTCGGGCGGCTATGACTGGCGGACTCGTGGAGCGCGATCTCGACCGCCGTGAAGTCCAAATCACGCAACGCCTCGATCGTCGCGATCAAACTCCGTTCTGGCCAACATTCCGTCGAAGCGGCAACAAACACAACGCGTCCCTTCTAAATCCGACAACGATACGGGTAAGAACCTGGGAAGCTTACCGCGAGAGGGGCGTTCGGCAAAAGCCCGATCGTCAGCCGCCCTCGCCGCCGACGACCGCCAGAATCTCTCGGACGATCTCTTCGATCGGGCGGTCCCCGGTGTCGATCCGGTGATCCGACGCGGCCCGGTACAACGGTTCGCGGTCCCGCATCACCTGACGGACCTCTTCGCCAACCCCACGTCCCGACAGCGACGGTCGCTGGTCCCCGGTCGCCGCGTCCGCCTCGATCCGCGCCCCCAACGTCTCGGGCGACGCGTCGAGCCAGACGCAAAATCCGCCGCTCGCGATGATCCGGCGGTTCGACTCGCGTAAAATCGAACCGCCGCCCAACGCGACGACCGCAGCCGGTTGCTGCGCAATCTCTTCGATCGCCCGCGATTCGAGCTCCCGGAACTCGGCCTCGCCCCCGTCGGCAAAGATCATCGCGATCGTTCGACCGTCACGACGGACGATCCACTCATCGACGTCGATCAAAGGTCGCCCCAAACGCTCGGCCAGGATCCGGCCAACCGACGTCTTCCCCGTCCCCCGATACCCGGTCAAAAACAGATGCCGTCCCGCGACGCGAGGCCCCATCCCCGATGCCGATCCCATCACAAATCCTGAAGGAGCAAAGCTGTCGGCCCCATCGGTGCGATCACCCGGCGGGCCGGTTCCCGACAAAAAAGGGCCGACACCTAGATCCTGCACGCGTCAATCTTACGCGCGGAACCCAGCGGTGAGCGAAATCCCCGACCCCAAGCAACGTAGCACAACGAACCCGGACGCAACGGCCCCCCCCCGCGAACGGAGCCGACGGTTTCGTTTGTACGCCGTCCTGCTCGGACTGCTACCGCTGGTGCTGTTGGAGTTGGGGCTCCGGCAATTCGCCGGCCCCGCACCCGACGCCGTCGATCTCGATCCGGTCGGCGAATGGTTCCGATCCCGGCCCCTGTTCCGCCGCGTCGATGGGCCCGACGGCGGACGTTGGGAGATCCCCGATTCGCGGCGCAACTATTTTCGCCCCGCGAGCTTCGCCGCGGTCAAGCCGCCGCATACCCGCCGCATCTTCGTGCTCGGCGGGTCCACCGTCCAAGGCCGACCCTACGCGACCGAGACCGCCTTCTCGACATGGCTCCGCTTCGAACTGGAATCGGCCCCCGACGCCGGCGAATTCGAAATCGTCAACTGCGGCGGGGTCTCCTACGCCAGCTACCGGATCGCGAAAATCCTCGACGAGGTGCTGGGTCACCAGCCGGACGCGATCGTGCTCTACACCGGACACAACGAGTTCCTGGAAGACCGCGTCTACGAGCCGGTGCGGTCGATGCACCCGCTACGACGACAAGTCGATCGGTTCGCGTCCAAACTGCACACCGTCCGCTGGATCCGCCAACAGTTCCTACCCGATCGCCGGCCCGCCCCACAGGGCGAAACGCAACCCGACGAATCGTCCGATCATCCGTCACCCCAGTCTCCCCGTCCGTCGTCGCCCCGTCCGTTGCCCGCCGAAGTCGACACCTTGCTCGACCACGCCGGCGGCCTGCAGCGGTACCGCCGCGACCCCCAATCCCGACAACGCGTCGAGTCACAATTCGAGCAAACGCTCCGACGGATGATCATGGCGATCCGAGACGCCGGGATCCCGGTCGTTGTGTGTGTCCCCGCGTCCGACTTGCTGAAAACGCCCCCGTTCAAGGTCGCCACCGACCCGCGTTTATCGCCATCGCACCGCTCATCGTTCGAAGCGGCGTGGCGGTCCGCCCGCGACACCGAAGCGACCAAGTCACGACGAATCGAGGCTTGCCGACGCGGCCTCGCGATCGACCCAAACCATGCCGGATGCCACTTCGTCCTGGGCACGATCCTCCACGCGCGACGTCAAGCCGGCCGACCCGCGTCGACCGACGAGGTCAGGTTCCACCTCACCGCGGCCCGAGATCATGACGTCTGTCCGCTGCGGGCAACCACCCCGATCGTCGATTCGGTGGTCCGCGTCGCCAGCCGCCTGGACGTCCCGCTGGTCGACGTCCGCGAACTGTTCGATACCCGTTCGCTCTCAGGACTGCCGCTCCCCGACGGGATCCCCGACCCGGCGTGGTTCGTCGACCATGTTCATCCGTCGGTCCCAGGCCATCGCCGAATCGCCCGTGCGGTCGCCGATCGGTTCGACGACCTCGGCTGGATCCGCCACGACGAGACGACTCGCGGCGAAGCCGAACGCCGCGCCCAGGAACACCTCGAATCGCTCGGCGAAGCGTACTTCCAACGCGGCCAACAACGCCTGGAAGGCCTCCGCCGTTGGGCCGCCGGACGAGCCGCCGACGTCGGGAGTGACCCCGATCCGTAACCACACCGTCCCCGTCTTCACGACTTTTTCGGAGCCACGCCCTCCCCGTCGCCGGACTCGTCAAGAGGCGGGGCGCTACTCGAACAGGGCGGCGATCGGGGTTCCTCGGTCGGTGATCGGGACGGGGCGGTCACCGTCGTGGAGCGATTTTCCGGGGTCGATGCCGACCGCGGCGCAGACCGTGGCGAACAAGTCGGGGACGCCGACCGGGTCCGATACGATCTCCTTCGACTGCTCGTCGGTTTCGCCCCACGCCCCGCGATGACGGAGCCCGCCGCCGGCGAGGACACACGTGAAAGCGGTCCCTTGATGTCCCCGACCGCCGCCGCTGTCGAACCCGGCCGGACGACCGAATTCGGTCGAAATCATCAGCAACGTCCGCTCGAGAAGCCCTTTCTGTTCCAAGTCAACGATCAACGCGGAGACGGCGACATCGAGTTCTCGGATCAACTGGTGTTGGTCGAGAATCCCTTCGTAATGCACGTCCCACCCGGCCCCGTTCAAGAAATTCAGGTTGTGCGAGACTTCGATGAATCGGACGCCGCGTTCGACCAGCCGGCGGCTGAGCAGACACCGCTGGCCGAACTCGCCTCCGTACCGCTCGCGCAGCCCCGCGGGTTCGCGATCGAGTTCGAACGCGCGGTTGAATTCGGGACCGCTGAGCCGAAGGCTTTGGTCGATCGTTTCGTCGTAATCGATCAGCCGTCGATCGTCGGTCGGCTCGGCGTGCCGCCGGAGCTCGCCGAGGAACCGCTCGCGGCGGGTTTGTCTCGCTTCGCTGATGTTCGACGGTCGGGACAACCCGGCCGGACCTTGTCCGGTGTCGGTGAGATACAGGTACCCGTCTCGGGCGCCCAAGAATCCGGGGCCTCGGGTGACATTCGGGTATCCGATCAAAACGTAAGGCGGCGCGTCGTCGGTCGCGGCACCCCTTTCGTGGGCGACGATCGATCCGATCGACGGGTACGTGATCGTCCCGCTGACCGGACGCCCGGTGTGCATCCGGTTGGTCGCCGCCGCGTGTTCGTCGATCACGCCGTGGTGGACCGTCCGGACCGCGGTCACCCGATCCATCAACGGCGCCATCCGGGAAAGATGTTCACATAGCCGAACTCCCGGCACGGCCGTGTCGATCGATTCGTAGTACGACCCCGGCTTGTTCGACTTCGGGTCGCCCTTCGCCTTCGGGTCGAACGTGTCGATCTGGCCCATCCCGCCGCCGAGCCAGATCGAGATCACGTGCTCCGCCTTGCCACGGGACGGAGTTTGCTCCGGTGAGCCACAGGCCCGCGGCGTGGCGACGAAGCGGGAACCGAGAACGGCCGCGGTGGCAAGGCATTCGCGGCGGCTGAGGGTCGGTCGGGTTCGTAGGGGTCGGTTCATGGGCTTTCGGCGAACAGCTTGCTTGGTTGTGCGGATTCAGGGGATCCAAACGAATTCCCGGTGATTGATCAGACTCCAAACGGCGTCCTCATAAACTTCCCGCCAATTCGGATCGAGCCGTGGGTCGGGCGGCGGTCCACGACGGACGCGACGTTCGAGCGCTTGCTGGATCTCGTTGGCGCGGGGCCGAAGATGGTTGAACCAGGTGACCTGCGGCAGCTCGGCGGGCGGTGTGGGCCATTCGATCTCCTCCGCCGCGACCAGCCGCGTTTCGAAGCCTTCGTCCAATGCGGCAACGAAGGCCTGACGTTCGTCGTCGGTCGGGTATCGGGTCAAGGTCCGCAGGAACAACGCGTCGACGAGCCGACGGGCGGAATCGGCTTCGCGTGCCAGCCGCGCCAGGTCGCTGTCGACCGCCGCGCGGGTCAGGTTCGCGGTCATCGTGCCGTTGGCCAAGATCCCGGGCTGCAAAACGTTCGGGTCGGTCTCTCGCTCGGAAATCGGCATTTGGCGGGCGCCGTTCCAACCGAACGCCTCGAGGACGTCGACGACGTGGCGGGCCCGCGGCAACGACAGCGACGGCCGGTCGCGTTCGTTCTTCAGATCGCCGAACATCCACGCGCGACTCGGGCGCCCCAACGTTTGCCGGCTCGCGAGCGGTCGACGGCCGTCATGGACGAACGTCAGCTCTTCGACGTCGATCGGTTCGCCCACCGCGGCATGAATCGAGTCGACGATCTGCTCGGCCGACAGCCGACGCCGATCGGGTGCCGCGAAATAACGACCTGCGGGCGAATCCCCGACGTTGTTCCCGGTCGCTTCCCGTTGGTAGGTGTGTGAGCGAAGGATGGCACCGACCAAATGCCGAAAGTCGTAGCCGCTGGTCACGAGCTCCCGCGCGAGCCGGTCGAGCAACCCGGGATGGCTCGCCCGTTTCCCTTCCTCGCCGGCCCCTTCCCAGTCGCCGACCGGTTCGACCAACCCGGCGCCGACGAGTCGTTTCCAAACGCGGTTCGCAATCACCCTCGCGAACCGTTCGTTTTGCGGCGCGGTGATCAGCGCCGCGAGCCGCTCTCGGGAGTCCCCCGGATCGCGAACCAAGGCGTCGACTTCGTCGCCGTCGTCGATCCCGGTCGCGGCGGCGAATGGCCATCGGGGGGTAACCGATTCGTCGGGTTTCAACGTCGCCCGGATCAACGATTCACGCCCCTCGTTCTCCTCAAAAAACGCGTCCGGAACGCGGCTGGTCGGCGGGACCGTGACCGGTTTCCGATCGAGCATCGCGGCGAGCGCGTACAGGTCACCCTGCGTCGTGCTGTGGTACGGGGAATCGTGGCAGCGGGCGCATTGCAATTCGATCCCCAAAAATGCGGACGCGACGATGTGACCCTTGGCGGCCATCGGGGAATCGTTCTCGCCCGCCAAGCCAAACCCGGCGCTCCCGCCGGCCGCGGCGTCGCCCCGCATCAGGATCAGCTCGGTCACCATCCGGTCGAGCGGTTTGCGGTCACGGAGCGCGTCGTGCAAAAACCATCGGAACGGGCCGGTACTGTTGAGCGACGCGTTGAGCAGCGTCGGGTTCTCGGCCAGCAGGTCGAGCCAGAAGCTGATCCAATGGTCGGCGAAGCGGTCGTCGTCCAGGAGCGAACGGATCAACTCGTCGCGGACGCCCGCATCATCTTCGTCGGCCGCGCCACGGAGGAACGCCTCGGCTTCGGCTCGCGTCGGCGGAACGCCGACGGTGTCGAGATACACCCGCCGGAGAAAGCTGGCGTCGTCGACCAGCGGGGCGACCGCCAGTTCGGAATCGGCCGACATCGTACCGGGCCACACCGCCCCGTCGGCGACCCAACTCACGACGGCGGCGATCTCCGGTTCGGTCATCGGGTCGCCGGTCGGCGGCATTCGGTACCCGTCCGAGTCGGAACGGATCCGTTCGACGAGCTCGCTGGCGTCGGGATCCCCCGGGACGACCGACGCGACCCCCGAGTCGCCCCCGGAGAGCACCGCCTCGAGGCTGTCGAGCTTCAGCCCCCCTTGCGATTTCTCGCCGTGGCACCCCGCGCATCGGTCGCGAAAGAGGGGCCACACGTGATCTCGGAAATGGTCGGCCTTCGCGTGTTCGGCGTCAGAACCCAAGGGGGTGTCAGTCGTCGCGGGTTCGTCGGCCGCGATCGGCTCATCGGCGGTGCCGGTCGCGTCCGCTGCGGGCGTTGCCTCGGCGGGGTTCGTTGACTCGGCGGGGTTCGTTGCCTCCGAGGTCGCCGGGTCGTCGTTTCCGGTGGCGGCCCGCGCCGCGTCGAGCTTCGCCAAGATGAAAGCGTCGATGAAGGAGTCGACGCCAGTTTTCGCCGGTCCGGGCCGATCCGCCCCGTCGAACCCTTCGCTCATCGCCCAACGGCGGGCCTCCTCGTGCCGACGATCCCAATACGGGTCCTGCGACGCCGCGGCTTCGCGGCGACGCCGGTCGTCAAACTCCGAAAGGGTCGCCTCGGTTCGCCGAATGACGGGATCGACCGCGGCGTCGGTCAGGGGCAACCGCACGAGTCCCGGGCCGAGCAGGTCGAGTGATGACCCGTCGGGAGAAGACATCGCGACCAAGACTTCCCCCGACTCGGTTCGCTGGCCCTTGCCGCCGACGACGCATTCGAGCACGACACGGACCGGGGAGGGGCGGACCGGGGAGGGTTGGCCCGATTCGGAGGCCCTGTCGGTGGCAACGTCCGGACGTCTCCATTCGCCGGTCACTTCGCGTTGGTGGTAACCGGCGGGGCGATGTCCCGGGAGCGGCGGCTCGGTCACAGGCGTGATCGGTTCCTCGCCGTTGGGCGGCTGATGCACCACCGGATCCGTTTCCGCCACCAATTGACCGTCGACCCACAGCCGTCCCAAGCCGCGGGCGCGGACGAGAAAACGGTGTTGCCCTCGAGGAATCTCCACGTCGGCGGCGATCCGCAGCAACACCGGCGCGTCCCACGCGTCGCGGATCCCCCAATCGTCATACCGCAGCGGGATCCGTGAAAGGAGCAAATGATCGGTGTGCCAGCGGAGCGATTCCGCGGGCTCGCCCTCGTCTTCGGTCGGCCAACGTTTGTGGGTCGGCAGGCCCTCATGGAGCTGAACCAGGACGCGATCGGGCGGAATCGAAACGATCGCCGGATCCGCCACCCTCGGTGCCTCGGCCGCGGGTTCGGCTCCCTTCAGATCACGCGACGCGTGCAGAGAGACGAGCAGCGTCAGCACGACCGCGGGGAGCCGACGGGACAAAACCGAAGAGCAAAAAAAACGCATGTGGCGAGATCGGGCGGGCGTTGGGAGGACGGGCGTTGGGAGGGCGGGCGACCGCCGTCGAGGCGATCTCGTCCCCATTCTACCAACGCGGATCGACTACGGGATCAAGATCGGCGCCGGTGACGGACCGTCATGTTCGTAGCCAGCCGCCATCGCCTCGATTTCGGAAACCGCTTCGAGATCTCGAAAATTCCGCTCGCCAAGCACCCTCGGACGGATAAAGACGTACACCGACTTTGTCCGGTCCCGATCGGATTCCTGTTCGGCAAACTTTCGGAAGAACGGGATCCGATCGACCCACGCGACGCGGCGGATCGAAGTCCGATTCGCATCGCGAGGATTCGCGGCTCGATCGTCGTGCGGACCGTCGCCGCCCGCCGGTTCCACCCCGGAGAGTCGACCGCCCGCGATCACCGTCATGCCGTCGGGAACGGTCACGACGCTGGCGAGACGCTCCGTCTGGAGACGCGGCTCCGCGGCGGGGGCGCGAGCATCGGTGAAACCGGCGGGCGTGAGCGAACGGATCTCGATCTCGAAGTCGAGCCTCAACGGCTTTCCGTCGTCGACGCGGGGTTTCACCGTCACCGTCGTCCCGGCCCAAACGTGGGCCGCAGGTCCGGTCGAAACATCGCGTCCGCTCGCGTCGCGTGACGGATCTCCGGTGACGCTTTCGAGTGTTCCCGTCTCGTTGTCCTGCACGAGAATCTTGGAAGAGGCGATCACGCGGCCCCGGCGGCGTTGGGCAAGCGTCTCGATGATCGATTCCGCGACGTCGTGCTCGACAACCGTCCCGTCGCCATCGAAGCTCGAATCGTGCCCCGTGCCGACCGCCATCACGATCGCTTCGATCAACACCTGAGGTCGCCGCCGGTCGAGCGAGCGAATCAGCGTTTCGACGCGGCGATGAAAGTTGGCCGGGGCGTCAATGATCACGCTGTTGGTCGCCTCATCGATCGAAACGTTTGCCGGTTGCGCGGTCGGCCAGCCCGACGATTCGGCTTGGCCCGAGGATCCCTCGGAGCGAAGCACATCACGAACCGATTCGGCGACGTCCGACGCGTCGGCGAAGCCGAGTCGGTAGGCCCGGATCGGGCGTGTCGCGGGATCGATCGGGCGATCGAGTTCGTCCAGCAATCGCTTGACCTGGCGATGAGTCTCGGCCGGGGCGCGAACGACCAACAGGTCGCCACGGTCCTCGACGGTCATGCCGAGATTCCCCCGCGGATCGGCATCCCGGACGATCGTTTCGGCGAATCGTCGAGCCTCCGCCGTCGAGACGTTTCGGAGTCGGTACAGCCGCGTCGGGACAACGCTCAAGTCCTCGTCGACGGGTTCAGCTCTCGCGATCGCGGGTCGCTCCCGGAACGCACCCTCGGGCGGATCGCGGGAGTCGACCGAGTGCTCGACGGCAGACGCTCGTTTGAAGTCAGGCGCGTGTTCGACGACCGGTGCTTCCTCGGAGCTAGGCGTTTGCCGAAAATCAGGCGTCTGGCGAGGCCGTCGGATCGGCCACGGTATCGGGGTGGTGAACGGCTTGAGTTCCTCCCCGAGCGTCCGCACGGAGTCGGGCGTGTCGGTCACCACGAATAAGCCGTGGTCGGGGAGCGGAACTACGTTGGATCGGTCTCCGGTGAGTTTCGACCGGATCCGCTGCGCGAATTCGGCAGGCACCGGGCGTCGCAGTTCGAACACACGCGTCAATAACGGTGCCGCTCGTGAGTCCGCCGGTTCGGCGTCATCGTCGCCGCCGTCTCGAACCCGCTCACTCAGTGCCCGCTCACTCAGTGCCCGCTCACTCAGTGCCCGCTCACTCAGTGCCCGCTCACTCAGTTCCCGCTCACTCAGTTCCCGCTCACCTCGCCCCCCGTTCCGGGCCGTCGGAACCGGGCCGCCGAGCTCGACGATCCGCTTCCACCCGTAAACGCCAGAATCGACGACGGCCAAGTCGAGGCCTTGCAGCAGACTATCGAGCACCAACGGGAGCGCCTCGCGGGGTAGCTCGCGGGGCATCTCGATCGTCACGAAACGGCCGGACAGGTCGGCGCCGGAAAGGTAGCGAACGTCGAGCAGTCGCGAGAACGTCTTGACGACCGGCTCCAGTTCGGTCGTTCCGTCAAGATCGAACGGGACCAGCTCGACGTCTTGGGTCCATCCCGGCACCGGTGGCGCCGCGAAGAATCCGAACGCGACCGATAGGAGCATCCGGGCAAGCCACAACGCGGTGGCGTGGCGCGTGACCGAGGCGGGGCGTCGTTCGAGTTCGGAGTGTTGCGGCATGAGCGTTCCCTACGGAAACCGAAACGCCGCCGTCAACGAGAATCCCCCGAACGGATCGATCCTCAGACCGACGGGGCGGGAGTCGGCCAGAACGGGCGGGAGTCGGCGGGAAACGCGATTCGAGGTGCATCACGAGGCGAACCCTGGTATCACAAACGGTTTGGCAGTGGAGACTTCATGCCCGAAGGAGGTAACCGGTCATGGATCACTTGGAAGAGGAAGGCCGCTACGTCTGCGACGGCTGCGGCGAAGAGATCGTGATTCCGCTCGATATCAGCGAAGGGGAGAGCCAGGAGTTCGTGGAGGATTGCCCGGTTTGCTGCCGTCCGAGTCTGGTTCACGTCGAGTTCGAAGACGAATCGGCGCGGGTTTGGGCGGAACCGGAGCAAGACCGGTTTTGATCGCGCGACCCGAACAGCCCTCGAAGCGACGAGCCCTCGAAGCGACGAGCCCTTGAAACGCCTAGCCGAAAGGCTCTTCCGCGATTTTCGTGGGCAGTGGGGTCAAGGTCTCCATGCTCGGATTTTCCGCGGCATGCCCCGGCGTCCAAAGGCGGTGAAGAGGAATCCACGCCCTCGCCGGGTCACACCCGTGGCCCAACAACGCTCCCTCGAAGTTGACCTCGTCGAGGCCCGAAGTTGACCTCGTCGAGGCCCGAAGTTGACCTCGTCGAGGCCCGAAGTTGATCTCGTCGAGGCCCGAAGTTGATCTCTTCGAGGCGCGCATCGGGGCGGCCTGGTCGCGGGGGTGTACCAGCCGCGCCCCGGGTGGAAACGCGCGTTCTCGATTCGGTCCTCCGGCTCAGGCGGCCGACTTCAAATACGGGGCCAGCCGGTCGCTTCGCGAGGGGCTTTGCAGCTTCGCGACCGCCTTCGCCTCGATCTGGCGGACCCGTTCGCGGGTCACCTTGAAGATCCGGCCACACTCCTCGAGCGTATAACTATAGCCGTCGACGAGTCCATAACGGAGGCGGATGATTTCCCGTTCGCGGTGGGTCAACGTCTTGAGGATCTCGTCGATCTTCCCTCGCAACATGCTGCCCGCGGCGACCTGGACGGGGTTCTCGTTTTCCCCGTCCTCGATGAACTCGCCGAAGCTGCTGTCTTCGCCTTCGCCGACCGGTCGGTCGAGGCTGATCGGGTGCCGGCCGACGTCCATCACGCGGCGGACCTCTTCGATCGAAACCTCCGTCGCCTCGGCGATCTCTTCGTAGGTCGGTTCGCGGCGGAGTTCTTGGGTGAGACGTTTTTGGGCCTGCCGCAGCTTGCTCAGCACGTCGATCATGTGGACCGGGATCCGGATCGTTCGTGCCTGGTCGGCGATCGCCCGCGTGATCGCTTGCCGGATCCACCACGTCGCGTAGGTGCTGAATTTAAACCCGCGGCGGTACTCGTACTTATCGACCGCCCGCATCAGACCCGTGTTGCCTTCTTGGATCAGGTCCAAGAACGACAACCCGCGGTTGCGGTACTTCTTGGCGATCGACACCACCAACCGTAAGTTGCCGCTGCTCAGCTGCCGTTTGGTGACCTCGTATTCCTCGAAGTGACGCCGAGCCTTCGTCACGCGTTGATGGAGGCTGGTCGGGCTCTCCTGGGTGACCAACATCAGCTCGCGAAGTTCTTGTCGAAGGTCGGCCGCCTCGTCGCGGCTGAGCGCGTCATGCCCCAACTCGCCCAGCCGGGTGCGGATGAAGTTCATCCGCCGCGAAATCTCTTCGAGTTGCCCGAGCAGCGGCGTCACGCGGCGGCTCCGCAGGCTCAACTCCTCAACCATCTGCAAACACTTCCGGCGTCGACGGATGAACCGGCGGCGGACTTCCGCCTTCAGCCGCGGGGAGGTGCTCCGACGGACGAGGGTATCGAAGTCGGCCTTGTTTTGACGGATCAGGACGTCGAGCGTCCGCAGGTTGTGCGGCATGCGGGCGCCGATCTGTTCCTTCGTGAGCCGCTCGGTGAGCGACACCTTGATCGTGCGGTCGAACGGAAGCTCGCCGCGATGAACCTGTTGCAACGTCTCGACCGTCGCCCGCAACGCGTAGTCCGATTCGAGCAACGCCCGCCGAAACTGCTTGCGGGTGATCTCGATCTTTTTCGCCAACGAGATCTCTTGCTCGCGGGTCAACAGCGGGATCTCGGCCATTTGGCTGAGGTACATCCGGATCGGATCGTCACTCGCCTTGGGCATTTCCGACGGCGGGATCAGCGGCGTCCCGTCTTCGTCGAGAGGCGTCACCGCGTCCTGCGGTTCGCTCGTCGATTCGTCCAATTGGGGCCCGCTGACTCGACGTTTTGCCGCCGCGATCGCCTCGCGGTTCGTCGCCTCGACCAGCCGGATCCCGCGACGTTCCAGCGCCAGCAATAGGTGATCGAGCTTCACCGGGCTGACGTCTTCGTCCGGCAGATAAGCGTTGACCTCGTCGTAGGTCAGAAACCCTCGTTCGGCGCCCAGGGACAGGAGTTGCGACAGGGATTGGTCCGTCAATTGCATCTGAAAAACCTCGTGTTCTCAAATTGGCGTCGTCATTGACGCCTGGGTCAGATTGTTCCGTCGGGGCCGCGTTCGGGAGGGCGACCGCCGGCGGGATTGGGTGATTCCCTCGGCGACCGACGCGGGAGCGGCGTTGCCAAGGGAGCGGGAAAACGAACGACTCGGGGAAGGGCTCCTCGGTGGGTGGGAACGGGTGTGAGATTCTGTCAAAAAGGGTCAACTGCCAGACCGGCTCGGAAGCCCCATCCGTGCACGTTCGGCTTCGATCAATTCGTTGAGCAGTGCCAACTCTTCGTCTTCGGGCATCGCGTTCGATTCGAGCCGGGCGATATGTCGGTCCTTCTCCTCGCGATACTCGCGTTCACGGTATCGGGTGATCATCGCGGTGTAACGGGCTTCGGCGGTTTCGGTCGAACTCCCCTCCCGCAGCCGTACCCGTTCCTGCAACGTCACCAGCTGGTTTTTCAACTCGTCGTTCTCGATCGCCAGCATCAACGACTCGAAATCGAGCGTCCGGCCGGCCAGGTCGAGGTCTTGGTAGGCGGAAAGGATCATCTTCGCCGTGTTCGACTCGAGCCAATCCGGGTCGATCGATTCCACGGCGACCGCCGCCAGTTCCGGGCACTCGATCAACGTTTCGAACAGCTCCCGATCGATCCCGGTGACGGGGCCCAATCGGTCCGGGCTTGCTCCGTCCGACCGATACGTCCTGCTTGCCGAAACGGCTTCGGGGGACACACCGTCGTCGCCGGCCGCCGACTCGGCGAACATCCGGTTGGGGTCGTCGCCGCCCGCCCCCGAAGCGGCGCCGAAACGTCCTGGGCCGCCGGATCGCGCACCCGATGAACGCGGGGCTCGCTTTCGATCGCGTCC
Organism: Pirellulaceae bacterium; assembly: GCA_041685355.1. Taxonomy (GTDB): domain Bacteria; phylum Planctomycetota; class Planctomycetia; order Pirellulales; family Pirellulaceae; genus JAWLFY01. The sequence continues at coordinate 19,061 of JAWLFY010000033.1, read as the reverse complement.
GCGGAACGAATCGAGACGTTGCTTGAGGCGATCGGTGGCGATCCCGAACGTCCGCGACAGCCGCAGCATCAATTGGTCAGTCCGCAAACCGCCGTCTCGAGGCGCCTTGGCGACGATCCCCAGGATCGTGTCGAGCGCCGTCGTCACCCGGTGTGTGTCGCGGGTGACATCAAGTCCCTCGGTCAGCTTTGCCAACCGATGATCGAGGGCGTCGGGCGCCTCGCGGACCATCTCCAGGAGCGCCTCGTGGCCACGTCGCGCGAGAAAATCGGCCGGGTCGAGTCCTTCGGGAAGGGTCAGCACGCGGAGATCGACGTCGGCCCGCACGAACAACTCGGTCACTTCCTCCGCCCGCTTTTGCCCGGCGGTGTCCCCGTCAAGGACCAACACGACCCGTTCGGCGAACCGCCGCAAGACCTTGATGTGTCGTTCGGTCAACGCCGTACCGAGGACCGCCACCACCGGCTCGATCCCCGCTTGGCGTGCGGCCACGACGTCGGTGTAGCCCTCCATCACCAAGACTTCGCCCGATCGGCGGATCGCGTCGCGGGCGAGTTCCAACCCGTACAACTGGTCCGATTTTCGAAACAGCAACGTCTCGGGGCCGTTGATGTACTTCGCCCCCGGTTCGGCTTGCCCGGAGCGGGCCGCGATCTCGGGGATCACCCGACCGCCGAGCGAGATCGGCCGGTTCTGCAGGTCGTGGATCGGGAACATCAGCCGGCCGCGGAACCGGTCGTAATGGCCGCCGCCGCGACGTGGCAGCACCAACCCGGCCGCCTCGCCGACTTCGCCGCTGAGGCGATGCTTGCGAAGCAGGTCGGTCGCGAAACTCCACCCCCCCGGCGCGAACCCGATCCGGAATCGTCGCCGACTCTCGTCGTCGATCCCCCGGCTCCGCATGTACTCGCGGGCGATCTCCGATTCCTCGTCGGAACCGGTCTCGAGCAATTCGAAATACGCCTCGGCGACGAGTCGCACCGCCGACAGCAGCGTCGCCTTGTCCGAGGGTCCGCCCGGCTCCGATCGCCGTTTGGACCCGGTCGGCTCGTACGGGATCCCCGCCTGCTCGGCTAACATTCGCAGCGCCGTCGGGAAATCAACCCCCTCGCGACGCATCACGAAGTTATAGAGATCCCCGCCGATGTCACAAACCCAGCACTTCCAGATCTGCCGCTCGGGGTTGACCGTCATCGAAGGACGGTTGTCTTGATGGAACGGGCAGCGGGCAACGAAATGCCGACCCTGGGGACGAAGCTCCAAGTCCCGGCCGATCACGTCGACAATGTCGAGCGCGGCGCGCACACGTTCTTTCAGGTCGAAGTCTGCGGATAGCGACAACCGTCGACTCCCTCAGTACCGATCGGTCCACCCGCCGCGTTCCCTCACGGATGTCGGCTTCCGAGCCGACGCGGGTAATTTTCGATCTGCCCCGAATGATCGGGGCGACCGAGGATTGTGAGAAGCGGCTATCACCCCGTCAACCGCAATCGGTAAGATCGTCAAAATTCTTCCAGCCCGACTCGATTCACCAAGTTTTGATCTCCCGCCCCATCCCGCCGCGTCCCCTCAGGCCGCCGCCCGCCGATGACCCTTAAGGACAACGCGAACGGAATGATTCGACCGACCGCCAGGAGTCAATAAGGTGATCGCCACCGAGAACGCGTCAAACGGACAACCGCGGCAGGGAACCGCCCAACGGCTGCGCGGACGACAAGCCCACGCGAACGTCCGGCAACCGTTCGCCCCCTCCCTGGTCACGCTTACCTCGCCCCCCCTTTCCCCGACGCTCACGCTCGCCACGCTCACGCTCGCCAAATTCAGCCCTCCACGCCGTAACCCTCCCCTTGTCGGTCGGTCGGGCAACCTTCGGCGAACCGTGGCGACCCTGCTCGCGGTGTCGCTATGCGCCCAGCTCGCCACGGCCGGGTTCCCCGAGTCGTACGAGCGATGGGAACGGACCTATGGCGTGGGCTGGGGCGACGGCTATCACGCTGCAGCGCCCTCCGGCCCGCGCCCCTTCGCTGACCGGCCCCCCAAGTTTCCGCGGCCCCCCGAGCGACACGAACAACGGCTGGGGTGCCCGGAATGCTTTACACGCCCCCCCGTCGGCGACACGTACTACGACCGCTTTGACGCCTACGCCGAGGCGCCGGAGGGGTCACCCGCCGACGTCGGAAGCTCGGTTCTGGTCGGTCGCCCGAACGGGTCTTCGGACACCGGTCGTAAGACGCGTGATTCGTCAATCGATGCGACCCTCAACGCGTCAAACACGCCGGACCCGATGGCATCGGATCGTCATCGCGCCTCGTCACGTCACCCGGTTCGTCCCGGACTGACCAACGCCCGATTGCCTTCGGTCCTCCAACCCGCAACCGGTCGTCAAGCCGATTCGCCTCGCCACGCCGAACCGGCAGACCGCGGACCCGGTGAGTCCAGCCAGCGCGAGTCCGGCCAGCGCGAGTCCGGCCAGCGCGAGTCCGGCCAGCGCGAGTCCGGCCAGCGCGAGTCCGGCTTGGGAACGCCGCGGGTCGCGCTGACGCCCGAATCGCTGATCATCCGACAACCCCGCTGATCGAGCCCAGACCCCTTTTCGGATACGAATTGGCCGAGCATTGCTTAGCGGACCGGCGCGCGCCGTCCGGTGTCATCTCCCGACCGGTCTTTCGCGGCGATCCGTTTCGCGGCGATGCGTTTCGCGACGATCCGTTTCGCGGCCGCGGAGCGGTAGCGCCGTCGAGTCCGCCTCGCGGTACCGGGCCGTCCCGTCCTGCGTGAACCCGTTGGGGGCCGTCGGAGACTGTGCCGTGCGGTACTCCGGGGGCGAGACCGTGTCGGTCATCGCCGCGATCCCGGGCGCGGCGGTGAGCCGCGTCAGGTCTTCCGCGTCAGCGGCGTCGCGGGGCATCGTGAACACCGAAGGGTCGTCGCTTAACAGCTGATTCACGAGGTACGCCCCGACGTCGATCTGCATCGACATCGGTGGGCCTTGCGAGGGGATCAGGTCAAAGCGGATCCGATGCGGCAGGGCACACTGGTGGGTTTCGTCGAAGCGGTGGTTCGTCGCTTCGCTCGCTGCCACCATCCGGCCGTCGGGGGCGTACAGGAACTGGTGCGTGACGTAGCCTCCGGGGTGCTGAACGTGGAGGACTTTTTGGTAATCGCCGTGGGGCATCGCCATGGTGCTCCGGATCTCGAGTTTCCCATCGGCGCGTCGCTCGGGGCCTGAGGTGACCGTGTCGGGGTCGAGGTGGACCAGCCCGATCGCCTCGATCAGCCACGTCGGGTCGACCGGCAACACCGCTCGGTGGAGCTGTTCCCGATACTCGTCATGCCGCGCGTAGTACAGCTTTCGCCGGATCCCTTCCGGTGCCTCGAACCAGAACAACTCGTCGTTGCTGCCGACGTCGAGTCCTTGGCCCATCACGATCGGGAGGCTCGCCCGCAAGCGGAACTTTCGGTCCCGTTCCAGCTGGACGGTCGCCGACAACGAGGGGAGCGAGGGGGCGGAGAGGACCTTCACCGAGGCGGAATTCGTGGCGAGCTGCCGGACCGCGTCGGTCCGGTTCAGCGCCTCGGCGACCTCCGCCAAGTCGGGCGAATCGGAGAGCGTCGGTGGCGGCGGGGGGAAGATGAAGCCCGGATCGCGGCGGGCGCACGTCGCCCCCCCGGCGACGAAACCGACGCACAAGATCCCGACCCACAGGAAAGCACGCATTCCGGTTCAAGCCTCCGCTTCGCAGTGAATCCATTCGTTCAACTCGTCGCGGAGCGTGGCCGACTCCTCGCGACCGATCTCGCACACCGGGACCTCGACGATCGTCCCGCTGCCGATGACCTCCAACCGTAGCGTTTCCCGGGTCCCGTCAACCGTTTCCCGGGTCCCGTCAACCGTTTCCCGATGCCCTTCCAGACCCCCGCCGCCGTTCTCCGTGGATCCGGCGTCCGCGTTCGCCGCCCCTTCTCCCCCGGACGGGGGCACCACGGTTCGCTCGGGCGAGGACGCCCCGACCGGCCGTACCAGTCGCCGCCGCATCAGCAGTAATGCCAGTAGGTACCTCGTTTTCTCCTTGGCCGGGACCTCGCCCATGCCGACCAGCAGATCGATCAGGACCTCTTTCGGGGCGAGGACGAGTTTCCGCTCACCGGCGGCCGGCATGCGACTTTTCCACCATCCGATCGACGCGTCGGGAGGTCCCTCCCACGCCTCGGCGGAGTAGTCGCGGCGGACGAAGTCGTCGCCCGACTCGATCACGACCGAGTAGTACGCCTCGCCTTCCCGAAGCGGCCGCTGTTGGGCGTGGCAACGTCGGGTACAGCGGCTGACTTTGTAGTCTCCGGACATCGGTTCCGAGCGTTCAGCGTGAGGCGTTGGGAATCGCGAGACGGGGCTTGGGCATCGCGAGACGGGGGTGGAGCGGGACGTTAGCAAATTCCGCCGGTCGCGTGAAAGATGCAAACCGACATCGCGTATTCGCCGCCGTGGAGTTGCCTTACAATCGACGCGACAGAGGAAATTCCGACCGTTGATGAAAGGCGTTCGTCGATGGACTCCACGATCCGCATCTTGTTGTTGGAGGATTCCGACGACGACGCCGAGTTGCTCCACCGCGAGCTTCGTAAGGCGGGGCTCGATGTCGAGATCCGCCGTGTCGAAACGGAGTCCGCCTATCGGGAGCAGCTCCGCGAGTTCTCCCCCCGCGTCGTCCTCGCCGACCTCGCGCTTCCCCGTTACGACGGCCGGCTGGCCCTTCGCCTGCTTCGGGAGGAGAGCCCGGAAACGCCTTTCATCTTCGTCTCCGGTTCGCGCGGCGAGGAGTTGGCGATCGAGGCCCTCAAGCAGGGCGCGACCGATTACGTGCTCAAGCACCGGCTCGAACGGCTCGCCCCGGCCGTGCTCCGGGCGCTCAACGAATCGTCCGAGCGGGACCGGCGGGTGGAGGCGGAGAGTCAGCTCCAACTTCGGCTGCGTTACGAGAACGCGACGTCGAAATGTCTGCAGATCCTCGCCGCCGGTGAGCCCGACCTGGAAACGCTGACACGCGTCCTCCGATCGCTACGCGAGACGGCGCACGCGAGCCGGGTCTACCTGTTCCGGCACGATCGCGGTGACGGGCAGGGGCCCGGGGGAACCGATGTGCCGACGATGAACCAGGTCGCCGAAGTGGTCGCCGCGGGGATCGAGCCTCAGATCGACAATCCGGAGATGCAGGGGCTGCCGTATGAAAAGGCCGCCCCGACCTTGCTCGCGAAGTTGCTCGCCCGGGAACCGTACAGCGGCACCGTTTCGGATCTCCCGGATCCGGAAAGGGACCTGCTCGAGGCCCAGGACATCCTCTCGGCGCTGGCGTTGCCGATCTTCTGCGACGGGGAATTATGGGGTTTCATCGGGTTCGACGATTGCCTCCGGCAGCGGCGGTGGGCCGCCGAAGACGTGAACGTGTTGCAGGTCGTCGCCGACATGATCGGGATCGCGATGCATCGCAAACGGTCCGTCGATGAGCTCCGTTTGCAGGCGGCCGTGATGAACGCCGCGGCCAACGCGATCGTGATCACCGACCCGCAGGGACACATCCGTTGGGTCAACCCGGCGTGGACGCGGCTGACCGGTTACGCCGCCGAGGAATCCGTCGGCCGGAACATGCGGATCCTCAAGTCCGGCGTCCATGACGACAGCTTCTATCGGGAGCTATGGGAAACGATCCGCCGAGGACGGGTGTGGGAGTCGGAAATGGTCAACCGACGAAAGGACGGTTCGTTCTACTCGGAACACGCGACGATCACGCCTGTCAAAGACGGTTGGGGCGCGATCACCCATTATGTCGCGATCAAGGAAGACATCTCGAAGCGGAAACAGATGGAACAGAAGCTCGCGGCGCTCAATACCGACCTTGAACGGCGGATCGAGGAACGGACGGCCCGGCTTTCCGAAAGCGAGCGGTTCAACCGCGCCACCCTCGACGCGCTCTCCGCCCACGTCGCCGTCGTCGACCCCGAGGGGACGATCGTGGCCGTCAATCAGGCCTGGCGTCGGTTCGCCGAGGAGAACGGGGCGGATTCGCACACGGTCAGCGAGGGGGCGAATTACCTCACCGTATGCGATCAAGCGGCCGCTGCCGGAAACCTGTCCGCCGCCCGGGCCGCCGAGGCGTTGCGGAGGCTGATTCGTGGGGACCGCGAGCATTGGGATCTCGAGTACCCCTGTCATGGACCGGCCGCACGACGCTGGTTCTATTGCCGCGCCATCCGGTTCCTCTTCGAGGGCGAACCGCGGGTGCTCGTCGCGCACGAAAACGTCACCCCGATGAAAGAATCCGAAGAGGCGCTTCGCGAGGCAAAGGCGGCCGCCGAAAAGGCAAGCAATGCCAAGAGCGAGTTCCTCGCCGCGATGAGCCACGAACTTCGCACCCCGCTCAACGGCATCCTCGGCATGAACGAGCTGTTGCTGTCGGGAGACCTGAACGAAAAACAGAGACAATTCGTCGAACTCAGCAGCACCAGCGGCCGGTTGTTGCTCCAACTGATCAACGACATCCTCGACTTGTCGAAGATCGAGGCCGGAAAGCTCGAACTCGAACTCCGTCCGACCGACATCGAAGTCCTGGTGTACCGCGTCGTCGATATCCTGAACCCGACCGCGACGCGAAAAGGGTTGAAGCTGAGTTGCAACGTCAACCTCGACGCCTGCGTCACCGCGATGTGCGACGGAAATCGGCTGCAGCAGGTCCTGGTCAACCTGATCAGCAACGCGATCAAGTTCACCCGTGACGGCGAAATCACGGTTCACGTCGACCGGTTCGATCAGGGCGACCAACATGGCGAGTCGGCAGCGGTTTCCGCACGGCTCCGATTCCGCGTCACCGATACCGGGATCGGGATCCCCAGCGACCGCCAGAACCGACTGTTCCTCCGTTTCTCCCAAGTCGACAGTTCGACGACGCGTGAGTTCGGCGGGACCGGGCTGGGGCTTTCGATCTGCCGCGAAATCGTCGAGCTGATGAGGGGACGGATCGGCGTGGAGAGCCGGGTCGGCGAAGGTTCGACGTTTTGGTTCGAGTTTCCCGCGGAGGTTTCCGCGACCCACGCCCGCTTCACCGAATATCGTCGGCTGCTCCGAGGGACGCGGATCTTGGCCATCGACGGGCTCGATCGCGATCGAAAACACGTCGCGGAATGTCTCCGCAGTTGGGGATGCGAATTCGTCCAAGTTCCCGATGTCGCCGCGGCGATCGCGTCGGAGCACGCCGCCCGTGCCTCCGGTCGCCCGTTCGAGGTCGTGTTCGCCGACTGCCGACTCGTCACGGGCAACGAGTACAACCAGCTGCAACAGCTCGCGGATGTCCCGGACATCGAAATCATCGGCTTCGGGACCCCGGCCGAAGACTCGTTGCGGTCGTATCTCTACGCGCTCGGGATCAAGACCCTGCTGTTCGACCCGGTCCGTCCGAGCGGCCTGTACGAGGCACTCAGCGCGGCCGTTTGGAATCGCAGCCAGAGGGGCTCGAAATCGGCCGCCGGAGACGAGGATTCGACCGGGGCGAAACCGCCAACCGCAGCCCCAGGACGCGCGGACTCGGGGCAACACGCCGCGACCAAACGGGACACAGCGGCCGATCAGCCGCTCGCCTCCGCTACCCCCGCGACACGCGATACCCCCGCGACACGCGAATCCCCGCTCCGGGGCCGCGTCCTAGTGGCCGAGGACAACCGGATCAACCAGATGTACATCATGGAACTGCTGAAAACCCTGGGGCTGACCGCCGATTTGGCCACCAACGGCGAAGAGGCGTGCGCGGCGGTGCAACGCGAGCGTTACGACTTAGTGCTGATGGATTGCCAAATGCCGCAGATGGACGGCTTCGACGCGACACGAAAAATTCGGCAACTGGAATCGACGCGAGGAGACGAGCGGGTCCCGGTCGTCGCCCTGACCGCCAACGCGATGGTCGAAGATCGCGACCGATGCCTCGCCGCGGGCATGGACGATTACCTCGCCAAGCCGGTCGACGCCGCGAAGGTCCGGTCAATGCTCTCCAAATTCCTCGCGGCGGATCCCGCCTCCGATTAACCACGCGGCATTCGGGCCTGACCCCTTGGGTGCCCTTCTTGGGGCGTGGGGGCGAAGTCGATCCCGGTGGCGACGGGCATCAGGAAGATCTTTCCGTCTCCGATCTCGCCGACCGAACCGGTTCGCGCCGTGCGGCAGATCAGTTCGACCGCCGATTCGACTTGATCATCGGGGAGGACGATTTCGAGGGTGACTTTGCGGAGCAGGTCCACGCGGTACTCGTTCCCCCGAAAGCTTGCGGTTTGGCCTCGTTGGCGCCCGTACCCCATCGCGTCACACACCGTGACCTCGTCGATCCCGACGTCGGCGAGCGCGTCGCGGACCGTCGAAAGCTTCGTGGGTTGAATGATCGCCACGATCATTCTCATCGGCGAGTCTCCATCACGGGGTGGCGGGTGACGGCATCAAGTCGGCCGGACCGCCGGACCGGATCGACTGGGCGAGCCCGTCGAGGATCTTTTGGGTGTCGAGGGCTTGGCGGTGAAAGGGGTCGAGCGGCTCGACGCCCATCAGCCGTGCGATCATGCGACGTTCCTGTTGCCCTTCGAACTTTTCTTGCTCGACCTCGCCCGACGCGTGGTGCACCCAATAGCGAGCCGGCTTGTCGGCCCACGGACGGGTAAAGTCGTCGCACACGACCGAGGCGGCGGCGCCGGCGATCTCGAACCATTTCCGGGTCGCCGTATCATAGCCGCACGAAACGGTCGCCGTGATTTGGTCCGGGTACCAAAGCATCGCGGTCAACCGGATCGGGATCTCGTCACGGAACAACGCGTCGGCGAAGACGCGGGAGGGCGTTTTCCCGGCGGCCAGCCGCGTCAGCCCCGCCGCGTACCACCCCAAGTCGAGGAGGCACCCGCCGCCGAGCGAACGGTCGAGCCGGTGATCATCCGATTGGAACGGTTCGAAGAACGAAACCGAGGCGCTGACGTGTCCGAGTCGTCCGAGCCGTCCCGAGGTGAGGTCGGCGGTGATCGCATCGGTCCGCGGGTGATGGAGCCAAGCGGTGGCGTCGAGCCAGCGGACCCCGGCGGTGCGGCAAGCCTGGTCGATCATCGACGCTTCGGCGAAACTCGTCGCGAGCGGTTTCTCGCAGAGCAGATGTTTGCCGTGTTCGGCGGCGGCGATGCCCCATTCGACGTGTAAGGCTGGGGGGAGCGAAACGTAAACGGCGTCCACGTCGTCGCGGGCGAGCAGCGCGGCGTAGCCGTCGACCCCCGCCGGGATCCCGTACCGGTCGGCGTACCAACGCGCCCGCTCCCGATCGCGGCTGGCGATCGCGGTGACCGAGGCCGTTTCGGTCGATTGCAGGTCCGCCACCAAGCGGCGGGTGATCCGTCCGGTCCCCAACACGCCGAATCGGGTCACGGGGTGGGAGTCGCTACGGGTCATCGGTACCTTTTCAGATTCGGTTATAGTGAGCGTCACACGAGCCGACCGCGTCGCCAGAGCCTACCAGGGGAGCCCCGTTTCCGCATGCCCGCGACCGCCGCCCTCGACACGACGATCGCGGTGGTGACGCCAGAGAACATCGCGTTCGATTATCAGCTTGCCGGACCGTTTCGCCGTCTGCCGGCCTACCTGATCGATCTCGCGTTCCGCTGGCTGTTGCTCGTGCTGTTCGTGATCTCGCTCTGGTTTCTCGGGGCCTTGATCGACATCGACTCACTCAGCCCGTTGCTGGTGGCGACGACGTTCTTGGCGTACTTCCTGTTCACGAACTTCTACGGGACGCTGCTGGAGACGTATTTCAACGGGCGAACGATCGGGAAGTGGGTGTGCGGGATCCGGGTGATCGACATCGACGGCGGCCCGATCACGGGGAAGCGGGCGTTTCTAAGAAATCTGATCCGCGTCGCCGATCTCGCCCCCTACGCGGCGCTCAGCCAGGTCGACGAGTCGGTCGCGCCGGTGTTCTTTTTTCCGACGGGGATGATCGGTTTGGTTTCGATGATGCTCACCTCGCGGATGCAACGGTTGGGCGATTTGGCGGCCGGGACGATGGTGATCGTCGACCAGCGGGGTTGGCGGTTGCCGGTCGCCCGGATCGAGGACCCTCGGGTCCCGGCGCTCGCGTCGTACATCCCGCCGGAGTTCCGTCCGACCCGATCGCTGGCGCGGACGTTGGCGGTGTATGCCGAGAGGCGGCATTATCTGACCCCACCGCGGCGACGGGAGATCGCCAGGCATCTGACGGTGCCGCTGATCGACCGCTTCGAATTCCGCACCGATCTCGACCCGGATCTCCTTCTCGGGGCACTGTATTACCGAACGTTTCTGGTCGACGCGACGTCGGAGTCGCCCGACTTGGGCCCGCTCGCCGGGTTCAGCCCGTTTCGCCGTGACGCCGTGCCCCGCGACGCCGTGCCCCGTGACGCCGTGCCCCGCGACGCCGTGCCCCGGGGAGCGGCCAACGGATCCGCCCCAGCCGAAAGGGTGCAGACGTGAACGTCGCGGCGTTATTGGAAAAGCGGCGGGGCCAGTGGGCCGAGCTCGAGCGATTGTGCGACGCGATGGAGCTTCGGGGTCGTACCGACAAGGCGGGTCAGGAGCGGTACCGGGGGGCGGCCGGGATCGCCCGATTCGGGACGCTGTACCGGTCGGCGTGCGCCGACTTGGCGCTCGCCGACGCCTATCAGTTGCCGCCCGGCACGGTGGTCTACCTGCACCGGTTGGTCGCCCGCGCCCACAACCAGTTGTACCGGGCCAAACGGTTCGAGCCGTCCGGATGGGTGCAGGTCGTGTTTCGGGACGCGCCCCGCCAAATCTTTGCCGACCCGTGTGTCCGCGTCGCCGCGATCGTGTTCTTCGGGCTGTTTTCGCTATCGATGTATTTGGCGGCGAACGAAGACTTGTTCCCGAATTTCGCCTCGGCGATCGTCGGCGACGAACAGCTCGAGATGATGGAGTCGATGTACGACGAACCGCTCGACGCGTCGCTCGACCACTACGTGCAGATGGCCGGGTTTTACATCATGCACAACACGGGGATCGGGCTACGCTGTTTCGCGTTCGGGATCCTGATCGTCCCGTGTCTGTTTTCGCTTTCGTACAACGCGGTGTTCTTGGGCGCGGTGTTCGGATACATGGCGCGACCGGGGGCGTCGGGGGCCGATAATTTCTTCGAGTTTGTGACCGCACACGGCCCTTTCGAGTTGACCGCGATCGCGTTGGCGGCGGGCGGCGGGCTTCGGATCGGGGTCGGGTTGTTCGTCACCGGCGGGCTGTCGCGGATCGACTCGTTGCGACTCAACGGCGCCCGGGCGGTCCCGGTGATGGCGGCGTCGGCAACCCTGTTTTTCTTGGCGGCGATGACCGAAGGCTTTCTCTCGCCGAGTCCGGCGCCCTACCTGATCAAGGCGGCGTGGGCGGTGTTGTCGTCGGCGATGATCAGCTTTTACTTTGTCGTATTGGGGTTCCCCCGCGACGGGGCCACGGGACCGATCGCGCCCGCCTTGGAAGGGCAAGCGGATGCAGCTTGACCGGACGCATGTGGCGATTCGTGTGCGCAGCCTCTCCGAGATCGGAGACTTGGCGTTGGTGATGGTCCGCCAATATCCGGCGTCTTTGTTGGTCGGGTTCGCGGTCGGGGCGGCCCCGTGGGTGATCGCGAACGCGTTGCTGTTGGGTGAGATCCCGTGGCGGGAAGCCGCGTACGGGTTCGAAGACCCTGACGCGGCGGCGGAGCTGTACCGGTACCTGTTGTGGATGGCGACGTTGGTCACGTTGCAGACGCCCGCGGCCGGGTTGTTGATGACGTATTACCTGGGGCAAGCCGTCTTCGAGCGACGTCCGACGTGGCAGAGCGGGCTTCGGGAACTGGCCCGCCAGTGGCCGCGCTGTACGTGGGTGTTCGGGGTCAAGCGGTTGGCGATTCCGGCGATGGTGCTGGTGGCGATCCGCTGGGGACAGCCCGTCGACGGGTTTTTCGACGGCGTCGTCCCGATCGGGTTGTTGGTGTTCGTCGCGGCGATCCGTAGCAGCCGTCCGTTCTTGCCGGAGATCTTGCTGTTGGAACAATGTCCGACGCGGCCGACCGCCGGTCAGACGATCACGGTGGCTCGACGTGCGAAGTCGCTTCACCGGCCGATGTCGGGGGAACTGAGCGGGCGGTATTTGGCGGTTTCGTTCGTGCTCCTGTTCCTGATGCTTTCGGTCTACTACACGATCTACTGGGCGCGGGGCATCGCGATCGGGGTCTGGCGTCCCGACTTCACGGCACTGTTCGTGTTCTATCCGCTGTCGCTCTGGATCGTCGCGGGGCTCAGCGTGATCATTCGCTTGCTGGGGTATCTCGACACCCGGATTCGGCTGGAGGGTTGGGAGGTGGAACTGGCGCTCCGTGCCGAGGCGATCCGCCAGTTCGGCGGACCGGACGAAGGATCGCCGTCGCGGCGTGAGTCGGCGCCGGGGACGGGATCGGCGCCGGAAGCCGAACTGGTACCGGGCGGTGAGGCGGTGCGGGGCGTCGCGGGGGGAGGGGCGGCGGAATCGGCGACGGGGCCGACTTCTGCGACGTCCGCGACACCGGCGGCGGAGGTGCGGGGATGATCGCGATGATGCTTGCGGCGTGGTTCGCGTCCGGCGCGGTCGGTGGGGGGGTGACCGCGCTGACCGGCGAGTCGTCTCCAGCAGCCACCCGATCCGCCTCACCGGTCGTCGGGTCGACACCGTGGTACGACCCGGCCAGCGACCGCGTCGTCCCGATCCCGGTGGAGACGGTTAGCGACGATTCGGTTCATCGAGAAAGCCGCTGGCTGCCGCAGCCGCGCCGGGTTCGGCAATCGGTGTCGCCCGGGACCTCGGGGGGCGGTTCCGGGATCGGGACCGGGACCGGCGGTTGGTTCGGAACCGGTTTGACGCTCGGCAACCTCGTCGGTTGGGCGCTTTTGGCGGCGATCCTGGTCACCACGGTGGGGTTGTTGGTTTACATGTTTTCGCGAGCCGATTTCGACGGCGGGCGACCGGCGGGGGGACGGCGGGAATCGCGTCACGAGCCGGACGAACAGACGCTGATGCGAATGAAAGAGTTGCCGGACGAGGTCCGCGGTTCGGGCGGCGATTTGCGGGCGGAGGCGATGCGGTGGATGGAGTCGTCGCGGTTCGATCTGGCGATGATCTCGTTGTTCGGCCACCAATTGTTGTTACTCGATCGGGTCGGGGTGCTGCGGTTGGCACGTGGAAAAACGAACGGCCGGTACGTCCGTGAGGCGTACCGAAACGATCGCGACCTCGGCGAACGGCTGGCGATGACGGTGGCGGACTTCGAGCGGTCTTATTTCGGGCGACATCCGATCAACGCCGATCGATTCGCCGAGTTGTGGGCGAACAATTTGGAAATCGAACGCGCCCTCGACGCGAACCGGGAGGTGGCGGCATGAACGACGTGACCGCCATTGGGCGACCGCTGGCGTGGCTCCTGACGGTCGCGTTGCTCGTCGGTTGCGGGGATCTCAACACCGATTACGGGCCCGCGACCGGGCGAACGGGGCGTGTCAGTCTGAACGGGTTCGGGGCGTTTCGGGGGACGTTCGATCGCTTCGGATTTCGCACGCGGGACCTGAATCGGCTGGGCGACCGGGCGCTCCCAAACGACGTCATCGTGTGGACCCCTCAGACGCTCGATTCGATCGACCCGACCGTGGGCGATTGGTTCGAACGATGGCTGAAACAGGGGGACCGGACGCTGATTTACGTCGTCCCGGATAGCGGTTCGGAGGCGGAGTATTGGATCGAGGCCGGCAGGCTCGCCCCGCCGGAACAGAAATTCGAATACCGGCGGAGGGCCGCACGGAGCGTCAACGAGCGGATGCGTTGGCGGCTGAACCGCGAGGGGACCGCTGTCGAGGGATGGTTCCGAGTCGAACCGACAACCGAACGGATCCCGTTGCGAACGCTCCACGGCCCCTGGGCGGACCTGTTCGATGGCGGTCCCGGGACGCGTGAAGACGCGGACGCCGCGACGACGGGTGAGTTGCCGTCGGATGATTCGGTGTCGGATGATTCGGTGCCGGGTGTCGAAGTGCGGCTGACACCGATCCCGGACGCGGCGAACCGGGGTGCGGGGTCGTCTGGCGGGACGGCCGGACCGAGACCTCAAAGCGGGCCGACGGGCCCCGCTTCGATGGCTCGGTTCGCGACGCCGCGGCGTTGGGTGTCGAAGACGGAAACGGAGTCGGAACGTCTGCTGGAGAGTGAACGGGGGGACGCGATCATTGTCCGAATCACGGCCGACCCGTGGAACGGTTCCGAGGTGATCGTCGTCGGGGGCGGGTCGTTGCTGACCAATTTCGCGCTCGCCCGACCGGAGCATCGGGAATTGGCCCGTCGCTTGGTCGCCGAGGCGGTCGGGCGGAACCGGGGCCGTGGAGGGGACACGTCCACCGACGGCGCCGAAGCGGCAAGTGGGGCGAACCCGCGTGGCGGGGAGATCGTGCCCGACGGTGCCTCCCCGGACCGCCGTGCGGGGTTTCTGACTAGCGATTGGCAGGGGGTGCGGGTGAGCGAGGCGAAGCCTGGGGTGCCACGGGCGAGCGGTATGGAGCTATTGACCGTGTGGCCGCTCAGCCTGGTCACCACGCACGCGGTAATGCTCGGTGTCGTCGTTTGCTTGATGTTGATCCCGGTGTTCGGCCGTCCGGCAAGGTTTCGCCACCGCCGCACGAATCGGTTCGGCGATCACCTGGACGCGCTCGCCGCTTTGATGAATAAAGCGGGTGGCGAGCCGTTCGCGCGGGCGCGGATCGCCGCCTACATGCGACAGGTCCGCGGGGAAACCGCGGGGCCGTGGGTCCAGCCGCCTGCCCCACCTGCCGACGCCGGAAGTGTCGACCCCGGGCTTGTCGACGCGGGGCTTGTCGACCCCGGGCTTGTCGACCCCGGGCTTGTCGACCCCGGGCTTGTCGACGCGGGGCTTGTCGACGCGGGGCTTGTCGACCCCGGGCTTGCCGACGCCGGGGCAGTGCGGGCGTCTGACGACCCTCGCTCCCGTTCGGACTCATTCACCACGGCCCCGACATTCCGACCGAAACCCGAAGACGAGACAGCCCGTTGAGTGACACGCCGAACGATCCCGAGACCCCGACGCCGTCCGACCGCGTCGCGTCCGAAACGCCCCCGTCCGCCGACGTGCCCCCGTCCGCCGACGTGCCCCCGTCCGCCGACGTGCCCCGGTCCGCCGACGTGCCCCCGTCCGCCGACGTGCCCCGGTCCGCCGACGTGCCCCCGTCCGCCGACGTGCCCCCGTCCGCCGACGTGCCCCCGTCCGCCGATGAGCGAACGTCCGCCGACGAGCGAACGTCTTCCGGTTCGGACTCCGGCACCGGCGAGTTCGCGGCGATCCAGGACTTATACAACCGGATTACGGCTGAGGCGGCGAAGCTGTACGTCGGTCAGGACGAATTGGTGCTGGGGACGTTGACCGCGTTGTTTTCTGGCGGGCACGTGTTGATCGAGTCGGTTCCGGGGCTCGGCAAGACGCTTTTCGTCCGCACCCTTGGCCGGATCCTCGGTTGTGACTTCGGCCGGATCCAGTTCACCGCCGACTTGATGCCCTCCGACATCACCGGCGCGCCGGTGTACGACATGCAGCGGAGCGAGTTTCGGTTTCGTCCCGGGCCCGTCTTCACCCAGCTGTTGCTGGCCGACGAGATCAACCGTTCGCCGGCGAAGACGCACGCGGCGCTGTTGGAGATCATGCAGGAGTACCGGGTCACGATCGACGGGACCAGTCACCCGGTTCCGCGGCCGTTTCTGGTGTTGGCGACTCAGAACCCGCTGGAGAGCGAAGGGACGTACAACCTACCCGAGGCCCAACTCGACCGGTTCATGTTCAAGTTGCGGATCGAGTATCCGAGCCGAGAGCAGGAGGCGGACATCTTGCGAATGCACAGCCGCCAAATCGACCTGAACGCGCGGCTGGACGACGAGATCCGGCCGGTGACCTCCCCGGACCAGATGCGAGAGGTGATTCGGCAGTGCGGGCGGGTGAAGATCGAAGACCCGTTGGTCGACTACATCAACGCGGTCGTCCGCGCGACGCGTCGGTGGCCGGCGTTTCACATCGGCGCCTCGCCCCGGGCGGGGATCGCACTCATGCAATCGGCGCGGACGTTGGCGGCGTTCAGCGGCCGCGACTTTGCGATCCCCGACGACGTCGTGGAGATCGCGTTGCCGACGCTTCGCCACCGGGTCCAGTTGACCGCGGAGGCTGAGATCGAAGGTCGCGAGATTGACGAAGAGCTGCGGACGATGATCCGCAGCGTCGAGGTGCCCCGCTAGCTTAGAAAATCCCGCCGTGGGTTCGGATCGGCGTCATGTGGCTCGGCGAATCGAGGAACCAGAACCGTTCCCACTCGTCGACCAACGACCGCAGGTCTTCCGAGGTGTAAAGCAGTTGTTGGACTCGGCGTTCCGGCCGGGCGGAGTAGATCGGGACGAAGCAGCCGACCGTGCTGGTCAGGCAAACGGCCAGGAGAGTCAGTTGCATCAGGCGTCGCATCGAACGTTCCTCCGTGAACGGTTCGGACCGGATCGGACCGGTCTCGTGAGTCGGTGCAGTGGTTCGAATTTAGGGCTCGTCCCACCGGCCGGTCGGTCGTGGGCTCGAGTTCGGCGACTCGGACAGTTCCGAGGCGGCCGAGGGATCGGCGGAATCTTTCTCTTCACCCAGCAAACGGTCGAGCTCCCGGATGCGAGCCTCCATGTGCTTGCCTGGCTTGAACGTCACCACGTGTTTCCGCGGCACGTCCACCTGTTGGCCGGTCCGCGGGTTCCGCGCCTTGCGGGCGGCCCGCGGTTTGACCTCGAACACGCCAAAATTCCGCAACTCGATCCGATTCTCTCGGACGAGAGACTCGATGATCGCGTTGAACGTCATCTGGACGATCTGTTTCGTTTGCTGCTGAGTCAGCCCGACCTCCTCCGAGATCGTTCGCACGATGTCTTTCTTGGTCACGCGTGACTCCTGGCGTCCCGACTCGAACCCGCGAGGATTGTTGTAAATCCTTAGCCCGTTTCAACTTAACCGCGTGGCAAGTCTATGGGGCTGGTGCGGACGCGTCAACCACGCCAAGCTCGATCACGACGATCCGCCGCCTTCGCAGCCGATCGGTCACATGCTATTCATCGGCCCGAACAACCGGCAACTTTGAAACAATCGCTCGAACCGGACGGATTTTCACGGGGCGTCGGATGGTTGCGGATCGGCTGTCAGTCGTCGGCAGCGACGATTCGGCCGAACAGGTGGCCGCCCTTGTCGTCGTGCTGCCAAGTGCCGCTGTAGCGTTCGCGGTGGATCAGGACGCGAGACGAGAAGGTTCCCATGCCGGGGATCCAGAGCGCGTCGAGCGTGATCACCGGCGTCTCCCCGGACCACAGGATCTTCACGTCGAGCGGGACTTCGCTGTCGACGTCGCCGTAGCGGATGCGGGCGGTCATCCGGTACATGTCGGCCGCGGGAAGTTTTTCGCAGCGACTGATCGTGTATTCCTCTTCCTTCGGCGTCCCCCCGTCGCGGCCGTCGAGGGTGAACCGGCCGACGAATTTGCACCCGTTGAGGTACTCGGCGAGCCGCGTCTCGCGGGTGCCTTCCACCTTGGCGGATCCCGATTCGGCTCCCTCTGGCCCAGACGCAGCAGGTTCGGACCCGGGGCCGGTCGTGGCCGGCTCTGAGTGACGTGATCCCGCGGCGGGTGGCTCCGCGGCGGGTGGCTCCGCGGCGGGTGGCTCCGCGGCGGGGGCGGACGGGCGGAGGGTGGCGAGTGAGATCGAGACGAGGAACAGGCCGGCAACGAGTGTTCGGACCATTGCGGGTGGCTCCCGGAAAGGGGTGGGGAAACGAGGGCGGCGACGACGCGTTTAGGATACCGTTTCGGCGGCGGTGTCTTGCCGCGATGCGATACGAAACTCGCCGTCCACGAAGTCGACGACCACGGTCGTGCCTTCCGGGTAGGTCCCCTTGAGCAGCGCCGTGGCGAGCCGGTTTCCGATCTCGCGTTGGATCACCCGTTTGAGTGGCCGGGCGCCGTAGGCCGGGTCGTAACCGACGGCCGCGACGTGATCGATCGCCGCGTCGGTCACCTCCAGTCCCAGCCCGCCGGCTTGGAGTCGCGTCGCGACCTGATCGAGTTGCAACCCGACGATGCGGCGGATTTCGGGCCGCGTCAGCGGGTGGAAGATCACGATGTCGTCGATCCGGTTGAGGAACTCGGGGAGGAACCGTGCCTTGAGGGCTTCCTGGACCGCGTCCCGCATTTCCTCCTCGTCGCCCCCTTCCTCGGCGATCTTCTGGATGAATTGGCTACCGACGTTGCTGGTCATCACGATCACGGTGTTGCTGAAGTCGACCGTGCGACCGTGACCGTCGGTGAGTCGACCGTCGTCGAGGACTTGCAGCAGGATGTTGAAGACGTCCGGGTGAGCCTTTTCCATTTCGTCGAGCAGGATCACGGCGTAGGGGCGTCGTCGGACCGCTTCGGTCAATTTGCCCCCTTCCTCGTAGCCGACGTAGCCGGGAGGGGCACCGATCAGCCGCGCGACGCTGTGACGTTCCATGAACTCGCTCATGTCGATCCGCAGCATTGCCGAATCGTCGTCGAACATCACCTCGGCGAGCGCCTTGCAGAGTTCCGTCTTGCCGACGCCGGTGGGGCCGAGGAACAGGAACGACCCGATCGGCCGCTGCGGATCCTGCAGCCCGCTACGGCTGCGGCGGACGGCATCGGAAACCGCGGCGACCGCCTCGACTTGGCCGACGACCCGTTGGTGCAGCCGTTCTTCCATCACGAGCAGCTTGGCCCGTTCGGTTTCCATCATCCGGCTGACCGGGACGCCGGTCCAATTGCTCACGATTTCCGCGATCTCTTCCTCGGTCACCTCTTTGCGGAGCAAGCGGCGGGAACCGGGTTCGGCCGCCCCGCCGGACGATCCCGAGTCTTCCGCCTCCGCGTGCCCGTCGTGACGCTCGGTTTCGTCGCGTCGCTCGTTTTCGTCG
>JAWLFY010000171.1:8585-10092 GCA_041685355.1 Pirellulaceae bacterium | reverse complement strand
CACCTATTTCCCGAACGTCATTCGTGCCCCGAAGCGGGTTCGCGGCCTCGGAACCCTGATCGATCTGCCGAGTCCCACCATCAACCATCAACCATCAACCATCAACCATCAACCATCAACCATCAACCATCAACCATTTCCCCCTCCGGGCAGGGAACTTTCGAGTTTGCGGGTCGTCCTAGTCTCTACGCTGGCGTTTTCTGACCCTGGATCCTCGGCGGGCGGAGCCGCCCGGTCACCGCGGTGATTGGCTGACGATGCCCCTCCCGACCGGAAACGTTCGGCCCGTTTGGGCGTCCGAAAGGCCAGCGTAACCCGAAAATTTTTGCGGCCTTTCACGCCCCAATTATACTCGGCAGTTGCTCTCTCCAGGTCCTTCCGGGATGCGGCTCGGGTGTTCGCCGTCGCTCCCCCCGGAGACGGTCCGAAGAGGGGCGGCTCGTCGCGCCCGTTCCCCATGATCTCGCCCTCCCGGTATCGGCCGGCGGAAGCGATCGCAACTCGATTTACCTCCTAGTCTCGCCCGCGATCGGTCCCCGGACCGGCTCCCGGCGTTGCTTCCCGCGAAAAGGTGTGGTCCATGACCTCGCGTAAGCGTCCGTACTTCTCGAAGTCATCTGACGAGAGCTCACGCCGCAAATTCGGCCGAACGTCCCGAAACGCACGTGGGAAAGGGGTCTCCCGGGAACGTCGCCGTCGCCAAACGTTGGAAACGTTGGAGGCACGGCAGTTGCTCGCCGGTCCCCAGTTGATCGGGATTCAGCCGAACGAAGGGGCGTTGATCGAACAGGGGACGACGCTCCAAACGCCGCCCCGCTCGCTCGTCTTTCGGTTCGACCAGGGGCAACAGATCGACCCACAGACGTTGGAGGCGATCCGGATCACCCGGAGCGGCCCCGACGGCCGATTCGATACCGACGACGACGTGCGGGTCATCCCGGGGGCGGTCGGCCTCGGAGATACCGCCGACGACGAGGTGGTGGTGCGGTTCGCCGATTCGCTCCCCGACGACGACTACCGGATCGAGGTGTTCGGGTTCGACGACCCGGGACGCCAGATCGTCGGGCTACGGAACCTCGACGGCGACTTGCTGGTCCCCCGCCAGGGAGACCAGGGGGTCGAGCGGGTGGAGTTCAATCTGCGGCTCGGCGCCCAGATCGAATCGATCGTCCCGCAACCGATCGTGCGTCTCGAAGACGGCTCGCTGCAACAACGCCGCAACGAGATCCTGATCTATTTCAACGAAGACGAGCTGTTCGTCGAGAACGACCCGGCGACCGGATTGCCGACCGAACGTTCGGCCGAAAACCCCCGCTTTTACCAGTTGCTGCTGACACGCGAGACGGTACGGACGACGGACGATCTGCTGTACCAACCGGAACGGGTCGTCTATGACGCGGCAACCCACACCGCGCGGCTGATCTTCGACGGGGACGACATCAACCAACTGCCCGGCGTCCCGGTCGAAGGGGGAACGTTCCGGCTCCGCGTCGGCACGGCCGTCGAT
>JAWLFY010000171.1:0-8485 GCA_041685355.1 Pirellulaceae bacterium | reverse complement strand
GTGCCGACCTGATCATCGAGCCGACGCGTTTCGACGTCGTCCCGCGGGTCAGTTCGAACCTTGGGGTCGCCGCCGACGTGCAAGTCACGTTCGAGTCGAAGGTGTTGGGCGAGGCCGACGGTAACCGGACGATCCGCTTCGTCGACGGCGGCAGCGGCGGACTGACGGTCGCGCTCGACGAGGAAACCGGCGATGTCGTGTTCGACTTCGGCGGTGCCGCCCCCAACGTCGGGGAGCTCCGCGCGGTCGTCGAGGCGACCGCGGAGGTCGATTCGGTGATGTCGGTTCGCTTCGCGCGGGGCGGCGTCCCGGGGACCGGTGGCGGCTTGACGCTTCCCGCGTCGCTCCCCGACGACCCGCCGCTGAGGATGGCCGCCGCGGGTGACGCGCTCACGACCGCCACCAACGTCGGGACGTTCGGCGAGGCGGGGGAACAGCTCTCGAGTCTGCTGATCGCCGAATCGATCAGCCCCCAACCGTTCGGCATCCAGTTGCCCGGAAGCCCCAACGATCCGGGGCGAGCCGGCACCGCGGGCGCGGCCGGCAGCGGGCTCGCCCGTGCGATCAACGAGCTGTTCGGGCCCGATGTCACCGACGGCATCACCGAAATCGAATACAACTTTCGCTCGATCTACTCCGGCGGCGCCGGCGCGTCGGCCCCGGCTTTCTTGAACAACATCACCGAGATCCAAAAGCGTCGGATCCGCGAGGCGATCTCGCTGTGGGCGAGCTCCATCGGCGTGCAATTCCGAGAAACGCAGAACTCGGGGATCACCTTCGCGGTCGGGACCCGCAGCGGCTTGGCTCCCGTGCAAGGGACCGAACTCCGCGAAATCGAGGAACTCGACGCGGCGCTGCGGATCGATCCCGACTTCGAACAGTCGGCGATGGTGTTCAGCAACGAGACTTCCTTCGGGCTCGATTACGGCGAGGACTTCTTCCGCAAGGCGATGGCCGGAATCGGCTTCCTGTTGGGGCTCGAGCGAAACGACGAGGTCACCGCGCAAACCTTGATGGCGCTCGACCCGGCGTTCCTCGAGGGGACGATCGATCCCGATTCGTTCGTCGCCCCGGTCGACCCGTTCGAACCGACCCAAACGACGTTCCAGCAATCGATCAACCCGAACATCGACGCGCAGACGATCGGCGATCCGGTCCCCAACGCGCTGGAAGGCCCCGAACCGGTATTTCCGGGAAACCAAGACGTCCTGCACGGCCGATTCCTGCACCGCCCCGACGGGCGTGACGTCGACCTGTATCGGTTCGAGGTTTCGCTCGGGCAGGGCCGCGAGTTCGGGACGTTGACGGCGGAAACGTTCGCCGAACGGCTCTCCGATTCGAGCCTCCTCGACACGACGCTGACGCTGTTCGAAGAGGAGTCCGCGTCGGCCACGACCAGCTTCGGACTCGGCGCCGCGGTGTCGGTGAGGATCGATTCGCGGCTCGCGGGCGAGCTCGGGAACCGGTCCCGGATCGAATTCATCCAAAGCAGCCGGGGGACCGGCGACACTTCGGTTCGCGTCTCTCGCGTTCTCGGCGACGACGGCCAACCGCTGTCAAACGTCATCGAAGTCGACATCCCCCGCCGAGGGCCGGGCGTGACGTCGGTGAGCGCGGAGCAGATCGTCGACGCGATCAACGGCGACGCGTTCGCGAGCACGTTGTTCGACGTTTCCGTCAGCGGCGGCGACGCCGCGGCCGATGTCAGCGGCGTGTCGCTCGACAGCTTCGCCCCGATCCGCTTATCCGGTGGCGGGATCGTCCCGGTCACACGGAACGATGACTACTTCAGCAACGACTCGTTCTTGTCGGCGAAGCTCACGGGCGGGGTCTATTTCGTCGGCGTCTCCGCCAGCGGGAACGAGGACTACGATCCGGCGCGACCGGGGACGGGCAACGGCGGACGGACCGAGGGCGACTACGAGTTGTTGCTCAAGTTCGAGCCGCAGGTCAGTCAGACAGACGTCATCCGAGACCTCGATTCGGACCGGGAAGGCGTCCCGGGGACCGCGATCGATGGCGATCTCGACGGGACCCCCGGCGGCGTTAAAAATTTCTGGTTCCAAACTCGCCCGACCGATCGGATCTTGCGGGTCGGTTCGGACGGTTCGGGGATCACGCCGGGCCAAACGATGACGGTGACCAGCGGCTCGGGGGTCGTCCGTCGGTTCGAATTCGTCCCGGTCGGTCAAACGCCGCAGATCGGCAACGTCGCGATTCCTTACAACCCCGGACCGGCCGCGGCGACCTCGCCGAACGGGCTGGCCCAGGCGATCACCTCGGCGATCAATTCCGTGACCAGCGATACCGGCGTCTCCGCCTCGACCCCGTCGGGGACCGACCGAGTGGTGTTGTTCGGCGAGCGATCGCTGCAGTTCAGCAGCAACTTCCGGAGCGTCGAGGCTTTGGGCCGAACGCTATTCGTCGATAAGGTCGCCAGCGTGGTGGCGGACGGGAGCCTGTCGCAACCGTTCAACAACATCGCCGGCCAAGGTCGATCGGGCGCGTTCGCCTCGGCGTTGCCCGGCGACATCGTGCGGGTCGTCGGCAACGGCGGCCAAGACGCGGACCTGAGCACGCCCGGAGACAACTTCGCTTACCAAGTCGGCCTCGCCGAGAGCGGCGGGACGGTGCTCCCCGACGGCCGTCACCTCGACGTCCCCCGGGGCGTCACCATGATGGTCGACGCCGGGGCCGCCTTCAAACTACGCGGCGCCGCGATCAACGTCGGCAGCAACAGCCTGACCACGAACCGCAACGGCGCCGCGCTGCAGGTCCTCGGCACGCCGCGGCTCGTCCAGCTCACCGACCCCGCGCCGATCGGGGCGGCCGATCCCGATCCGGGGATCGCGTCACTCGGGGGCTCGGGCAGCGTCGTGTTCACCAGCACCCGCGACCGCTCGGTCGACGCCGCCGCGTCCGGGAACAGCCAGCAACCTTCCGACGGGAATTGGGGCGGAATCATCTTCCGCCGCGACTTCGACCAGGCCGAAGGCCGGGCGAACCTGGAAGACCAGGGGATCTTCCTGCAACACGTCAACCACGCGGAGATGCGTTACGGCGGCGGCAGCAACATCATCATCAACTCGTCACAGCAGACCGTGAACGCGATCCAAATGATCGACTTGCGGCCCACCGTGACGTTCAACCGGCTGACCGATAACGCCGCCGCGGCGATGAGCGCGTCGCCGAACAGTTTCCAGGAAACCCGATTCCAACAGCCGCGGTTCCAACAAGCCGGGGCGTTCACCGCCGATTACGGCCGCGTCGGACCCGACATCAAAAACAACCGGCTGATCAACAACAGCATCAACGGGTTGTTCATCCGCACCCAGGACTCCGGCAGCGTCAACCCTCGCGAAATCACGGTCGCGGCCCGTCTGGACGACATCGATATCGTCCACTTCGTCGCCGAGAACGTCGTCGTCGCGGGAAATCCCGGCGGACCGATCCGCGACGGCTTCTCGCCGAGCTTCGGTGAGTTGACGGTGCAATTGGCCCCGGGCGGTTCGCTGCCGTCCGGAAACTATCGCTATCGGATGACGTTCGTCGACGCCAACGGGTTCGAATCGTTGGCCAGTGTCGAGAGCGAGGAGGCGATGGCGTCGGCGTCGGCGCGGACGGTTCAGCTTCTCAACTTGCCGACGGTCTCCGGTCAGTCCGACTACGTTTCACGACGCCTCTACCGGCTCGACCCGGGCGAAACCGAATACCGCTTGATCGCCGAGCTCAATCGCTCGTCGACCGACTTCGACGACGACGGCTCCAGCGCCGGCGGGGCCCCGCTCGATCTGAACCGTTCCGGTGTCCGGGGACGGCTCGACGGTTCGCTCGTCGTCGATCCCGGCGCGGTCATCAAGTTCCGCGGGGCGCGGATCGAACTCGGCCAGGGGTCCCAGGTATTAGCCGAAGGGCTGGCCGGCCGCCCGATCGTGTTCACCAGCGCCCTGGACGATCGGTTCGGCGCCGGCGGGACGTTCGACACGAACAACGACGCGGGGACCTCAGCGGGGAACGTCGACCCCAGCCGTGGCGATTGGTCCGGGTTCTATGCCGGGCCGCGGGCGAACGTCAGCTTTGACCATGCCGTCGTCGCCTACGGGGGCGGCGTGAGCCTTGTCGAAGGGGGCCAAAGTCGTGGCTTCGGGGCGCTCGAACTGCACCAAGCCACCGCCCGGATCACCAACAGCCGGTTCGAATCCAACGACAACGCGCAAGACGGCTCGGGCCCGGTCGGCCGCAACGGACGGCTCGCGGTGACCCCCGCGACGATCTTCGCGCGAGGCACCCAACCGGTAATCGTCGGGAACGAATTCGTCGAAAACTACGGGTCGATCATCGATATCGATCTCGGCTCGATGACCGACGAATTGATCCGCGACGCCGGCCGCCAGAGCGGCGAGATCGACCGGTTGGTCGGGTTCGACGACAACCACGGCCCGCTCGTGCGGAACAACACGACCGAGTCGACGCCGGGCGATCAGTTCGGACGACGACAACTCAACGGGCTCCGTGTCCGTGGCGGCGAACTGACCACCGACAGCGTCTGGGACGACACCGACATCGTGCACGTGCTGTTCGATTCGGTCCTCGTCGGAAACCAAACCTCCGGCGGGGCGCTCGCGCTGAAGAGCCGGCCCGACGAGAGCCTCGTCATCAAGCTGCTCGGCGGCGGCACGCCGAACAGCGCCACCGCGGGCACCGGGTTCACCGCGACCGGTTCCTCCGGTGATATCGCCGACCGCATCGGCGGCACGATCCACGTCCTCGGGCTGCCCGGGTCGCCGGTCGTCTTCACGAGCCTCAAAGACGACAGCGTGGGCGCCGGCCGGCGGACCGACGGCGCGGCGCAAACCGACACCAACGGTGACGGGATCGGCAGCCGCCCCTCGTCGAACGATTGGCGGAGCCTGTACTTCGACGGCCTCAGCAATGATCGCAACGTCGCGGCGATCTCCGAACAGGAACTGGCGAACGCAGCACCTCCCGGGCTCAACGGGACCGTCAACAACGCGCAGTCACTCGGCGATCTCGCCGAACGTCTGACCGCCGGGGACGAACGATTCCGCCTCGGGTTCGACGTCCGTGGGTTCTTAAGCGGCTCGGGCGACATCGATACCTACGCGTTCACCGCCGTCGCCGGCACGCAAGTCTGGTTCGACCTCGATGACACCTCGTTCGACCTGGACGGCGTGATCGAAGTCGTGGACGAAGACGGCAACGTGTTCGCCCGCTCGGTCAACGGCTTCGACGAGTTTGCCGATCCGTCCCTGCTCCAGGCCAACGGGTCGAACCTGCTGGCCGGCAGCCTCGGTGACCCCGATAACCCGCTCACCGAGACCTGGGCGAGCGGATTGTACGCCGACGACGGCTCGACCAACCCGCGTGACGCGGGACTTCGGATGACGGTGCCCGGAGAACCGGGGACCCGTAGCCGGTACTTCGTTCGCGTCCGCGGCGCGTCGACCGATCCCGACGACACCGCCGGCGGCGTCGGCAGCGGGGCCTATCGGCTCCAGCTTCGTCTCCGCGAAGCTCAAGAATTCCCCGGCAGCGTCGTCCAGTTCGCCGACATCCGCTTCGCCAATCATGGGATCCACGCCCAAGGTCTGCCGGGAAGCTCGCCCCTGCTCGGCGAGGTCCAGGAACACGAGTCGGCCGACCCCTCGGTCGAAGGCCTCAATTTCGGGCCGATCATCGGCGGTTACGGGCGATTCTTTGACGAAGGCCCGGCCTACCCGACCGACATCTATTCCGATAACGGCAGCCTGATCGGCGGGTCCTTCGCGCCGGTCGACCCGATCTTCGGCGCGACGCAACCGCTCGCTTCGCGGCCCCAGTACCTGGGGAACCTGGTCGACTCGAAGACGGGCACGATCAGCGTCGGCGGTTCGCTGTTCGACTCCTCCGATGTCGACTTCTACCGCTTCGACCTGACCCCCGAAGCCGTGCGGACCGGGGTCCACCGTTCGACCGTGTTCGACATCGATTACGCCGACGGGTTCGATCGTCCTGATACCAACTTGAGCGTCTTCTATTCCCCGAGCGGAAACCCGGCCACTGCCCAACTGGTGTTCTTCGGGGAAGACAGCAGCATCCTCGATGACCGCTCGAGCCCGCTCGCGGGCGACGAGATCGGCGAATTGTTGGCGCGGGGGTCGAGCGGCGACGGTGACGCGTTCATCGGTCCCGTTTCCCTCCCCGCCGGCTCGTATTTCGTCGCCGTCACCGAAAAGGGACGCGTCCCCGATGAGATCCGCAACAATCCCCAAGTGCGGCGGGAACCGCTCGCCTCGGTGCGGCGGATCTTCGACGACCACATCGAGTCGATCGGTGGGTCGACCGCCGACTCGCCCCGCGAAGGGGCGTTCGTCGCCAACACCAGCGACGGGTGGGCGATCACCACCGACCGCTCCGCCGACCCCGGTCGTGACCGTTCCGCCCCGTTCGCCAGCCGGACCGCGGCGGCCGGCACCGGGGTGACCGACGCCATCGCCGACCCCGGAAACGGGGGCGATGCCGACGACGACTCTCACGACGTTCTGCACATCGACCAACCGTCGTTCGATTCCGAACGGATCCTGTTGTCGTTCCGTGACAACGTCGAACAGTCGCGGAGGGCGGCGATCCTTCAAGATCACGGGTTGGAGTCGGTCCGCGAATTCGCCTCGATCGGCGGCCTGCTGGTGACCACGACCGACAGCCGCGACGTGATCGAAACCGTCGAAGCGCTCTCCGAACTCGACGAGATTCGGTATGCGGAGCCCGACTATTTGAACCAACCGGCCGCGGTCCCCAACGACCCGCAGTTCGCCAACATGTGGTCGCTGAACAACACCGGGCAAACCGGCGGAACGCCGGGCGCCGACATCAGCGCGACCGAGGCGTGGGACACGTTCACCGGATCCTCGGACGCGGTGATCGCGGTCCTTGATAGCGGGGTCGATTACGACCACCCCGACCTCGTCGACAACATGTGGGTCAACCCCGGCGAGATCCCCGGCAACGGGATCGACGATGACGGCAACGGGTACGTCGATGACGTGCACGGGATCGACCCCGGCGAAGGGGATTCCGACCCGATGGACAACAACGGTCACGGGACCCACGTCGCCGGGACGACCGCCGCCACGGGGGACAACGGCGTCGGCGTCACCGGGGTCAACTGGGACGCCGGGATCATGGCGCTGAAGGTCGGCAACGCCACCGCGGGGATTCCGAACTCCGCCGTGATCGAGGCGCTTGAGTACATCGTCACGATGAAGACGCAGTTCGGAGTCAACATCGTGGTCAGCAACAACAGCTATGGCGGGGCCGGCTTTAGCCAAGCCTTGATGGACGCGATCCAAACGAACATCGACGTCGGCGTGCCGTTCGTCGCCGCGGCCGGGAACGACGCGTTCAGCAACGACATCTTCCCGCAATACCCGGCGTCGTATCCGCTCGACGGGATCATCGCGGTCGCCTCCACCGACCACAACGACGAGCTCTCCGGGTTCTCCAACTTCGGCGCCACGAGCGTCGACATCGCGGCCCCCGGCTCCCAGATCTTGAGCACGACACTCGGCGGGGGTTACGGCAACCTCAGCGGCACCTCGATGGCGTCGCCGCACGTCGCCGGAGTCGTCGGGCTGCTCGCCGGCGCGTTCCCTTCGGCAACCGTGAACGATCTGAAGTCGGCGGTGATGCTCGCCGCCGACCCGCTCCCGAACCTCGCCGGCACGTCCGTCACTGGCGCCCGTCTGAACGCCGCCCAGTCGCTCGCGGTGCTGCCGCTGTTGCTCGGGGCGAACGAGAACAACGAGTCGATCCGCTTCGACCGCACCGCCGGGACCGGCGTCCTGACGTCCAACGAGTTCGACCTGACCGGCTACGCCGCCGCAGACTTGCCCAGGTTCTACTTCGATTTCTTCCTGGACGCGGCCCCAGGCGACACGGTCGCGGTCCGCGCCCACAGCAACGAACAGCCCGACCCCGTCGAGCTCGACTTCGATCTCGACGACCCGGCGAACTTCGGCGGTTGGCGACAAGCCGTCGCGTCGCTCGGCGGGTTCGCGGGCGATACCGGGATCGTGATCGAGTTCCGCTACGAGGTCGACGCCGGGAACGCCGACGCCGAAGGCCTGTATCTTGACAACTTCGTGGTCGGCTTCGCCGAGCGGGGCGAGAAGATCTCCAACGCCCGCGGAGGACGGGGCGACTTCACGGGGGCCGGCGGCGGCACCTCCGGCAAGTATCAACTCGAGATTCGGCCCGGGTCCGAGTTCAGCCAAGCGTTGCCCGGCGGCGTGATCGTCGAACGGGCCCTCGCCGACGCCCCGCGGCTCATCGACCCGGTCTACCTCAGCTTCCCCGCCGGAAGGTCGATCGTCCCCTACGAGACGTTCTCGTTCGAAGTCCTCAACACGGACACGAACGAAAACGAGACGCTCACGTTCCAGTTCCGGCCGACCGAGGCGGAACGGCAGGACGCGTCGCAGATCGA
>JAWLFY010000170.1:0-10137 GCA_041685355.1 Pirellulaceae bacterium | reverse complement strand
GCGGATCACGGCGGCAGCGAACGCGGGGCCTTCGCCGACAACGTGCGTCGAGGCGGCATCCAAGGCGGACGGGTTCGGCTCGGGGGGTGTCGTCGGGCGGGCGTCGTTTTTCGGAGGGGAAACGCTCGGGCGTGACTTGGGGGCGGGACGCTCCTCGATGATTACTGGTCCGCCCGATCCCTGAGACGGGCCCCCCGAACCGGGATAAGGCTGCGGCCTCGGCTGCGGCTGCGGCCTCGGTCGGGGCCGGGGCGAGGGCATCGGGGTGGGGCCGGGGGAGGGCCGACCGCGGCGACGCCAATCGCGGTTCAACCCGCGTTCGAGCGCTTCCCCGCCGGCCCGGTTGAGGACCTCGCGTCCGCCCGCCTCCAGGATCGGCCCGACGGCCGGCCCGATCGTTCGGCCGATGATTTCACCGAAAATGTCCTGGCCATGGCTCGAAGGAGCGTTCCAAAAAGCGGTGGCCGTGGCGAGGCACACCGCCAACGCGGCCGCAAATGGGAGTCGGTTCATGATCGTGCTCGCAGGCAAGGGAGGAAGTGTGAGACCCCGCGTCGGGCTGGGACGCCGTCGTGGTGGGAAGCCGGCGGGCTGGGCACGCGTCGCCACCGGCGGAGCACACGTTGTGCGCGTCGCCACCGGCGGAAAACACGTTCGCGGAACACTTGGCGAGGGCTCTATCATCAGTCATTGCGTTGACCGGGGGAAAACCGCCTAAACAAATGCCAGCTTTTTTAGGAGATTCGCGACGGCAGGTTGCGTCGACCTTGACGGTGGGAACCGGATGACTCGTCCGGTCGTGACGGTTCGCCGATTAAACGGGTGGCACTGTTTCTTCACGACCTAACCTTCACGACTTGACCTTGAGGACCCGCTATCGTGGAACATGCCTCCACCACGCAGACGACCACCCCCAGTGTAGCGGACATTTCGTGCACCGTTCTGGGGATTTGGCGGCTGGGGCGTTCACTTTTTCAAGGAGAGACGAGCGAGTTGTCGTTGGCCCAGCCGGCGGACGCGGCCGGCAGCCCGCGATGGGATTACGTGATCAAAAGGGCGGTCGGGCGCACGGCCGAACTGGAAGGTCGACAGCAGGTCCGTCGGTTTATCGCTGCGGCGACCGCGACGGCGCATCCGAATTTGGTTCCGGTGCTCGACGGGTCGGCATCGTCGTCGTCCCCGTTCGTCGTGATGCCTCGCTTGGAGGGCGTCACGATGGCGCGGATGATGGCGACGCACGCCGGCCAACCGTTGCCGGTCGCGTTGTGGCTGATCCGGCAAACGGCTCAGGGGCTCCACGCGCTGCACCAAGCCGGTTGGGTCCACGGCGACGTGAAGCCGGCGAACGTGATCGTCGGGGACAAGGGGCACGTGACGGTGATCGATCTAAGCTTCGCGGCGGAGGTCCACACGCCGCTCGGCCCGGTATTCCGCGGCAGCCCCGAATACGCGGCCCCCGAACAGCTCGAAGGGCGAATGGCGGCCCTGCCCGCGATGGACGTGTTCGCACTCGGGAGGTTGTTGTGGGAATGGCTCACGCACATCGACTCGGTCGATCCGTTGCTGTTGGACCCCGTGGCGACACTGGTCGAAGGGATGCTCGACGGCGACCCGTCGCGACGTCCGACGGCCGAGGCGGTCACGAAAGAATTGCTGCGGCTCGAGATCGATTCGCTCGGTTGCCATTTGGGGCCGAGTCGCCGAGCCGCGTAAGCTTCTCTTTCCCCCAAGAGCGGAACGGCGCGAGCCGTCCGGTGCCGCTGTTCGGGGTGGCAGCGGAGGCGATGGACCGTGATTTCCGAACCGTTGCTCAACCGCTCAAGAAAGCGACGGTGGCGAGCAGGCCGCCGATCAACAGCAGGACGACCGCGATGCGGGCCCAGCCGATCTCGCCGCGAACGGCGCCCCCCATCCGCCCCCGGATCTGCATCTCCAAGATCCGTCGACCGACCGCGGTGACATGGGCCGCGCCGACGTCACCTTCGGATGTCCCTTCGTCCTGCTTGTCGTCGAGCCCGTACTTCTCACCAAGCTGAAGCATCACGCCTTGGACTTGGCGAGCGTTGAACGGCCGATCCTCAGGTTTTTTCGCGAGCAATTGCAGGATTTCCTCTTCGAGCTCCGGCGGGCAATCGCCGGCGAAATGGGTCACCCGCGGAGGTTCCGCCCGGAGGTGTTGGTCGAACAGCTGCGCGAAGTTATCGCCGACGAACGGCTTGCGACCGGAGAGACACTCGAACAGGCAACACCCGAGCGCGTACAGATCCGTTTTGCCGGAGATATTCTGTTCGCCGGTGATCTGCTCAGGGGACATGTAGGCGTGGGTACCGACGGTCAGCCCGTCCGCTGTCAAATCCGTTCCGTGCAGGTCTCTCGCGATCCCGAAGTCACCCAGTTTGACGTGCGCGTCTCGGGTCAGGAACAGATTTCCTGGCTTCAAGTCACGGTGGATCACGCCGTGGTTGTGGGCGCACTGAAGCGCCGAGCAGATCTGGCGGGCGAGGTCGACGACGACGGGCCACGGGAGTTGGCCGGTCGATTCCAACAGTTCCTTGACCGTCCCCCCATCGACCAGCTCCATGATGTAATAGAGCTGCCCGTTGTCTTCGCCCCCGCCGTGATAGGCGATGATGTTGGGGTGGCGAAGCCGTTCCAAGATCGTCATTTCCCGACGAAACCGCGAACGGATCAGCGGGTCTCTGCTAACGGCCGGGTGCAGCTTCTTGATGGCGACCCGGTCGACCGAGGGCTCGCCGGCCGGGTCCTTCCGGGTCGCGGCATAGATCGTGCCGACCGTCCCGACCCCGAGGACGCCACCGAGCTCATATTCGTCCAGCCTGGTCGTCGGCATGGCAAGGCGGGAAATCGCGGCATTAGACGCCGGCGATTTCCTCGATCTTCACCCGCGTGACCAAGGCCCGGTGTCCGGTCCGCTTGCGGCTGTTCTTCCGCCGACGGAACTTCTGGACGTAAATTTTTTTCTCTTGTTTCGGCCCCAGCACCGACGCGGTCACTGCCGCTCCCTCCAGGTTCGGCGAACCGAGCTTGAGCCCGTCGTCCCCGCCGACGGCGAGCACCCGTTCGAACCGAATGTTTTCTCCCTGCGGGATTTCTCGATAGTCGACATCGACTTCCATGCCCGGCTCAACGCGATATTGACGTCCGCCGTCGACAATGATGGCATACATGACTGTTAGATTCTCCGAACGGTTTACCTGCATCCGAGCCAAGAATCGTAGCGGCCGACTGACGCGAAGGATAGGCCTCGCGTCGGCGAATCTTCGAATCCGCGGCGATCGGTTGCCTCCGACCGGCGACCCGAGAGAATAGAACTCGGCCCGAACTCGCCGCTCCCGAGCCGGCAAATGAGAACGTTCGCGGTCTGCGAGACACGTGAATCGCACGACGCCGACGGTCCGGCACGCTACGAACTTGCCACGCTACGAACTTGCCACGCTACGAACCCGCACCCCATGGGTAACCCATTGTCCCCGCTCTCTCGCCCCACCTTCGCGTTTCGAGGCCCCGTCTCGACAATCCTCGCCCGGCAGCGCGGGTCCCGAGTCGTCTCCTCTTGGGCCGTCAACCCGTTGGCGGTCGTCTTGGCCGCGGCGTCCGTCTGCGTCGCTCAAGTTTCCGTCGCTCAAGTCTCCGTCGCCCAGGAGACCCCGGCGGAGCGAGATGCCCCGTCGTTCCGACTCGCCCAAGCGGATGCCGACCCGCAGGATTCGCCCGGGGGACCGAACGTCGCGGAGAGCCGCCGCGAGGATTGGCAGTCAGTCGACCAGGCGATCGAGCAGGGATTGCCACGAACCGCGATCGAAAGACTCCAACCGCTGATCGAGAACGCCATGCGGGATAACGCCCACGCCGAAGCGATCCGTGCGATCGCCTTGAAAATCGCCTTGGAGGCGGAAACGGAAGGCAACGGGACCGAGACCAAGGTGACGCGAATGCGGGCCGAGGTCGCCCGTGCGCCAGCCGAGATGCGACCGGTGATGGAGGCGATCCTGGCCAATTGGTTGTGGCAATATTTCCAGGAGAACCGATGGCGGTTCATGCAAAGGACCCCGATCGGAAACCAAAGGACCCCGATCGGAAACCAACGGACCCCGATCGGAAACCGGCGGACGCCTGCTCAGCCTGAACCAACCGCCGCTCCCTCCGAACTGAC
Source organism: Pirellulaceae bacterium (assembly GCA_041685355.1). Lineage (GTDB taxonomy): Bacteria > Planctomycetota > Planctomycetia > Pirellulales > Pirellulaceae > JAWLFY01. Next base: position 5,963 of record JAWLFY010000170.1, on the reverse strand, counting down.
ACCCGAATCGCCCGATTCGGACGATTGGGATTTGGCCACGTGGGATTTGCCGCGGATCCTTGGCGAGGTCGGTCTTCAGTTCGATCGGGCGCTCTCCGAAGCCGAAACGCTGCAGACGACCCCGGTCGAACGGTACGACGCGTTGTTCGAAGGGGGCACCGTCGGCGACGCCTATCGGCCGACCGTGTACGACGTCTTGGCACACAACGCCCTCCGTTTCTATTCCGCCGGCGAGCAGGCGGCGGTGCCGGACCCCGACCCGCTCGTGCTCGACGCCGACGGGCCGATCTTCGCGGCCGCGGAGGACTTCCTCGCCTGGAATCCGCTTGCCGACCGCGGGCCCGCGGCCGACGCCGAAGGCGATGAAGCGGCCGACGCCGACCGCGGGCCCGCGGCCGACGCCGAAGAAGATGATGCGGGCGACCCGCCCGGTGACTTGGGGATGACCCGCCGAGCGATCGAGCTGTACCAAGATCTGCTCCGGTTTCATCGTGGCGATGAGGACCGGTCGGCGTTCCTCGACACCGATCTCGCGCGGCTGAGTTTCGGCGGCAATCACGCGGTCGGGGAGAGCCGGGGGGCTCGGTACCGGGCGGCGTTGCGGCGGTTTGCCGAAGCGAACCCGCGACATCCGATCTCGGCGCGGGCTTGGCACGAGCTGGGGACGTCGCTGCAAGCCGAGGGCGATCTGGTGGAGGCTCACCGGGCGGCGAAGCGGGGCGAGGCCGCGTTCCCGACCGGCATCGGCGGGCTGCGATGCCACAACCTGATCGCGGAGATCGAAGCTCGCGAATCGATGGTCACGACCGAGCGGGTTTGGGCGCGGCCCGCCGCAACGATCGAGGTCGCGTACCGCAACGTCACCGAGATCCATTTTCGACTCCTTCGGGTTCCGCCCGACGAGGCCAAACCGGGAGAATCTTGGGCCGCACGCGGGCTCGATCCCGACGACCGACGTCGGCTGATCGCCCGCCCCGCGGCCCATGCCTGGTCGGAGGAGCTGCCCGCAACCGAGGACTACCAACAACGCGTCGAATCGCTCGACGCCCCGCTCGACGTCGATCCGGGACTGTACCTGTTGGTCGCGAGCCACGACGAAGACTTTCGCGAAACCGACAACCAAGTCAGCTTCAGCGAGGTGTGGGTTTCGAACCTGGCGATCGTCACGCGGACGGGCCAGCGGGGACTCGAAGGGTTCGTGCTCGATGCCGAAAGTGGCGACCCGTTGGCGGGGGCCGAGGTCGAGAGTTGGCGACGGGCTCGCGGACCGACATGGGACCGCGAGGCGTCGACGACGACCGACGGCGACGGAAAGTTCCGATTCGACACCGGGTCGCGGACTCAGCTCATCGTGAAAGCGAGCCACCAGGGGCAGTCGGTAACGTCCGCCCCGCTGATGTCGTTCCACCCGTCGCGACCCCAGGGACCGCGCGAAGAAACGCGGCTGTTTACCGATCGGGCGATTTACCGGCCGGGACAAACCGTCCGCTACAAGGGGATCAGCTTTCGCGCCGACGTCGACGCGAACGACTACCAAACCCTGGCCCGGCGGACCGTCACGGTGACCCTGCTCGACGCCAACGGGGAGGAGGTCGAACGGGTCGAGCATCGGACGAACGACTACGGAAGCTTCTCCGGCAGCGTAACGGCCCCGAGTGACCGGGTGACCGGCCGGATGTCGCTGCGGGTCGATTCGCCGCGCGGTCAAACCCCGATCCGCGTCGAAGAATACAAGCGGCCGAAATTCCGCGTCGATCTCGAGTCGCCCGATGAAGCACCGCGACTGGGCGAGCCGGTCGCCGTCGACGGCCGTGCCGTCGAATTCACCGGGGCGACAGTCCAGGACGCCGAGGTCCGGTGGCGGGTCGTCCGCGAGGTTCGCTTCCCAATTTGGTGGCGATCGGGACCGGGCTGGCCGCGACCGGAGCGGGCAGTGCCGGTCGCTTCGGGGATGGCGCGGACCGATGCCGACGGCCGTTTTCAGGTCGAGTTCGTCGCGGAACCGGACCGCTCGATTTCGCCCGACTTCAGCCCCTTCTTTACGTTCCGTCTCGAGGCGGACGTGACCGACGGGACGGGGGAAACCCGGTCGGGCGAACGCCGCGTGCGGGTCGGCTATGTCTCGCTCGAAGCGACCCTTTCCGCGAACCAATGGCTAACCGATGAGGAGCCGGTCGAGATCGAGATCCGCACACGGTCCCTCGACGGCGACGGCCGAGCGTCCCGCGGCAAGCTCGAAATCTTCTCGCTCGTTCAACCCGACACGACGCAACGTCCCCGGTTGCCCGGCATGGCCACGCCGATCCCGCGACCGTTTCCAGGTGGCGGCCCGGACGGTTCCGGTCCGCCCGACCCGAGCGACCCGACGACTTGGAACGACGGGGACCGCGTGGTCGCGTCTGACTTCGAGACCGACGCCAGCGGCCGAACCACGGTGGCGAAGTCTCTGGATGCCGGCCCCTATCGCGTCCGACTGACGACGACCGACGCGTCGGGACGCGAGGTCCGTTCGATGTTGCCGCTCATGGTGATCGATCCCGACGCCGAACGCTTCGGGATCCGCGTCCCCAGCTTCGTGCGTGTCCGCGACGACTCGGTCGAACCCGGCGAAACGTTCGAAGCGGTTTGGGGGACCGGCTACGAATCGGGGCGGGCCTATGTCGAGATCGAACAAGCCGGTCGTGTGTTGCAAAGCTACTGGACCGAACCGGGGCGGACTCAAGCGATCATCCGACAACCGGTCACCGACTCGATGCGGGGCGGGATCACGCTGCGGGTGACCTCGGTCCGTGAAAACCGCGGGCACGTCCATACCCAAAGGATCGACGTCCCCTGGTCCGATCGCGAGCTGCAGATCCGGTGGGAGCGTTACGTTTCGAAGCTCGGTCCCGCGGCGACAGAGACTTGGACGGCCGTCGTGACCGGTCCGGACGCCGAGCGCCAAGCCGCGGAGATGGTGGCGACGCTCTACGACGCCTCGCTCGATACGTTTGCCTCGCTCAACTGGCCCGAGCGGTTCGACGTGTTCCGGCGCGAAAACTCGTTACTCCGCGTGCGGTTCGAAAACGATTCGCGTCGACTTCGGACGATCCTCAGCGATTGGCAGCGTGAGTATCACCGGGCGCCTTTGACCTATCGCGATTTTCCGCCACGGATTCTGGGGTCCCAGGATCCCAGGGGAATGCCGATGAGGTTCCGGTCGCGTAACGGCGGCGCGGCGGAGATGGCGGCCGCCTCGGCCGACGGGGCGATGGCGTTCGCCGCGCCGGCCGAAGGGGCGAACGACCAGGGGGATCCGTTGGCCGACATGGACGCCAAAAATGCCGGGGCGAATCCCGAAGCGGGGGACGGGCCGGAAGGTCGCGATCGGCCCGACGTGGATCTGGGAGACGTCCCGATCCGTGGCGATCTCCGCGAGACCGCGTTCTTCTTCCCGCAACTGGTCGCCGGTCGAGACGGGACGGTGCGGATCGAGTTCACGATGCCGGAAACGCTGACCGAATGGCGGTTCGTCGGTTTCGCCCACGATCACGAGCTTCGGTCCGGTTCACTGGCCGACACCGCGGTGACGGCGCTCGACCTGATGGTCCGCCCGAACCCGCCTCGGTTCCTTCGGGAGGGAGATGAGATCGAGTTCACGGTCAAAGTCGTCAACCGCTCGACGACCCGTCAACGAGGAACCGCGGAATTGTCGCTGGCGGACGCCCGCACCGGCGACCCGGTTGACCAGACGGTGGCGAACGCGGAACCGAGGCGCGACTTCGACCTCGCGGCCGGCGATTCGCGGACGCTCGCGTGGCGGTTGTCGATCCCCGACGGGATCGGTCCGTTGACCTATCGCGCCGTCGCCTCGAGCGGCAAGTTGTCCGACGGCGAAGAAGGATTCTTGCCGGTCTTGTCGCGAAGCGTCCTCGTGACTGATTCCCTGCCGCTCGCGATCCGTGGCCCGGGAACACGTCGGTTCGATTTCCAGCCGCTTCGGGAATCGGCCGATTCGGACACCATCCGCCATCAATCGCTGACCGTTCAGGTCACCTCGAACCCGGCGTGGTACGCGGTGTTGGCGTTGCCCACACTGATGGAATCGCCGCACGAATCCGCAGATCGGATTTTCCAGCAGCTCTACGCGAACGCGCTCGGCCACGAAATCGTCACGTCCGATCCGAAGATCGGTCGCGTCTTCGATCGATGGCGTGCGACCGAGACACTCGATAGCCCGCTCGAAAAGGACGAGTCGATCAAGGGGATCCTGATCGAGGAGACCCCGTGGGTTCGCCAAGCGGACGACGAGTCACAATCGCGGCGGAACGTGGCGTTGCTGTTCGACGAAAACCGATTGCGGGACGAGACGGGCCGGGCGTGGTCGCGATTGACCGAGTTGCAACGGGACGACGGGGCGTGGCCCTGGTTCCCCGGCGGCGGCGCGAACCCCTACATGACGATGCGGATCACGACCGGGATCGGCCGGCTGATCAACGCGGGGGTCGCCGTGGATGTGACGCCGGCTCGCCGGTCGATCGAGTTCTTAGACCGTCACATGGCGGAACTTGCCCAACCGATCGATGCGGACGCCCGAGACGAATCCCACCTCTCGCCGACGGCCGCGATGTACCTGTATGCCCGCAGTTTCTTCCTGGACGGACAACCGATCGCCGAAGAACATCGCGGGGCGTTCCGGTTCTGGGTCGACCAGGCGAAACGACACTGGGTCGATTTGCCGTCGCGGTTGTCACAGGCGCACGTCGCGGTCGCGTTGCACCGGATCGGCGAGCGTGACGCGGCGGGTGACGTCATCGCGTCGCTCCGTGAGCGTTCGGTCGCCGACGAACAACTCGGTCGATATTGGCGAGATCAAGAGCGGTCGCCCCGTTGGTATCACGCCCCGGTCGAAACCCAAGCGATGATGATCGAGGCGTTCGACGAGGTGGCGGGTGACCGGGAGTTCGCCGCCGAGTGCCAAGTCTGGCTGCTGAAACGGAAACAGACGACCGCGTGGGAATCCGGAATGGCGACCGTCGACGCGGTGCACGCGTTGCTCCGACGCGGCGCCGATCCGCTCGCGTCGGATCAAATCGTGTCGGTCACCCTCGCCGCCGAGTCGGCCCAACCCGATCAGCCGGCTCCCTCCGATCAGCCGGCTCCCTCCGATCAGCCGGCTCCCTCCGACGTTCCCGCTTCCACCGACGACACAGACGGCATCGAGCCGATCACGTTAAAGCCGAGCGACGCCGAGGCGGGGACGGGGTTCTTCGAAGTGCGGTTCGCGGGCGATGCGATCCGTCCCGAGATGGCGACGATCGAGGTCACCAAAGAGGACGCGGGAATCGCCTGGGGTGGGGTCCATTGGCAGTACTTCGAATCGCTCGGCCGGCTGGCTTCCGACGACGGATCGGGGCTGTCGATCCGAAAACGCCTGTTCGTCAAACGGGACGGCCGGGACGGTCCGCGACTCGTTCCGATCGACGGCCAACTCGCGATCGGTGACGAACTCGTCGCCCGGATCGAACTCCGTGCCGACCGGGAGATGGACTTCGTGCACCTGAAGGATCATCGGGCTAGCGGAACCGAACCGGTCAACGTGTTGTCGCGGCACCGCTGGCAGGACGGGCTCGGTTACTACGAGTCGACCCGCGACGCGGCGAGCCATTTCTTTATCGAGACGTTGCGGAAAGGCGTGTACGTGTTCGAGTACTCGACCCGCGTGCAATCGGCGGGACGCTATCAATCGGGACACGCCGAGGCACAATGTTTGATCGCGCCCGAGTTCCGAAGCCGGTCACAAAGCGTCCCGATCGAGGTCGAGCCGGCCGACCGCTAGCGGTCCGAGGCCGAACCACAAAGGCACGCCGGTCCCCTTTCGCGGAAGTTGTTCCGCGATTTTAGTGGCAACTGCCCAGAACGTAGGTTTTGGAGGCATTGCTGCGATGTCCGAAGTGAGGATGCGAGCGAACGCGGACAAGCTC
>JAWLFY010000032.1:26865-38448 GCA_041685355.1 Pirellulaceae bacterium | reverse complement strand
GACACCTGGCGCCGCGTTGCCCGCGAACGTTGCCAGCCGTTGCCGGTCGCGTCGCGTGGGGGGGAGGTAGATCATCGCGTTGATCCGCCCGCTGCCGCCGATCCCCCTTCCTCGCGGCCAAACGAGTCGGCGGGAGGCGAGCCCCCGCGAGGGTTCGGTCCGGAAGTGGTAGTCCTCAGCGGACCCGATCAGGTTCAGCCACCGCGCGGGGCGTTCCCGGTCGATCGACCGCGCGGGCTGCGAAGCGGGCTCGACCAACGTCACGCGGACGGCGAACCGCCCGGCCAGTTCCCGTGTCAGCCAACAGCCGGACGTCCCGCCGCCGACGACGATCAGCTCGTGCCGTGTCACCTCGGTCGTGTCCTGGCCGGCGTGTTCCTTTCCTGCCCGGAGCGCCGGTTTCGCCGCGGGAAGGTCGATGGTCGATCGCCGAGGCGTCGACTACGATCAATCGGAGAGGTTCGAGGTCGATGTTTTCTGGGGTATCGCGTCCCGAAACGACCCGAGCCGCCCGGATCCACTTACCCCGATCGCCCGCCAGCCATGACCGCGTCCGCGAACGCCTCCGCGACTCACCGATTCGGCAACGTCCCGACCGCGCCTCCCGACCCGATCTTGGGGTTGGTCGAGGCATACGAGGCGGACCCGAGGCCCGAGAAGATGAACCTCAGCAGCGGCGTTTACAAGGACGCTTCGGGGAACACGCCGGTCTTGGCATGTGTGAAAGAGGCGGAACGGCGGCTCGCCGAACAGGAATCGACGAAGGGGTACTTGTCGATCGACGGGCTGAAGGGCTACCGGGATCATGTGCGGCGAATCGTGTTTGGCGAAACGGTCGCTGCCGAGCGGGTCGCGGTCGTTCAAGCTCCCGGGGGCACGGGCGGTCTACGGATCGCGGCGGAGTTTCTCCCGGACCAACTCGGGCCGCTTCGTGTTTGGCTCCCGAACCCGACCTGGGCGAATCACGGTTCGATCTTCGCGGCGGCCGGAGTCCCGACCGATTCGTATCGGTATCTGTCGGCCGATAAGCGGACGCTCGATTTCGACGGGTTGATGTCGGATCTTGGCGAAAAGGCGAAACCGGGGGACGTGGTGTTGCTGCACGCCTGTTGCCACAACCCGGCGGGGGTCGACCCGTCGGATGCACAGTGGCGTGAGCTGGCGGGGTTGGTCTCACGACGCGGGCTGCTGCCGTTGGTCGACTTTGCCTATCAAGGGTTCGGGCGGGGGCTCGAGGAGGACGCTTCGGGGCTCCGCGAGATCTTGGACGTTTGCGACGAAGCGATCGTTTGCAGTTCGTTCTCCAAGAATTTCGGGCTCTATTCGGAACGGGTCGGGGCGGTGTCGTTCGTGGCCGCCGACCGGGACGCCGCGTCGGCGGTACTCAGCCAGCTCAAACGGTTGGTCCGGAGCAATTACAGTAACCCGCCCCGTCACGGCGCGTCGGTCGTCAACGTCGTTCTCGACGACCCAGAATTGACCGCCCAGTGGCACCGGGAACTGACGGAGATGCGAGACCGAATTCGTCGTCTGCGGGTCGCGTTCGTCGAAGGGATGAAACGGGCGGCGGCAGGGCACGATTTCTCGTTTTTGCTGAATCAAAACGGGATGTTTTCGTTCAGCGGTTTGACGCCGATGCAGGTCGATGAGCTGAAATCGCGGCACGGGGTGTACATCGTCGGTAGCGGCCGCATTAACGTCGCCGGAATCAGCGAAGAACGGATCGATACGCTCTGTGGGGCTGTCGCCGGCGTGCTCGACTGAGCGACGCGTCCACCCCAGAGACCGATTTTGGGCCCCTCCCGGCGTCGCAAAACTGCTGTGCTATGTTTCCGCAGGACGTCTCCGCCGTATCGCGGGGGTGTGCGGGAGCACGCCACGCCGGGACCGGCGACGGGGCGTCGGATGGTTCGTTCGTTCTCCCGCTCGTTGCAACAGGCGATCGATGGGTGACTCTGAGAATTCGCTGCAGAATCGACCACGACCTGCCCGTGTGGTATGCGGCGGCACCCTCGCCTGGGCCGGTCTGTTCGTCGGGGCCTTGATCGCGACGCCGAAGTACCAACTCGCCCACACGACCGGCGAGACGCCCGAGTCGATGAGTTGGGCGCAGTTGGTCGAGCGGGGGCTGTTTGACAACGCCCACGTTCGACTCACCGACGTCCGCCTCACCCGCGTCCGCCTCACCCGCGTCCGCCTCCCCCACGTCCCTCGGGGGACCGTCCCCGAAGACCTCGTCCCCGAAGACCTCGTCCCCGGAGACCTCGTCCCCGAAGACCTCGTCCCCGGAGACCTCGAGTTCGGCCAGTCCGAGGGATCGTCCACCGGGTCTGCCCTACCGTGGGAGCTGCTGAAGGTGGTGCCCCTCGGGTCGACCGACGCCGTCACGCCGGGGACCGTCCTCGTTGCGCCGTCAGCCGAATCGGTTGCCGCGGCGCGGGCCGAAGTCGACGCCTCGGGGACCTTGACCGGCCGGTTTCAGCCGGTGGGTCGCGACCCCGATCCCGGGCTCGCGTTGCTAACCGAATCCGCCGAGGCCTCGGATTGGCTGACACCCGACGCCCGCTACGTTTATGTCCCGGTCGATACCGTCCCCGATCGTGTCACCGCGCTCGGTTGGTTTGTCGCCAGCATTTTGGCGGTCGTGATCGGATTGGTGATGGCGGGAAGCGGCCGCCCCGGTCGCTGGATGTGGTTGGCGATGACGATCCCCTCGTCGCTGAGCTTGCTCGGCCGGCCCCTTCGCCGGAAGCGAAACCGATCGACGTGGCAGACGATCTATGCCGCCGCGGGGTTGGGCCTGATCTACTACGGGTACCGACAGCTCACGGTGGTCGCACGATGGTCGCTTGTCGACGTTGACGCGCAAGCGATGACGCTCGGATTTCTAGCCGTGACGCTTGGGCTGGCGTCAATTTCGGGGGCCGCCGCGAGCGCGTGGGGAGGCCGACTCCGATGGCGAAAACGTCAACGGCAGGAAGAAATCCGGCCGCAACCGGCGCTCACATGCGCCACCGTTCAACGGGGCCCGACCTATTCGCGACGCTACTTCGACCCGAAGTTCCGAGTCGAAACCGATGTCGAGCTCGACGAGCCGCGACGGACATTGACCGAAGCGTTGGGGCAGATCGACTTCGAATCCCCGCTCCTGATCCAGGTGATCGACGACGACCGCGTGATCCCCACGACGGTTCAAATGGGGTGCCAGTCCTTAGCGATGGCGATCGTGGAGACGACCGACGGAGAGGCAAGGATGAGGCTGGTCACCGTCCTCGATGACGGGTTCGTCGTGATCACCGTCGCGGGGGAAGAGGCGGAACCACGCGAAGGGGACGCCGGCGTCATCGACTCGAACCCGCGACACGAGCCGGTCACCGTCCTTTCGGCACACCTCGACCGCATCACCGCGTTGGCCGAACAGCGGGAAGCCGCTCCCCTGATGCTGCACTCCGGCGAATGGCGGGACGTTTATCTCGTCGCCGGGCGGGTCTCCGCTGACATCGATCACCGTCACGGTGCGTCGAACCGAAGTGTCGGCGAGGCGGTTCACGGGCGTTTTCCGTTCCCACCCGCCCCCAAACAGCCGCTCGCCGGTTGTCTCGATTGAGCCTCTCCCGTTCATGTCGGTGGCACATCCGCGTCGGCCCGTCCCGAACGGCAGGGTCGTGATCGGGCGAAGGGAGCCGCCTCGGAGTCTTGCCGCGGCAGCGGTTCGGATGCCGCGTTAACTCGGCTGGGGAGGTCTGGGCTTGGCAACGGTAGCCCCGCCGTGACCGCCGAATTAAGCTGGCCGTTTGGTCGTGAGTGTTGCACCGCCCGCCTGGTGTTGCACCGCCCGCCTGGTGTTGCACCGCCTGGCGGCCCGTTCCGCGTTCGCCGTGTCGAACGCGAGTCCCCCGTTCCCCTGCCCACCGCGAATGCTCAACCCGATGAACCGCCCGATCCCCCGCGTCTGCCTCCTCGTCGCTCTCGCCGCGATTCCGTTTACCGGGTGGTGTCACCCGGCGTTTTCTCAAGACCGTCCCAAGAAGGGCCCGGCGTTCACCGAGCCGCCGACCGACGACGACGACTTCCCGTTGCTCGGCGAATTCGTCGGCCCCGTTAGCGTCGGCGAGAACGAGTTCGAGGCGATGGGACTGCAGGTCCGACCGATCGGCGACGGCAGCTTTGAGGCGGTCGCGTACCGTGGCGGTTTGCCAGGTCAAAAGGGGCACCGCCCCGATCCGACCCGGTTGATCGGACGCCGTGCCGGGGAGCGGATCGTGTTGTCGGGGCACGGCGACGCGTTCTTCGTCAGCCACGACGATTGTGTGATCGTGACACCCGAGGGCGACCGCCGCGGCCGGTTGGAGCGAATCGTCCGGCACAGCCCGACACTTGGTGCCCCGCCCCCCGAGGACGCCGTCGTGATCTTCGACGGTTCCGACACCGACCGAATCACCGGTGCGGAGCTGACCGAAGACGGATGGCTCACCGAGGGCGGATTGATCCGGCCGATGTTTCAGGATTTCAACCTGCACCTCGAGTACCGAATCCCTTACATGCCGGTCGCTGTCGACCAGGCCCGCGGGAACAGCGGCGTCTACCTTCAAAGCCGGTACGAGTGCCAAGTCCTCGACTCGTTCGCCACCGAACCGGTGTTCAACGGGCACGGGGCGTTGTACCGGTTCCGGAAGCCGGACGTGAACATGTCGTTTCCGCCGCTGGCGTGGCAGACCTACGACATCGCGTTCACCGCGCCACGTTGGGCGGCCGACGGCACCAAGACCCGCAACGCCCGAATCACGGCATGGGTCAACGGCGTGAAGGTTCACGACAACGTCGAACTCCCGGACAAGACCGGTGCGGGGAAGGCCGAAGAGCCCGTTCTGTTGCCGACGCGTCTTCAAGATCACGGCGACCCCGTTCGCTTTCGGAACGTGTGGGCGATCGACCGCGGCCTGGCGGCCGGCGCGAAGTTCCCGGTCTATCCGCCCAAAGAAACGGACGCACCGAAACACGGTGAAAAGTCGAAGGCGGACAAGTCCGACGCGAAGTCCGAGAAAAAAGACGACAAGTCGAAGCCTGACGTGAAGGACGCGAAGAAGGATCGTGACGCCAAGGATGAGGACGCCAAGCGGGGGAACGCCTCCGAGAAGTCGGATGCCCCACCGAAGGACCCGGGCGAGGAAGCGGCGTCGGGGGAAGAGAAGTCGGCTGATGACTCCGGCGACGAGAAGTAACGTCGGCAGCAGCCGTTTAGCGGTCGCGGTACGCACTCCCGACTCGGGCGATTCGGCCTGACCGTCTCGACCGCCGAACAGAAAAGCCGAGACTCGTCACCGTTTCGGGTGCGGCTCGGCTTGTCGAGCGAATCCGAAGAGACGAGTCATCTGAAGAGGCGAGCGTCGTCCGGAGAGATGGGCTTCATTCGGAGGGGTGGGGTGTCGCGAGTCGCTCCACCCCACACGCGGGCCGGCTCAGGCCATTTCCTTGAGCGCCTTCAGCGGCCGGATCACGAGCTTCTTGCTGGCGGGTTTCGGGGCGAGCCAGATCTCTTCGCCGTTGGCCGGGTTGCGACCTTTCCGCTTCGGCTTCGCGGGGACGCTCCGCAGCACGATCTTGCAGAGTCCGGGGATCGTGAACTGGCCGGGGCCGTTCTTCTTCAGCGCTTGTTCGATTTCACCGGACAACGCGTCGAACACGGCCGCGACGTCTTTCTTCGACAGTTCAGTTTCTTCGGCGATGTTGGCCAAGATCTGGGTCTTGGTCGGAGCCTTGGGCGGAGCCTTAGCCATGGGCGAGAACCTTTTGATGGTCGGGGTAGAAAGATCGCGGCGGGATTTCTCCGTTCCCGCCATCGCTAAGGGCCATGTGTTATGCTGGCGGCGATCGGAGTGCAACCCGGCTTTCGCCAAAAAGGCAACGAATTCCGGGGTCAGCCGTCGAGGAGGGCCGCGTCGATGGCGTCGGCAGGGAGGCCCGCCTCGAGCAGTTCGAGGTCGGCGAGTGACTCGGCAGACTCGGACCGGACGCTCAGCCCCGGAGCGACATCGGCCATCGCCGCGTCGGTGTTCGCGTCGGGATTGCCCCCGACGATCGGGTCGGCTTCCGGATCGCGTGTCGGCGGGACGAACACGTCGGCCAGCGTCACCGCATCGGAAGCGTCGGAGTCACCGTCGGCTTGAGATTCGCCGAACACGAATGACGACGACGCGGCTTCCCCTTCACCGCCGCTCGGGTTCGTCAGCGGCAACGACTGCGTCGCGACGTTCGTCGCATCCGCGGATCCGTTGTCCGCGTCGTCGCTTTCCTCTTCCTCGATATCGAACGGATCGCCGTCGAGTTGGATGCGGAGCAGGCGGAGGTCGTCGGCACGTCCGCGGAGTTGGACACGCCCACCGACGTCGGTCGAGAACGTCGCCGAACGTGATCCGTCCGCCCCGTTCGTCCCGCGAACCGTTACCTCACTCCCGTCGTCACTCATTTCGACCACGGGCGATTCGACATCGTCGACGGTCGACGACGGGATCGCGAATAGCGACGCCGAACCGGGGGCGATCGCGGCGAGAATCGATTCGCTCTTGGACGATCCGAGAAAGTCGCGAACCGAAAGGTACTCGGGACGCAGCCGACCGATCTGCGTGTCGATCTCCGTGTCACCATCGTCGGGGTCGCTTTCGATCGAGATCTCACGCGGCTCTTCGGCGTTTTGCAGGAACGGGATCGCCGCGATGCGGAGCGTGTAGGAACCGGGGTAGAGTTCATCAAACGACGCCCCCGATTCGCCCACCGAAAGCGTCCGTTCGACCGTCTCGCCCAAATCGTTGGTCCCGGTGAGCGTGATCGCAGCGGCGAGGTGGGGAAGATTCGATGAGCCGCCTGGCATCGTGACCCGGATGGATCGTTGGGTGAAATCGGTGACCTGAATGGTGAGCGTCGCTTCGCTCGTCAGCCCCGCATCGTCCTCGACCGTGTAGGCGAAGGAATCGGTCCCCGTGAAACCGCCCGATGGCGGCGTGTAGAAAATCGATCCGCCGTCGTCGGCGATGCGAACGGTTCCGCCTTCGTCGCTCTCGCCGACCGCGACGAACTCAAGCGTCTCCCCGTCGTCGACGTTCTCCGGAAGGTCCTGCAACCGATGGACGACACGTTCGCCCGACCCGGTGCTGATCGTGACCACCCGATCGGCCGCCGGGGGATCGTCGTTGACGGGCGTGACGGTGAAGGTGACCGTCGCCGACGCGATCCCGCCCCCTTCGCTACGGATCGAGTAGGTGACCTCTTCGGTGCCGTTGAAGTTTGCGGCCGGGGCGTAAATCATCTGGGTCCCGTCGTCGCTGACACGCGCCGTCCCGCCGGCGGTCGGGGTGCCGACGCTATCGATGACGAACGTCTCGTCGAGGTCGTTGGGGTCGTCGTTGTCGAGAACGTCGTAGGCGGCTTCGGCGGTGTCTTCCTCGATCGTGAACGCGTCGGCGTTCGCGACCGGCGCGGAAGCGTCGCTCGTGACGGTGACGGTCACGGTGACTTCCGTCGTCAGTGCTCCGTCACTTAGCGTGTACGTGAATTCGTCGATCCCGGTAAAGTCCGTGGGCGGGGTGTATCGTACGGACGCCCCGTCCTCGCCGACTTCCACCGTCGCGCCTTCGGTCGACTCAGAGACGGCCGTAACGGCCAGGGTTTCGCCGCCGCCGGGCGAGGGGCTGTCGTTGTCGAGCACGTCGAGTGTCGTCGGGTCCGAATTCTGGACTACCGTGAACGAATCGGCGACGCCGACCGGGGGTTCGTCGGGGGCCGCCACCGTGACCGCGACGGTGGCGTCGAGCTCCGCCCCGGCCGGATTGCGAACGCGATAGGTGAACGTCGTCGTCCCTTCGAATTCGGGATCGGGCGTGAAGATCACGTCGTCGCCGTCGAGTTCGACCGAGCCGCCCTCTTGCGGTTGCGTGACCGAAACGACGGTCAACGGGCCGTCTCCGGACAAGATCTCGTCGTTGTCGAGCACATCGATCGTGGTCGGTCCGGCGTCGGCGATCACGGTGGCCTCGTCGTCGGTCAACTGGAACCCAAACCCGATCGCGAGCGCCACGGTTCCGTATTCGATCTCCGAGGTGGGAACTTCGTCGTCACGGAGGAACAGGAGCACCTCGCCCGACCCGTCGTGCGGTTCGCTGCGGAAGTTGACGCCTCCCGATTCGATCGCCTCCATTCGGATCGTCGCGACCAGGGTCTCGTCTTCGTCCGAGGGATCGAGACTCGAACTGACCGCACCGACCTCGTCGATCAGCCCGGTCGAGATCGACCCGCTCGGGGTCAGGTCGAACGAGTCGGGGTACTCGATCGACGTCCCGGGGACGGCGCGAACGAGGTCGGAATTGAACAAGATGTCGGCGTGCGCGGCGAACACGCCCCGTCGGTCGAACACGTTCCGATTGTCGACGCCGTACATTCGCAACAGGAACTCGTCGCCGACGTCGAGCGAACTGACCGGATTCCCGTCCGAATCGGTGAGCTCGAGACGGATCCCTACGAGCGGTTCGTCACCGACGGCGACCGTGAACGACTCGGTGCGGACGTTCCCGGCCGCGTCGGTCAGTTCGAGCGTGAAGGTGTTGTTCCCGAGTTGTTCGGTTGTCGGGGTCCACTCGATCTCGCCGGTCGTCGCGTCGATCGATGCCCCGTTCGGCGCCGTCTCGAAGGCGTACACGAGTCCGTCCCCTTCTTCGGCGTTGATCAGATCGACCGAGTAATCGCGGCCGACGTTCGCGAATCGTGACGCCGACTGGAGAACCGACGCCGGCCGCGTGCTGTCGTAAGTCAACGTCAGTGTCGGGGAGAGCTCACTCGTCTCGTCCTCGATCCGCTGCCGCGCCGCCAACACGTACGTCCCGTCCCCGAGGGACGCGATGTTGCTGGTCGTGATCGTGACGCTTGACCCGCTGGCGACTTCGACGCCGACGACCGACCCGGTCGCGGTATCGACGATCTCCACTTCGGCCCCGTCGGTCACCCCTTCGACCTCGAACGTCAGCGTCCCGGCACGGGTAATGTTGTCGCTGTCGCTCGCCCCGGTATCGCTATCAGGGTCGAGATCGAGCGACGTCGGCGGCGGAACGTCACTCGACTCTTCGAAGCTGAAGGTCACGATTTGGCTGTCGAAGTCGTTGGTATCCGTCGCCGCCTGGACCGCAACGATCACGTCGACCTCGCCGGTGAAACCGTCCTCGGGGGTGACCGTGACCAAACCGCTCGTCGCGTCGACCGTCACCGTCGCGTCTTCTTCGCCCGATTGCATCTGCGCGAGGTAACGGACCGGGTCACCTTCGATGTCGATGCTCGACAATTGCAACGTCGCCGGCGTGTCGGCCGGGACGGGGTCGGGGGTGGCGATCTCTTCGAGGTACGGCTGGCTGTTGGAATTGGGCCCCGTGTCCTCGGTGACTTCGACCTGCATCACCTCGGTGTGCGTGTTCCCGTCCTCGTCGGTGACGGTCACCGTGACGTCCGTTTGGCCGGTCCCGCCGAGCGCCTTGAGCATGATCACCGAGTTCTCCGTGTCGTCGAATACGGATGCCTCTTCGATCGTGATGTCGGTGGTCGGGCGGTCGGAATCGTCGACCTCCATGTTGCTGATCGCCTCGCGGACCGCTTCCCCTTCGACCAGTTGCCCGAAGATCGAGTGGTTGAAGTCGAGGTGGCGGGTCGCGACTTCGGTGATGAAGAACTGCGAGTTGTTCGTGTCGTCGTTCGTCTTGGCGAAGGAGAGCACGCCGCTGCGGTTGTGCTGCAGGTCGGGGTGGAATTGGTCGTCGAAATTCCCCAGCTCGGATCCGCCGGTCCCGGTTCCCGTCGGGTCGCCCGTTTGCAGCACGAAATTGTCGATCACGCGGTGGAAGATGATCCCGTCATAGAACCCCGATTCGGCCAGATCGGCGACGCGACCGGCGGGCCGCGGGGCGCGCTGCTCGAACAGCTCGAACACCATGTCCCCGAACCCGGCGACGTCGACCCGGAGCGACCGGTTGCCCGTGATCACGGTCGCCTCGAGAAGACTCGGGTCGTCGACCGAAACGGTCACCGTGAGCGGACCCCCGTTGGGATCGTAGGCGTCGATCGGCAGGTGCAACGGAGACCCGATGCGGACAGTCTGGGAACCCAGTTCGGCGAACGTCGGCTCCTCGGATTGGGGGATCGGAACGCCGGACAACGTGCTCAGCGTGGCCAAGTCGAGCACCCCCACCTCTCGCTCGCCGCCGGGGAATTCCCACGTCGGAAACTGTTCGATCCCTTCGCTTTGCCCGACCGAGTTCAACGTCCGGTCGGGGTTGGTGACCTCGATGAACGGCAGGAACTGGCCACCGTCCTCGAACAGCTCTTCTTGCTGGGTACACGCCGGGCACCAGGCGGCACCGAAGAACTGCACCCCGGCCGCCTCCAGATCCTTGGCGAACTGAACCAAGTCGTTGGCGGGCTCCCCTTCCGCTTGCGTCGTGACCGGCAACCCGGTCGACTCGGTCGCCGCGGTTTCGGTGTCGATCGGGTCGGACCCGTCGGTGGCGAACAGTTCGACGTCCCCGGCCAACATTTGCCGCCGCTCCAACGATTCGAGCAGCAACCGGCCGCGCCGCGGGTCGTGCGGCGTTCCGCCGCCGACCACGATCGAATCGAACCACGCCCGCAGAATCCTCGGCAAATTCGTCAGCAAATCCCGGTTCGCGGAGGCGACGAGTCGGTCACGGGGGGAAGTGGGTCGCATCGAAAAACCTGTACAGTCGGATTCGGTCAATTTGAACGCCGTTTCGGTCGCGATCGTTGGCTTGCGATTTCAGACCCTTCTCTGCAGTCCCCGTTCGGGGCATGAGACCCCCTTTTGGGGAACGCCGGTCAACAAGCCGGTGGGATCGCGTCGGACCTGCGGGGACGGCCACTCATCGGGTTGACGTCGGCATCGGATCGCCGCCGGGACGAGACAAATCCTCAGAAACCGCACAGTCCACCGAGCCGCAGCGGTCCGCCGCCACGGTCACCATCGGATAAGACGCGGCGTCACCGCGTAGGTTCCACCAGTATACCCACGGGGCTTAACCCGACCCGTTCAGAATCGGTTCCGGGGTCCGCAGAGAATTGCCACCGACTCCGAGCGGCGTCAGGTCTATCCGGTTCGAGGGGATGTAGGGGCGGCGTTAAGGGGGATCGTATCCGCCGGGGTTCCAGGGGTGACAGCGAAGGATCCGGCGAAACGCCTTGTAACCGCCCCGAAACGGCCCATCGCGACGGATCGCCAAGATCGCGTACTCGCTGCACGTCGGCGTGAACCGACAACTCGGCCCGATCATCGGGCTGATCATCAGCTGGTACCAGCGGATCACCCCGATCAGCAGACTCGTGAAGAGACGTCGGAGCATGAAGTCGACGCGTCGACGGGACGCGGCCAGGGCGGGCGAGTGGGCGGGTGGGCCTGCGACCGGTGGGTGGGCCTGCGACCGGTGGGTGGCCAACGAGCCGATTCGCGAACGCTCGCGCGGTCAGGCAACGGCGCCCCGGTCGTGGCGCCCCCGTCGTGGGCCCCCCCCGCGGGGGCGCCCCGCCGGGGCCGCCCCG
>JAWLFY010000032.1:0-26855 GCA_041685355.1 Pirellulaceae bacterium | reverse complement strand
GTCGTGCCCCCCCCCGTCGTGCCCCCCCGTCGTGCCCCCCCCGTCGTGGCATCCCCGGTGGTGGCGCCCCGGTCGGACCGCTTCGGCGAACCGACACGGCTTGCAAACCAGCTTAGACGATCCACGCATCCGCCGTCTCGCCCCGTCGCCGCCAGATCGCCCCGCCGCCGCCAGATCGCCCCGTCTCGCCGTCTCGCCGTCTCGCCGTCTCGTCCCGCCGCGTGCTACGAGACGTACTCTTCTTCTTCGTCGCCGGTCGGACGGGAGATCTCCCCGGTGTCCTCCAGGTGCCGAACGATATCGACGATCTTCTGCTGCACCGCTTCGACCTCGCTCATCCGGACGCTGCCGAGGTAGTCCATCTCTTCGCGAAGGTTTTCTGCGGCCCGGGTGCTCATATTCCGCATCACTTTCTCCCGGAGCGCCTCGCTGGCCCCCTTGAGCGCCATCGCCCAGTGCGCGGTCTCGACGTTCTTCAGCAACGCTTGGATGTCGCGGTCGGCGAGCTTCGCGATGTCCTCGAACACGAACATCAGCCTTCGGATATTCTCCGACAGTTCCGGGTCGTCGCGGCCGAGCGAGTCCATGATCGTTCGCTCGACCGAGCGTTCGACGACGTTCAAGATCTCGGCGACGTTGCCGACGCCGCCGATGTTGGTCTGCTGGTGGTTGACCATGCTGCTGAGCCGCATCTCGAGCCCCCGCTCGAGTTCCTCGACCGCGTCGGGGCTGGTCCGCCCGATCGTCGCGATCCGCCGGATCACCTCGAGCTGCTTCTCGGTGTCGAGCCCCGACATCACCTCCGCGGCATAGCCGCTGGGCACGTGGCTCAACAGCAGCGCGATCGTCTGCGGGTGCTCCTCGACAATGAACTGCATTAACGTCTGCGAGTCGACCTTTTTGACGAAGCTGAACGGGGTCGCCTCGATCGTTTGCTGAAGATTGCCGAGCATCTCCGCGGCGTCGCGTCCGAGCGCCTCGCGGACGAGTTCCTTTGCCCGCTCCAGGCCGCCCGGACTGGCGTACAGCGCGCTCGCCTTGCTGGTCAGAAACTCGGCGATCACGACCTCTTGGTCGTTTCCGCTGACCGAATCGAGCTGCGCGATCCGGATACTGATCGCCTCGATCATCCGCGGCGGCAATTGGCTCACGACGCGGGCCGCGGTCTTGGTCGGAAGACTCATCAACAAGATCGCCGCCTTCTTGAGCGCCTTCTCGTCGATCCCGTTGATCTCGGTCGTGGTTGTCATTGCCGCCGGCCCGCCAGGTGTCGTCCGAAACTTTCCGCATTCGGATCATCGGCACGCGACCGCTCGCGGCACCGCCGGACGGTCGACCCGACCGGTCGCATCGGTGGTGCCGATTCTCCGCCGCCCGCTTTGCGTTGACTCACATCCCCGGCGGCGGCGCGATACGATGGTCGACTCGCCGACGTCCCGCCGACACGTGACCAAGTTGCCCACCCGCTGATGCTTCCTACCATGACGATGTTGCACGTCCTGAGAGTCTTCCCGGCCTCGAAACCCGTCCTCTCGCTCCTGCTGTTCGCGATCGTCCCGCTCCGCCCCGCAATCTCGCAAAACGATTCGGCGGACGACGCCCCGCCGCTCGCGTTCGAGATCGAACGGACGAAAGCGGAATCGGGATTCGACGGCGAGATGTGTTGGGTACATGCCCGAGCCGGAAGCATCCCGCCGGGGACCGAAGCCAACCCGGGTGACACGCCCGTGGTCGTGATGACGATGCAGAAATTGCTGCTCAGCGGGTCGGACGTGTTCTACGGGCTGAACGAGAAGCGGAGCGACGATCTGGGGAAATCTTGGGACGGGCCGACCCCGCACGAGACCCTCGCGCGGCGTGACGATATCGGCGACGGCCCGCTGCACGGCGAAGCCGTCGCGTTGTCCGACTTCACGCCGAAGTGGCACGCCGCCAGCGGCGTCTTGCTCGGCACCGGGCACAACGTTCGCTATCGCGACAACCGCGTGATGCACGCCCGCTTGCGTGACGTCGGGTTCAGCGTCTACGACCCCCATGCGAGATCGTGGACGCGGTGGGCGACGATGGCGATGCCCGACGAACCGCGGTTCGCCAACGCCGGCGCGGGCTCGACCCAACGTTTCGATATGCCCAACGGCGATATCTTGTTGCCGATCTCGTTCAAGGATCCTCACGAGCGGAACGCGACGTCGACCGTTGTCCGGTGCCGGTTCGACCCCGACGGCCCGACACTCCGCTACGTCGAGCACGGTGACGAAATGACGACCGACGTCCCGCGAGGGTTCGGCGAACCCTCGCTCACCCGATTCGGTGACCGCTTCTTCCTGACGCTCCGCAACGACGAACACGGACACGTCACGGCGGGTGACGACGGGCTGCACTTTGACAAGCCACGTCGCTGGCGGTTCGACGATGGGGAACTGTTGGGCAACTACAACACCCAACAGCATTGGGTCACGCACGCCGACGGGTTGTTTCTCGTCTACACCCGCCGCGGCGCCGACAACGATCACGTGTTTCGCCACCGCGCCCCGCTGTTTATCGCCCGCGTCGACCCACAGCGGCTCGTCGTCGTTCGCGACACCGAACGGGTCCTCGTCCCGGAACGCGGGGCGCGACTCGGAAACTTCGGCGTCGTCGACGTCTCGCCGGCCGAAACGTGGGTGATCGCTGCCGAATGGATGCAGCCCAAAGGGGTCGAGCGGCACGGTTCGGACAACACCGTGTGGGTCGTCAAGCTGCGTTGGAATCGGCCCAACCCGCTCGCCCCGGACGGCCCCGACACGCGAGACGGGGCATGATCACGCGTCGCGTCTCGGCGCGTCTCGCAACGGCGTCCCCGCCGCGGCCGTGACGCTCGGACGGCTTTCAAGCTGCGGCGGACGACCCCCACGGCAACCGGCACACGCCCCATTGACCGTTGTTTTCATCGACCCCCACCTCGATCGAGCTCAACGCGTCGCCAAACCGGTCGGCGGTCGCCGCCATCACCCGCTCGGCGATCACCCGTGCGATCTCTTCCGCCGTCGTGTTGATCACCGGAAGGATCACGCAATCCTCGTTCGGAAACACCCAGCGACGTTCGCGGAACCGGGCGGTCGTCTCGGTCTCGTCGCTGGAGACCACGATCTCGGCGTGGTCCCGCGGGAGGATCACGTGGTGGTCGAGCCGCTGCGTTTCCGCCAGCACGGCGTCACGCAGCGCGATGAAGTCGACCACGTAGCGGTTCTCGTCGAGTGGCCCCTCGACGGCGACTCGGACCCCGTAGTTATGTCCGTGGATCCGTTCGCAAATGTCTCCGGCGAAAGTGATGAAATGGGCCGCGGAAAATACGAACTGTTCTTTGCTGACGTCGACGCGGTACGTGGCGGGAGTCATCGCGATGGGCCGTTGGGGGATCGGTTGGGGGAAAGAACCGCCGCGGGCGGTTCCGGCTCGGCGGACCGAGGTTGACGAAGGAGAATATAAAGGGCCGCGGCGATCAGGTCGGCGGTGGTCCCGGGGTTCAGCCGGGCATCGGCGTTCAGCCGGGCATCGGGGTTCAGCCGGGCATCGGGCGTGCCCCCGACGGGAGCACGCAGGAACGCATCGAACGATCGTAGATCACGGTCAAACGCCTCGACCGCCTCCGTGTCGTTCGGATCGACATCGCCAGCCCGGCGACACACCTCGACCGCGACGTCGGCGCCAAATTTCCGAACGATCAACGTGTCGGGCTCGGACGCCAACAGCCGAACGTGGGCCGAGGCGATCCCCGCCAGCACGTCTCGGGTTTGCCCGATCGAGGCGGCGACGACCGGGACGATTTCGTCGAACAGGTCAGCAAACCCGGCGGCGTATTGGCGAGCGATCCGATCCCGGCCGGCGGCCAACGACATCGCGGCGACAAGATCGTCGTGTCGCGTCGTCGGGTCGTACACGTCCATCGCCTCGACCCGCCCCATCCCCCCGGCGCCGGCCGAGGCGATCGCCCCCATGATCCGCCGGCTGTCCGCGGGGGTCAACTCTTCGAGCACCTCGCGGACACGGCGTCGCCAAGTCGCGGGCGACAGCGGCGCCACCCCCAATGGCGACAGCGCCCGATCCGCCGAACGACGCGGGTCCGCTCCGAGACCGCCGGTGTCGTCGGCGCCGCCCCCCACTTCCGTGCCGACTCGCGCTTCCTGGCCGGCGCCCGCTTCCTGGCCGGCGCCCGCTTCCTGGCCGGCGTCCGCTTCCTGGCCGGCGTGGGTCTCCTTGCCGGCGCGTTCGTCGGCGATGACGAGCGGCCCGAGCAGCAACGCGATGCCGAGATTCACGTTCGTGTGACACCGCTCCAGCGTCCGATCGACCGTGAGCCCGATCCGTTCGCCGATCGAGAAGTCACGGTTCGGCAACATCTCCGCGGCGATCTCGGCGGCGACGACGAAATCGGCATAGCCCAGATCCCGAAACGGACGGCCCGGGAAGACGTTCCCGGCTTTCGGCGCCGTCGCCTCGAGCACGCACGCCCATCGGATCGCGTCCCCCCGCGAACCGATCCGCGTGCGAAACGGTGCGAGCGGGTCAGGGGTCGGGGCGGTCATCGGATCTCCAAGAAGCGACCGATCGCGTCGAGCGTTTCTTCCGCCGCATCCTCGATCACGTAGTGCCCGGCGTCGGCGATCTCGACCGATTTCGACGCCGGCCAGACCTGCCGAAATCGCCGCAAACATTCGGGACGAAAGCACCAATCCTTCATCCCCCACACCAGCAGCGATGGCGTGTCGGCGAGCGACCGGAGGGCGTGGCTCAACTCGTTCAGCGTCGCGTGGGTCGGATGCCGCGTCGTCATCGGGATGTCACGCACGAAGGCGTCGATCGCCACGCGATTCGCCCAATTGTCGTAAGGGGCGAGCAACCCCCGCGCGACGTCGGGGCTCATTCGGTTTCGCGACATCGCCATCGTGACCGCGGCGCGAGCGAACAGGTTCGCCCCGCGGACGGCCGCCGTCCCCACCAGCGGCCATCGGCACGCCGCGATCCGCCACGGAACATAAGGAGGCGGGAACGCGGCGGTATTGAGCAGCACGATCCGATCGAGCCGTTCACGGCGCCGCAACATCGCCGCCAACCCGATCGCGCCACCCCAGTCGTGCGCGACCAGCGTCACCCGATTCAGCTCCGCCTCGTCGATCAACCGGATCAGGTTGTCGCGGTGAGCGGCCAACGTATACGGGAACTCCGCCCGCGACGGCTTGTCGCTTCGGCCGCACCCCAGATGATCGACGGCGACGACCCGCCGCGAAGGCGAGAACCGCTCGATCACACGACGAAACAGGAACCCCCACGTCGGGTTCCCGTGCACACACAGCAACGTTTCGCCCTCGCCCCGGCCAAGCCCGTCCACGTCACCGCGCCCGTCCACGTCACCGCGCCGGTTAACGTCACCGCGCCGGTCCACGTCGTGTGGGCCCTCGTCGACGTAGCGTAGGGTGAACCGACCCACGGCCAACGGACGCGAAACGTACGGGAACAGATCGGCGGCGAAATCGTCCATGACGCGAAGTGTCGCCGAGGATCCCCCACGGCGGAAGCGGGTCAACCGGCGGGGAAACGGATCGACCGGCGGGGGAACGGATCGACCGGCGGGGGAACGGATCGACCGGCGGGGGAACGGCGGAATGCGAGGGCCGGCGGTCAGCGGGCGGTCCAGCCGCCGTCGACCACGAGCATGCTGCCGGTGGTGTAACTCGACGCGTCGCTCGCCAAGTAGATCGCCGCGCCTTGAATCTCCTCGAGCCGTCCCCAGCGGTTGAGGGCCACGGCCCCGACGATGAACTTCTTCGCCTCCTCGGTGTCCGCGATCGGCAGGTTCATCGGGGTCAAGAACGGGCCCGGGCAGATCGCGTTGACGGTGACCTCGTCGCCGGCAAGCTCGAGCGCCAGGGCCCGCGTCAATTGCACCACCGCCCCTTTGCTCGTCGCGTAAGGGGTGCGGTTGGCAAGCCCGACCAGCCCCAACGTGCTCGCCAAATTGATGATCCGGCCATGCCCCGATTCGCGGAGGTGCGGGACCGCGGCCCGGCACGTCGTCCACACCCCCTCGACGTTGATCTGCTGCACTCGCCGAAAATCGTCGAGCGTCAACTCGTCGATCGACCCGCGGATGTTAACCCCCGCGTTGTTGACCAAGATGTCCAGCCGCCCGAACCGCTTCACCGTTTCGCGGACCAGCCCCTCGACCTCGCTCTCGACCCCGACGTCTGCGGCGAAGCCGACCGCCTCGTGCCCAAAATCTCGCCGCAACTCGTCCGCGACCTGATCGACCTCCTCCTGGTGACGGCTCACCAACGCGAGTTTCGCCCCGGCCGAAGCGAGCCCCGCGGCGATCGCTTGGCCGAGTCCCTTCGACCCGCCGGTGACCAGGGCGACGCGATCGGTCAGGTCAAACAGGCGAATTCCGGGCAACGCCGACTCGGAGGGGGCTGCCGATCGGCCTTCGGTCGATGGACCGCTCGGGACGTCAGCGGAATCGGGGTGGGACACCGTCAGGCTCCTTCGATGGGCGGAAAACTTCGAGCAAGCGAGGGAGGCATCGGGTCTCGCCGACCACGCGGCACCTCGGGCCGCGACGGGCAACCGATAGGGCCGCGACGGGCAACCGACGCCGTCTGACGAGTTTACCACCATCGCCCCGCCGGAAAAATCTCGCCGCCGTCGGCGTCATTTGCCGTTGACGGATGACACGAGTTCCGCGAAATTCTGTCGCTTCGCGGTCGGGGTCCCGGCCGTGAACCGTGGGACGTGTGCCGAAATTGCCGAATCGATTGCCGGTGGCGACCGGATCAATCGCCGGCGGCTGATCGATCACACGTTTCAAGTGGGAGAGCTTGCCGCCGCCGATCGGTCGCTTTGACGATCGTTGTCACGCGGGTCGGGTGAGCTCGCCGAACCACCCGACCAACGAAAGTCGTGACCCGATGGGTAAGAAATCGAAGCGCTATCGCGCCTCGCTCAAAAATCGTCCGAATCACCTCTTGCCGCTCGACCAGGCCGTCGACGCGTTGAAGAAGTTCGAGACGACGAAGTTCGATCAGACGGTCGAGATCCACATGCGATTGGGGATCGACCCGAACCAAGCGGATCAGATCATCCGCGGCAGTCTTGTGCTGCCTCACGGGATCGGCAAGACACAGCGCGTCGTGGTGTTCGCCAAAGGCGACGCGGCGAAAGCGGCGGAAGAGGCGGGCGCCGACGCCGTCGGCCAAGAAGACTTGGCCAAGCGAATTAAGGACGGCTGGACCGACTTCGATGTCTGTATCGCCGCGCCCGACATGATGGGCTTGGTCGGCCCGCTCGGTCGCGTTCTCGGTCCGCGCGGTCTGATGCCAAGTCCCCGCGCCGGGACGGTCACGCCGGATGTCGCCAAGGTGGTGGCGGAATACAAGGCCGGGAAGGTCGAGTTCCGCAACGACAAGGGGGGCAACCTGCACGCGATGGTCGGGAAGATGAGCTTCGACACGGGAAAGCTGGTGGAAAACATCAAAGCGTTCCGGGACTTCGTCGAAGGGCTCAAGCCGTCCACCGTGAAAGGGACCTACGTGAAAGGTGTCGCGATTTGCGGCACGATGTCCCCGAGCGTGCGGGTGGCTTCGTAACGACGGTAAATTCCTCCATCCCGGTCCCGGTCGTCGGAATGTTGTCCGCCGGCGGGTCGACCGCGAAGCCCCTGGGTAGCCGGCGAAGTGGCCGTGGCCCGAACCATGAGTGAATCGAAGCGATGAGCAAATACGTTAAAGAGTTGGTGACCCGCGACATCCGTCGCCGCCTGGAGGGGGTGGAGGATGCCGTGTTGGTGAGTTGCGTCGGGATGGACGCCAACACGACCAACCAGCTCCGCGCGGAGTTGGACGAGAAAGAGATCCGAATGCTCGTGGTCAAGAATTCCTTGGCGCGACGGGCGACCGAAGGTTCCTCCTTGGCCCCCGCCTTCGAAGGGGCGACCGGACAGGTCGCGGTTTGTTGGGGGTCCAGCGATTTCGTCTCGCTCGCCAAGGAAGTCGTCCGGCTCGATAAGGATTCGACCAAGTTCGACAAGTTGGTCGCCGCCGGCGGCGTCATGGACGGGGAGAAGCTCGACGCCGACGGGCTCAAGGCCGTTAGCAAGTGGCCCTCCCGCGAAGAACAGATCTCGATCCTGGTCGGCCAAATCCTCAGCCCCGGACGAACGCTCAACGCCGCCCTCCTCGGCCCCGGCGCCACGCTCAACAGCCAGATCAAGTCGAAGGGCGAAGACGACGAATCGGCATCCGACTGATCGCACCCTTCCGCCCCATCCCGTTCCCTCCCACCAAATCACCCGAACCGTTTTTGAGGTATTAGAAAGATGTCCGACGAAGCCACCGCGGTTGCCGAATTCAGCGCCGAAGCGAAGGATCTGGGCGATAAGATCGCCGAACTGACGCTGAAGCAAGCGAAAGAGTTGAGCGATTACCTGAAGGACGTGCACGGCATCGAGCCCGCCGCCGGTGGCGGAGCCGTGATGATGGCCGCCCCCGGAGGCGACGAAGGCCAAGCCGCCGCCGTCGAACAGACCGAGTTCGACGTCGTCTTGACGAGCTTCGGCGACAAGAAGCTGAATGTCGTCAAGGTCGTCAAGAACATCACCGGCGCTTCGCTGATGGAAGCGAAGAAGCTTGTCGAAGGCGTCCCCGCGACCCTCAAAGAAGCGGCCTCGAAAGAAGACGCCGACAAGATCAAGGCCGAAGTCGAAGAAGCCGGCGGGACGATCGAACTCAAGTAGTTCGCCCTCTCCGAGTCCTTTCTCCGCCGCGAAACCGGTGGAGAAGGACATGGGAGAACGCCGGCGGAACCAGCCGGATCCGTCGCAATTCAGCGAAAGATCGAGAGCGGTCCCGGAGGCGTCGCGATCGTGCCGGCCGGGATCGTCCCTCGATAGCTCGCCCCGGATGACGGCACCAGATTGGTCGCCCGCTGTCCCGACTGGGCGGGGGAACGGTACGGGTTCGTCGCGATCGACGCCGCTGGCATCGTCGGGGCCGCAGGAAGCGAGCGACCGTTCGGGTTCGATCCGTTCGGGTTCGATCCGTTCGGGATCACCCGCGAGAGTTCTCGCGAGTCGAGTGGCCGTAGGCGTGATGCGACCGCCGAGTTCCCGCCCGGAGGATCCGCCTGTTGGGGGGCGAGCCTTCCGACCGGCTCCCGCTCGACCCGCTGTTCCCGGACGATCCGTCGATGCGTGACCGGCACTTCATCGACCCGCTTTTCGGCAACCCATTCGGTCCGCGCCGTGGTCTGCTCGATCACTTCGTTTCGCGGTTCCCAGTGAGTCGTCGGCTCGTGGTGGTAAACGACGGTCGGCGAGCGGAACGGATTCCATCGGTGATGAATCCGGGGCACCCACCGGTACTCGGTCACCGGCGTGTATAACGTCCGGGTGTGAGGACGCGTCTCCTTCACCGTCTTCGGCGTCCAAACGGTCCGCTCCCGACGTTCGGTCGTCGTCGTCACCTCCGGCCGTTCCACGGTCCGGGTCACTTGGCGGTAGACCTGTCCCGTCTCCGGATCGGTGTAGTAGCCAGGAACCTGTTCGCCATGGGCGACCAACGGGGAGATGGCCAAGGACCAACCCAGCCCCAAGAGTCCCGCGGCGACCGGGGTCCAAACGACGCGTCGGATCCGCGTTCGCAACCCGATGCGACGGCGTGATCGGCAGTCCCACGCGATCGTGCCGAGGAAAATGCTCGATGAAAAGGTTCGAGCCCGCATGGCAATCCCTCGCCGAATCCGGATGATAATGAGACGTCGTACCTCCTCCGTGTAATCGGAAACATGGCTCGGGTGAGCTGAGAGAAACCGGATGATTGATCCCGAATTACTCGCGATGCTCCGTTGTCCGTTGACCGGCAGCCAACTGCAATTCGCAGACGAGGTGACGATCCACCGCCTGAACGATGCGATCACGTCCGGGACGGCCCGGGATCGGGTCGACCAAACCGTGAGTGAGCCCATCGACGGGGGGCTCGTGTCGACCGAAGCGGGCGTGCTCTACCCGATTCGCGATGCGATCCCGACGTTGATCCCCGACGAGGCGATCCGGTTGCCGGGGCCGTCATGACGGATCCGTTACGCATGACCGAGACGCCACGCATCTACCTCGACCACGCGGCGACCTCGTGGCCGAAACCCGCCGGAGTGCTCGAGTCGGTCGATCGGTTCGCACGCGTCTGTGGGGCGGCGGCAGGCCGGGGAAGTTACCGTTCGGCGGTCGACGCCGGTCACGTGATCGAATCGCTTCGCCGCCGATTGGCCGAAACCCTTTCCGCCGAATCGACGCGGTGTATCAGCTTTCACCCCAGCGGCACGTCGGCGTTGAACGCGGCGATCCACGGGGTCGTTCGTGACCGCGACCATGTCGTGACCACCGAGGCCGAACACAACAGCGTCCTCCGCCCGCTCCGGTTCCTGCAACAACACCGGGGCGTCGAAGTCACCGTCGTTCCCGTCGACGCCAACGGACGCGTCAACCCGGACGAGCTGATCGACGCGGTCCGTGACGAAACCCGGTTGGTGGCGGTGACCCACGCCAGCAACGTGACGGGGGCGATCCAGCCGATCCACGTGATTGGGCAGCGGTTACGACACCATCCCGCGGCGGTGTTGTGTGACGCGGCGCAGACGTTCGGCTACCTCCCGATCGACGTCCGGGCCATGGGGATCGACCTCCTCGCGACCCCGGGCCACAAGGGGGGACGCGGCCCGATGGGGACCGGACTCCTCTACGTCGCCGAGCCTTGGCACCGCGAAATCCGGCCTTTCATCCAAGGCGGAACCGGGAGCGAGTCGGAATCGCTCGAGATGCCCGACGCGATGCCGAGCAAACTGGAACCGGGCATCGTCAACGTCGCGGCGCTCGCCGGTTGGCTCGCCGCCACCGAACCCGAAACCGGGCAGAGTCCGCCTGAACCGAACGCGACCGAATCGGACCGAGCGTGGGCCCGACTCGCGGGGCTCGGTCACGAACTCCGCAGCCGATTGGCCCAGCTTTCCGGGACACGAGTGATCGGGCCAAACGAGAGCGGGTCCAACGAGGTTGTGCCTCGGGGCGATGACGGCCGCTCCGCGGTTCCGATCGTCAGCCTCACCTTTGACGCGGTTTCCCCCGCCGACGTGGCGTCGATCCTGGACGTCGAGTTCGGGATCGAAGTCCGTGCCGGCTTGCACTGTGCCGGCCTTCTCCATCCGCGGCTCGGGACCCCGCGCGAGGGGACGCTGCGCATCAGTGCGGGGCATCCGACGACGTCCGCCGAAGTGGACGCCGTCGTCGACGCGATCGGCGAGATCGTCGCCGGGGTGAGTTGAATGGGGATGAGCCGAACCGTGGAAGAGCCCAACCGAGGATCGAGCGAGATGAATACCGAATCCGGAGTAAGCCGAGATCAGGGCGACGCGGGCCGCCCCGCGGAGGAAGCGTCGCAAGGAACCCGTTCGACGCGAACGCCATGGTACCGCGACGGGTTGGCGTTTCGCTGTACGCAGTGCGGTGATTGTTGCAGCGGCGAACCGGGCTTCGTGTTCGTCAACGCGAAGGAGATCGCCGATCTTGCCGCGTTCATGGAGCTTGACGTCGAAACGTTCGAGCGAAAATTCGTCCGTCGCGTCGGGCGGCGGAAGAGTCTGGTCGAATACCCCGACGGCGACTGTATCCTGCTCGACCCCGAAACACGCCGCTGCAGCGTCTATCAAGCGCGTCCGACCCAATGCCGGACCTGGCCGTTCTGGTCCGGCAACCTCAAGAGCCGGCGGGCATGGCAGGAAACGTGCGAGGTTTGCCCCGGCGCGGGAACCGGCGAGGTTTACTCGCTCGAGTCGATCGAAGCGATTCGCAAACAAAAACCGTAGCGGATGTCGTCAAGGCTTCCGAAGGGGCAGCCGGAAACCGGGCGATTCGCTTTACCAAGCGGACGGGCCGAAATACCCTAGGGGTTGAGCGGCAGGGCCGAGCCGTTCCGATTCGGCTCCCCCGCTCCCGCCGAAATTTTCGGCATCCGTCTCGCCCGACGGTGCCCCCGCCTCCCTTCCGCGAACCGCCCCCGCCGTCGCGCCGTTGCCGTCGCGCGGGCTTCGCCCTCCTGACCCCGATCCGCTCATGTCTCGTATCCGCTCCGGATCGAATCGTCGATCGTTGGCCCTCCTCCCGCTCGCGGTTGCCGTTGCGTGTCTGACGCTGGCCCCCGCGATCGCGTCCGCCCAAACGGGTGGCGATCTGGCGCGGTTGGTCCACCCCGAAGTCGCGGAGCGGCTTGACCTGGACGACACCCAACGGGCCAAAATCCAAGCGTTGCTTCAGCAACGCACCGAGACGCGGCTGATCGAGGATGCCGCGGAACGCGACGAAAAGGTGTCGGAGATTGAGGGGCAGATCGTCGAGGTGCTGCGGGAGGAACAGCGGGAGCGGTGGGAAAACGACCGCCCCTCGGGAGAGCTCGAGTTTCAATTCCGAGAGCAATCGTGGCCCGACGTCCTGCAGTGGTTCGCCCGCCAAGAGGGGCTGACATTGGTGATGGACCGAGAACCGCCGGGGACGTTCACCTATACCGACACGCGGCAATATACCTCCGCCGAGGCGATCGATCTGCTCAACAGCGTGCTGCTGACCCGCGGGTTCACCCTGGTCCGCCGCGAAAAAATGCTGACGGTGTTACAGCTGAGCAGTTCGATTCCGATCGAGTTGGTCCCCGAGGTGACGCTCGAGGAGCTCACCAACCGTGGCCGGTTCGAACTGGTGCGAGTCAACTTCGCGCTCGGCAGCCGACCGGTCGACGCGGTGATGAAGGAGGTCTCGCCCTACCTCGGGCAATACGGCCGGGCGATCCCGCTGGCGCAAAGCCGGCGACTCGTGGTGATCGAGGCGGCGGGGAAGATGGAGACGATCAACTTGCTGATCAACTCGGTCCCCGAACCGAAGAAGCCGGCGCCGAAGAAGGAGCAAGAAAAGCCGCCCAAGCCGGTCTTCGCGGCCTATCCGCTCGGGGATCTCGACCCGCAAGCGACACTCGAAGCGATGCAGCGACTCGTCGCCAGCGAACAGATCACGGTCGACGGGCGGACCGGGTTGTTGTCCGCGTATTTGGTGCCCGACCAACAAGTCGCGATCCAATCGGCGATCGAGCAGATGCGGACCAGCGTCGAGGAATCGCCCGACGTGACCTCGGTCGCCTACCGCTTGTCAGGTGCCGACACCGATTTGGTTCGGGAACAAGTCGACGCGGTCATGCCCGACGCCGTGGTCTCGGTTGACCGGGACGGCGACCGACTGTTGGTGACCGCTCCGCCGTCGGACCAGGAAAAGGTCGCCGAGGTCCTCGAGGCCCTGGGGCTCTCGCGATCCGCCACCGACCGGCCGACCCGCGCGTTTCGGGTCGATGCGGACCAAGCGACACAGCTCGCCAGCTCGCTGCAGACGATGCTCCCCGCCAGCCGCGTCGTCGGCAACGCGACGCTCGGAACGATCGTCGTCCACGGTCCGACGGACGAGTTGGAGCTGGCCGACGAGGTGATCCGGCAATGGCGCGGTGAAGGCGAACGGGCGACGAAATCCCTTCGTTCGTTCCCGATGAACCCCAACGAGCTCGAGCGCTTCGAACAGCTTCGGGAAGGTTTGCTCCCCGAACTCACCGAGGTTCGTATCGTCGTCGAAGCGGCCGCGTCAGGACGCCCCTCGCGATTGCTCGTTTGGGCGTCGGCGGAAGACCTGCAATGGTTCGAAGGGCTGATCGAACAGATCCGTGACGCGACCCCCGACGAGGCGCTCGTGTGGCCGCGTCGATACGAGTTACCCGATCAGGACGCCGACCTCGCGACCCAACTGATCGAGTCGCGATTTCCGGGCACCCGCGTTGCCGAAGACGCCGGTTCCGACCGGGTGACGGTGTGGGCGGCGAAAGAAGACCAAGACCAGATCGCGACGTTGCTCGAGTCGCTCCGGGCGGAACTCCCCAGTCAGCGTCCGATGACGATCGAAACCTACAGCGTTCCGGGGCTGCAAGCGAGCGAACTCCGGTCGTTCGCCGCGTCGATCCTGGAAGGTGTCGACGGGATCTCGGTGACCGAAGACGAGGACCAAGGCCGATTGCTCGTGCGGGCCGACGCCGAGACGCATGCCCGCCTGGACGAATTGATCGAGGCGTTTCAGACGCCCGTCCCGAGCGACCAAGAGAAGGTGCTGATGGCGTACACGCTCGAACATGCCGATGCCGAGGACGCGGAGTCGTTGATCGAATCGTCGGTGCGGGGCGCGACCGTCGTCGCCGACTCGGACAACGGCCGCCTCATCGTCACCGCGACGCTCGCCGAGCAAGGCCGGATCAAGACGATCCTCGCCGAAGTCGACCGGCCCGCAACCGCGACCTCGGAAAAACAGGTGCGGAGTTATCCGCTTCGCGAACTGCAAGCCGATGCGCTCCTGCCGACGTTGCAATCGATGTGGCCCCGGATGGAGCTCTCGGTCGACGAAGGGTCGAACCGGGTGATCGCGTCGGGGACGGTGTCCGAACAAGAAGCGTTGCGTGCGGCGATCGAACAACTCGCCCGCGGTGACGCCGACGGCGACCTCCGCGTCGAAACCTACGCGGTCCCGGTCGGCGACCTGCGGACGCTTCCATCGGTGCTCGCCCAGATCGCCCCCCAAGCGGTGATCAGCACCGACGCCAGCAACCGAGCCGTCGTCGTTTGGGGTTCCGAAGCGGCACACGGGCGGGTCGCACGGGCACTCGAACAGCTCTCCACCACCGCCGGCCAAGGGGAAGAGCTCTTTCTCTTCCGCGTCCCCCCGCGGCAGGCGTCGAGCTATCGCATGATGATCATGTCGCTGTATCCGACCGCCCGCGTCGCGTTCGATTCCGCATCGGGACAACTCACGGTGCTCGCCCCGAAAACGTTAGGCAAAGCGGTCACCGAACTGGTCGAGAAACGGCTCGGCGCGGATGAATCCGATGCGGATCTGGAACCTCGTCACTACCGCGTACCCCGCGAAATCCGCGAAGCGTTCGCCTCGGTCTTGGAGAACGTGGCCCCCGAGGCCGAGTCGGTCGACGCGGGCAGAGACGGCGGGGAGTCGGTCGTCATTTTGGCGAGCCCCGAAGACCACGAAACGATCACCGCGAAACTCGAGCAACTCCGCGAAACCGTCCCGCCGGTCGAACCCCAAGCCTCCCGCGTGTTCCTGATCCGACAAGGCGACGCACGCGCGCTCGAGGACGCCGCCGAGCGTCTCGTCCCCGATGCGACGGTGATCGCCGATCGACGTAGCAACACGCTGATCGTTACCGCCGACGAGGAAGGGATCGCGGCCGTCGAAGCGTTGGTCCGCGATTTCGAGAGTGACGGGGCCGACGAAATGGTCAGCTACCGGTTGCGCTATGCCGATGCCGAACGGGTCGCCGACACGTTGCAGCGGGCGTTCGGTCGACGTTCGAGCGTCGGGGTCTCCGCCGACGCCGACTCGCGAGTCGTGTTCGTCGTCGGACGGTCGGATCAGCAAGAGATCGCGAAGACGCTGATCGACCAAGTCGACCGCGACGACCTCGGCGAGGCGACGCAAACGCAAGTCTTTCCGCTCGCCCGTGGCGACGCCCGCGCGGTCGCCGACGCCGCCCGCGATATGGCGCCGCGGGCCAGCATCAGCGAGGACCGCGCGAGCAACAGCGTGATCGTGACCGCCGACGAAGCTTCCATGGAACAGATCGCGAAGATGGTCCGCGAAGTCGACGAGGGTGACTCGGGCGAATCCGTTTCCAAGACGTACGTGCTTCAAGAAGCCAACCCGCTCAGCTTTCAACGCGCCCTGAACGATATCTATCCCCGCGCGAAAGTCGCCGGCGACAGCAGAAGTGGCGGGCTGCTCGTTTCCGCCACCCCGGAACAGCACGTCCAAATCGCGGCCCTGGTCGACGACCTCAATTCCGCCCCCGAACGCTCCGACGGCTTGGTCACGTACCGACTCCGCTACGCCGACGCCGACGCCGTCGCGGATGCACTCGAACAAGCCTTCGGACGACGGTCGACCGCCGGGGTCTCCGCCGACGTCGATTCGGGCTTCGTTTTTGTCGTCGGCCGACCCGACCAACAAAAGGTCGCGAAGGAATTGATCGAACAGATGGACCAGGCCGACCAGGAACGCACCCCCAGAAAACTGCGGATCTTTTCTGCCGCCGGGATCAGTGGCACCGAAGTCGCCTCCGCGATCGAACAACTCTTCGAATCGTCTCGCCCACGAGTCGAAGTCCAATACGACCTGTACAACGAACAGATCGTCGTCACCGGAAGCGAAGAACAGCTCGAACGGGTCGCCGAAACGATTCGCCAGTTCGAACCGCCGCAACGCGACCTCGACATCTTCCCGCTTAACCGCAACGACCCCGAAACGGTCCGGGACGCGATCGATTCGCTGTTCGACGAACTCCCCTACAACGTCGCCCCGTCGGTGACGATCGACAACGACCGGCAACAACTTTTCGTCCGAGCGACCGAAGAACAACTCGAACAGATCCGCGATCTGCTCGGCCGCCTCGGCGAGTCCGTCGGCGGGAACGCGATTCCGGGTCGATCCGGCCCCGACAACGGGGGCTCCCGAGTCCGCACGATCCCCGTGGGTGACGAAGCCGCCGACGCGCTGCGGCGACTCCAACGCGTTTGGCCTACCCTCCGCGGCAACCCGCTCCGTGTCGTCCGCCCCGGCGACGACGGACGACCCGCCGACGACGGACGACCCGCCGACCGGACCAATGCTGACCAAACCGACGCGACCAACCAAACCGACGCGACCAACGAAGACGACAACTCCGAGAACGAACCAGAACCCGAGGAGGGGAGCGGCCCCAACGACGCGGCATCGGTTGAACAGCCGCTTTCGTGGCCAAACGTCGATGGCCGACCTTCGGCGGATCGACCAAACCGACGGCTCGTCGCGGTCATGCAAGACGCCGGCGCGAATGCTGGCGATGCTGGCGAATCCTCGCCCGATCCCCCGCCGGTGCTGATCATCCCCGGCGAAGAGAGCTGGACGATCGCCTCGGAGGATCCGGTCGCGTTGCAAGCGTTGACCGAGTGGATCGAATCGGAGTTCGACCCGGGGGTCAAGTCGATCGCGGCCGGGACGAACCACGCGGTGTACGTCCTACGCTATGCCGACGCGTCCGAACTCCAAACCGTGCTCACGAACCTGTTCCGCGAAGGCTCGCGGCGACGGACCGGTTCGGACCAGAACGAAACCCGCGTCGTCGCCGATCCGCGGATCAACGCGTTGATCGTCCGCGGCTCACGGTCCGACCGGGAGACCGTCGGAGAACTGCTCGACGTCCTCGACTCCCCCCAATTCGTCGGCGCGTTCCAGCCGTCACCGCCGCAATACGTCCCGGTGCGAAACGCCGACGCCACGCGTGTCGTCGAGGTCCTGGAAACGGTGTATCGCAACGAACTCTCCGCCGGCGGCGGACGACGACCGATCAACATCCCCACCGGGATTTCCGACGAATTGGCGACAATGCTCCGTCAAGTCAACGCCTCGGCAAGCGGGCCGCTGCTCACGCTCAGCGTCGATACGCTGACCAATTCGGTCGTGATGCGGGCCCCCTCCGAACTGGCCGACGAGGTCCGCGGGTTCATCGACCAAATCGACGAACAGACCGAGTCACGGCGTGCCCGGGGGCTCAAAATCGTTCCGCTGAAAGAGTCGAACGTGGAGCAGATCGAGCAAGCGATCCGCGCCATGGGTGGATCCGGCCGCAGATACCGTCGTCGCTGAGCTATCCGAAAACGGGTCTGAACCCTTGTCGATTTTCAGCTGAGATCGCGTTAAACGGCTTTTCCACGTCCTTGTTGACCACCGGCTCGCTGCAAAAGAGGGTCGGCCCCCTTTTCGGACAGGCACTGAGAATCGGCTTGACGCTGGGACGTCCGGTTTCTTATTCCCCCCGGTGCGTCCCCGCCGACTGTCGTGCGTTCCCGCCGACCGTCCCTGCCACGGCGGTCTCCGCGCACCATTGACCGATTCACCCCGGCCCCGAGTTGTCAGGATGCACCCGATGCCGCTCCCCCGCCTTCGGTTCGCCTTGGCGGTGTCCGTTTCGCTGATCGCGGCCCCCATTTTGTCGCAACAGACCGCGTCGTCCCAACAGACCGCGTCGTCCCAACAGACCGCGTCGTCCCAACAGACCGCGTCGTCGCAACAGACCGCGTCGTCGCAACAGACCGCGTCGTCGCAACAGACCGCGTCGTCGCAACAGACCGCGACCCAGCAAGATTCGAACCTCGAACGGGTCGCCTACGCGATCCGAGATCGATCCCCTGCCGAAATTCTCGCCGTCTTCCGGCCGCTCGTGGAACGGGAGCCCGGGGTCGAAATCCGGATCGATGACGTTCGCGACCGAATCGTGCTGAGGGGCCCCGTTTGGACTCACGAATTGCTAGAAACCGTGCTCGACCGGATGGACCGACCCCGTGCGGTCACAAATCCGGGGAATGCGACGACTTCGCCGACCGCGGTCGATCACGACGGCGCGCCGATGGCACGGCTTTCATCGCCACAAACCTCCTCGCGGGCGGCATCGAACTCGCCGACGCAACAAAACTCGCATCGCACCCCATCCGCCGCGAATCCCGCGAACGGGATCGACCCGGCGGTTGCCGGGTCGACGCGAACCGCCGACCGCCCCGCCAACGCCCCCTCCGCCGCCGAGCCCTCCGCCGCCGAGCCCACCGCCGCCGACGCGGATCGCTCGCCTCGCCGGTCGACCGAGCCGACCCGAAGGTTGTACTCGCTCCCGCGGGGCCGAGCCGCTTCGATCCGAAACGAACTTCATCGCTGGTTCGACGACCGCTCGGAAGGGGCAACAGGCGAGGCCGATCCGTGGACGATCTCGGCCCGCTCCGGCCCCATCACGATCGACTTCGACCTCGCCCGCGAAGACGTGCTGGTCGATGGACCGGCCAGCTCGGTCGAAGACTTTTCACGATTGCTCGCCGCGATCAGCCGTGGCGACGCCGGCCCTGAAGGAACCACCGAACGACTCGTCAACGTCTCCCCCGACGCGAGCCCTCACGTCGAGGCGTTGCTCCGCGCCTCCCGACACGCCGCCGACACGATCGCCGCCAAAACGCCCCCCAGCCGGAACGCCAGCCCGCGGCCCGGCTCCGACCGGATCGCGTCCCGTCCCGGAACCCCGTTCCGGTTCGCCGCGGCCCAACCGCCGGCGTCCGACGCGTCTCAAGCCGGCGACGCCCCCGCCGAGAACGCCGGCGACGACGACACCGACACCGACGACGACGCCCCCCCAGGCAGCTCCCCGTTGCCGCAGTTAGACGGGATCGAGATCGAAACGCTCCCCGAACTCGACGCGATCATCCTCCGCGGACGCGATCGCGATGTCGAAGATCTGGCGGAAATCATTCGACAACTGGAAACGCTCAGCCGCGAAACACGTCCCGCGATCGAGATCATCCCGCTCGAGTATTCCCAGTCCGGCCGGATCGCCGAGATCATCGAAGACACCCAAGAAAGTCTGCTCGGGTCCCGACAGGGCCGCGCCCAAGTCCTACCGCTCGGAAAGCCGAACGCGATGCTCCTGATCGGTTGGGGCGATGCCGTCGCCGCGCTGAAAGAACTGATTCATAAACTCGACCAGGAGGTCGAACCGGAAACCCAGTTCGACGTGTTCCGCCTCAAGTACGCCACCGCTCAAGAACTGCAGCAAACGATCACGGGTTTCTTTGACGATCGCCCCGAAGGGATGGAACCGACGATCCAGTCGACCGTGGATGGGCGGACGAATTCGCTCGTCGTGCATGCCGCCCCGCGAGACATGGCCGAGGTCGCCCGGCTGATCGAACGCCTCGATTCCCCCGAAAGCCGTCGCGTCCAACGGACCCGCATGTTCCCGATCCGCAACAGCATCGCCGCCGATTTGGCGGAAACGCTCGAACAAGCGATCGAGTCGCCAACCGGGGACGTGCGTGGGACGACGATGGAATTGATGATCGACGACCCGATGCGTCGTGAACTCGTCGTCTCCGGGATCCTCGAAAACATTCGAGTCACCGTCGACCCGCGGAAGAACAGCCTGATCATCTCCGCCCCGGCCGAAAATTTCGAACTGATCGAAGCCCTGATCCGGCAACTCGATTCCGAAGGGGCGACGGCCAAGATCAAGATCTTCCCGATCGAATACGGCGACGCGGGTAGCCTCGTCGAAACGCTTCGGGCGCTACTCCCGAGCCAGGAAGCCGGGGACACCCCGGTCGCCCAGGTCTCCAGCGCCCCCGGGGATTCCTCGCTCGTCCCCCTCCGCTTCACCGTCGACGCGCGGAGCAACAGCGTCATCGTCAGCGGCTCCGAAGGGGACCTGAGGATCGTCGACGCGTTGATCGCACGCCTCGACGAGTCGGACACGATGCAGCGAAAGAACATGGTGTACCAACTGAAAAACTCCCCCGCGGTCGACGTCGCGCTCGCGATCAACGAGTTCCTGCGAAACACCCGCCAAGTCGAATCGGCCACGCCCGGCGCGGCCAACCCGTTCCAACAACTCGAAAAAGAGGTCGTCGTCGTCCCCGAACCGGTCTCGAACAAACTCGTCCTCAGCGCCACGCCGCGGTACTTCACCGAGATCGAACGGTTGATCGAAAAACTCGACGAACAACCGCCCCAAGTGATGATCCAAGTCGTCATCGCGGAAGTGTCACTCGGCAACGCCGAAGAGTTCGGCGTCGAACTCGGGATCCAAGACTCCGTCCTCTTCGACCGGAGCCTGCTCGGTGATCTCGTCACCCTAACGCAGACGTCCCAAACGTCGACCGCGTCCGGAATCCTGACGGAAACCGAAGAACTGATCATCGGTGCCGAGAACAATCCGGGATTCAATTTCAACAGCCAGGATCTCGGCAACAGCGGCTCCGAACAGGCGATCAACGGGGCGTCGAACGTCGGCGGTCAAGGGTTGTCGAACTTCAGCGTCGGCCGGACGAACTCCGAGCTCGGGTTCGGCGGGCTGGTGCTGTCCGCCAGCAGCCAAAACGTCAGCGTGCTGCTGCGGGCGCTCGAGGAGTCACGGCGGATGCAAGTCCTGAGCCGGCCGCAAATCCTGACGCTCGACAACCAACCCGCCTTCATCCAAGTCGGCCAGCGGGTGCCCCGCATCATCGGCTCGTCAATTAACCAAATCGGCCAGCAAAACGAAATCGCACTCGAAAACGTCGGACTGATCTTGGGCGTGACCCCCCGGATCAGCCCCGAGGGGAACGTCGTGATGGAGATCGATGCGGAGAAATCCGCGATCGGCCCCGAGAGCGAAGGGATCCCGGTCTCCGTCAGCTCCGACGGCACCACCATCCGCAGCCCCCGCATCGACGTCGCCAGCGCCCAAGCCACCGTCAGCGCCGCCGACGGCGAAACGATCATCCTCGGCGGACTGATCACTACCAGCGAAGAAGAAATTCACCGCAAGGTCCCCGTGCTCGGTGACATCCCCATCCTCCGAAACCTGTTCCGCTTCGACTCGATGATCGACCGAAGAAACGAATTGCTAATCATCCTCACACCCCGGGTCATCCGAAACGCTTCCGACGCCGAACGGCTGAAGCAAGTCGAAACCGCCCGCATGAGTTGGTGTGCCGCCGACGTGTTCGACCTCCATGGCGAATACCTCGATAACCCCGAGTTCGCCGAACTGGTGGAGGAAGAAGGATCTTGGGACGTGATCTATCCCGACGTCGATCCCCGCGGCCGAAGCGAAGGATCACCGCAACCAGGAGCCGAAGAACCATCCCCGAGTGTGCTCGAATCACTCGAACCGGTGCCGCTCAACGAACCCGCCATCGATCGACTTGAATCCGGCGAGTCGCTACCGCTCGGGGAACCGACCCCTTCACCACGCGGAGAACCGACCCCTTCACCACGCGGAGAACCGACCCCTTCACCACGCGGAGAGACGAACGCACCCGCACCGCAACGGGGGAACCGCCGATGATCCGACACGAAAATGCCCCAACCACCCGACCGCGTTTC
Source organism: Pirellulaceae bacterium (assembly GCA_041685355.1). Classification (GTDB taxonomy): domain Bacteria; phylum Planctomycetota; class Planctomycetia; order Pirellulales; family Pirellulaceae; genus JAWLFY01. The sequence goes on along the minus strand of JAWLFY010000032.1, from coordinate 4,813 downwards.
GTCGCCGGGCGCGTCGCGATCGCGGTCTTCGCGTGTCTCGCCATCAGCGTCGCGGGCTGCCAGTTCTTCCGCGACGCCGGCCCGCGAAAGCTGAACCCGTTCGCGACCGATTCGAAGCCCGAGATGCCCGACCGGATGATGGTCATTTGGTCCGACACCGTGCTGCACCAGCCACAAATGCCAGGGGTCCGCGGGTTCGGCGGCCGGGTCTACTTTTACCGCGGCGAGGAACCTGACCCGGTCGTCGTCGACGGCGGGCTGGTGGTCTACGCGTTCGACAGTGACGACCTCTCCTCCGACGCCACACGGCCGGAAAAGAAGTACGTGTTCACCGCGGACCAGTTGCCCGAGCACATGAGCCACACCGACTTGGGGGCCTCCTACAGCATCTGGTTGCCGTGGGACGAAATCGGCGGCCCGAACCGAAAACTCAGCCTCGTGGTCCGCTTCGAGGGCCGCGAAGGCGGCGTCGTGATCTCGAAGCCGACGATGAAGCTACTCCCGGGCGTCGGCAAATACGTCAAAGCCCCCGAAGGAAAACGCGCCGGCGACGTCGTCGCCCACGCCACCGGCATCGAAGACCCCAACGACCGCTCCTCCCGTGTCGCCCTCACCGGACACGCCGACCGACCGACCGACGACGGTTCCCAAAGCAACCAGCCGCGACGCCCGTCGATGACCATCGACGTCCCCCCCAGCTTCCACCGGCACCTGCGACGCGACACCCGATTCGACGCGTCCCCGACCGAAAGCCTCTCGAACGAGAACCTCTCGAACGAAAGCGTCCGCGAGGAAGCCCGCACGGGCTCGGATTCCGCCGCGACCGGATCGCCTTCGGACTCGAAAACCGCCAACCCCGACCGCGAGCTTCGTTCCGACGACGATCCCGACCGTGAATCGGAAACCGCCACCCCCGACGCACCGTCGAAGCGTGGTCACCGCGGACGCCCCCGTCAGTTCCGACGGACCAACGGCACCCCGGACGGCGACGCCATCCCCGCCCCAACCCGAGGCATCCACCGCCCCGCCGGGTGGCTCACCCCCAGCGACTAAGTCCGCCCTCCCCCCTCGCTTCCTCTCTCTGTGAACTCTGTGTCTCTGTGTTTTAACCCCGCCGTCTTTTAACCCCTCCGTTTCTTGTCGATCGATTTCTTGTCGATCGCCACGACGGCGGCAGGGCGCGTTCGACTTCCAGCGGTTCGAACGATTGCGGTTGGGGGATCGTGGCGGTTTTCGCCCAAGCGGCCATCCTCGCGAGACCTTCCTCGAGCGGCGTATCGGTCAGCTCCGGGAACGTCTCGCGGGCCCGCGTGTGGTCGCTGTAGGCGACGTGCACCTCGTGCCGCGCCGGGAGGTGCGACGTTTCTCCGTCGACCCCCATCGCGCGTCGGACCTGATCGGCCAGCTCGTTGACCGAGTGGTGCGTGTCGGACCCCAAGTTGAACGTCCCGTTGATCGCGGCCGGGTTGAGCGGGGCGCGGGCGATCGCGGGGGACACGTCGCGGACATACGTGAACGCGCGGCGCTGCGTCCCGTCGCCGAACACCGGCATCGGTTCCCCGTGCAGTAACTTGTTCATAAAAATCCCGACCACGTTGCGATACGGGTCCGCCAAATTTTGTCGCTCGCCGTAGACGTTGTGGGGCCGAAAAATCACGTGCCGCAGCCCGTGCGTCGCGAGCGCCGCGGCAAGGTCGAGTTCGACCGCGTATTTCGCGATCCCGTACGGGTCGACCGGTCGCGGCGGCGTCGATTCTCGCAGCGGCGAGGGGGCATCGCCATAAACCGCGATCGAGCTGGTGAAGACGAAGCACTCCGAGCCGTGGTTGATCGCGGCGTTGATCAGGTTCACGCTCGCCAACAGGTTGTTGCCGTAGTTGAACCGGCGGATGAAGTGGCTCAGCCCTTCCGCGGCGTACGCGGCAAGGTGGTACACGAAGCGAAACCGGTGACGTTCGAACAACGTGGCCACCAATGCCGAATCGTTGATGTCCCCTTGAACGAATTCGACCCGCGGGTCGGACGGGACGTGGTCGCGGCAACCGCCCGAAAGGTCGTCGACGACCACCACGGGTCCGCTGCCCAGCGCCGGTTCCCGCAGGATCGCTTCGACGACGTGCGAACCCATGAACCCCGCGCCACCGGTCACCAACACGGTCGACTGATCGTTCATGGGGCGGCTCATCGGTTTTGGAAGGTGGCCAATGTCTTCATCGACGGGGCCAGCGTTCGATAAAGTTCTTGGTAGGTCGGGAAGAGATCTTGGTAACGGTTGACGTCACCCCGAACCGGTTTCGTTTTCTCCGCGACGTCGATCGTCGCCCGACAGGCCGATTCGATCGACTTGTACGCGCCGTCGCCGACGGCCGCGAGCAGGGCGACTCCGAACGCGGGGCCTTGCTCGACCCGCAGCGTCGAGACTTGGCGGGCGAACACGTCGGCTTGCATTTGACGCCACAACCGGTTCTTGCTGCCGCCCCCCGAGACGCGGATTTCGCGGACCGGGACGCCGAGCGATTCGATGATCTCCAAACTGTCGCGGAGCGCGAATGTGACCCCTTCCATCACCGCGCGGGTCATCGCCCCGCGGGTGTGGGTCAGGTTCATCCCGACGAAAGCGCCGCGGGCGTCAGGGTCGGCGTGCGGCGTCCGTTCGCCGTTCAGGTAGGGGAGGAACAGCAGCCCGTCGCTCCCGGCCGTGACGGCAGCGGCCTCCGCGGTCGCCGCTTCGTAAAGCCGTTTCGCGGGGACGCCGCTTAACCCCTGCAGCACCGATTCGACCCACCACTGCAGCGACCCGCCGCTGGTCAGGTTGACCCCCATCGTGTGCCACTTGCCGCGAACGGCGTGACAGAACGTATGCAGACGTCCCTCGGCGTCGTACTGCGGTTCGTCGCTGTGCACGAACATCACGCCGCTGGTGCCGATCGACGTGCTGAGTATGCCTTGTTTGACGACGCCGTTGCCAACCGCCCCGGCGGCGCAGTCCCCGGCGCCGCCGACGACCTTGCACTCGGTCGTCAGCCCCAGCGCCTTGGCGGCCTGCGGCGTCAGCGTCCCCGTCACCTCTTCGCTCTCGACCACCCGCGGCAACAGACCGGCGTCGAGATCGAGCCGTCCCAGCAGCTTCTTCGACCAACCCCGTTTGACGACGTCGAGCAGGAGCGTGCCGCTGGCGTCGCTGACCTCGGTCACGTAGTCGCCGATCATCCGGCGGCGGATCTCGTCTTTCGGGAGCAGCACCTTCGCGAGACGGTCGAAGTGCTTCGGTTCGTGGTTGCGGAGCCACAAAATCTTGGGGGCCTGGAATCCGGTCAGCGCGGGGTTGGCGACCATCTTCACCAACGCCCGCCGTCCACCCGCCGCTTCGGTGATCTGGTCGCACTCGGCCGCGGTCCGCTGGTCGTTCCACAACAGTGCCGGGCGGATCACCTGGTCCTTGGCGTCGAGGAATACTGAGCCGTGCATCTGGCCGCTGAGCCCGATCGCGCGGACGTCGGCCGGCTGCACTGAGGCCTGCTTCAAGATCGCGCGGACGGCTTTGACGGTCGCCTTCCACCAATCGTCAGGATCCTGTTCGGTCCAACCCGGCTTCGGTTGGTGCATCGGGTAGCCGGCGGTCGCCTCGGCCAACTCGGTCCCGGCGGCATCGATCAGCAACGCCTTGGTCCCGGTTGTCCCGACGTCGATTCCCAGATAAAGACTCATCAGATTCCATGGCGGAGAGGAGAATTCGGTGGTACGAACTGGCGACCACTATAGTGCGTACTTCCCCATCGATGCACCGCCTCCGATCGCCTTCGATGCACCGGCTGCTCCGCTCCTTTCGCACCCGAGACGTTTCACGAATGTCTGAACCGAACACCGCCCACGACGCCCCAGCATCGGACTCGGGTGCCCCGGCACCCGACTCGGGTGACCCAGCAACGAGCGTGGGTGGGGAGTCATCGTACGCGGGCTCTCCTGTATCCAACGCCGGCAGCCGAATGCGGCTTGCGCGTCGCGATTGGTTGTCCGCGACTGCGGTGGGGCTCACCGCCGGGGTGCTCGGGTGCCGCGGCGAAGAGACGGCCGAGACGGGTGATTCGCCCGCCACCGAGGAACGGGTCGACATCCCGCTGCGGGTGACGTGGGTCGGCAAGGAAGCGGAATTCGACGTGATCCGCCGGGCGTGGGGGGGAGTCAGCCCGTTGCCGCTGGAGATGACCGCGATCGGCTTGACTCGCGGCGGCGCGACCGAGCTCGATGAACCGATCGAAGAATCGGCGGATCGAACCGATGTCTTGATCTACCCCCTGATCGCCCAGGCGGGATTGTTCGCCGCCGACCGGTTGGCACCCTGGATGACCGACTCCGACGGCGAAGACCGATCGCTCGTCGGCCGGATGCCGTCGGCGCTCCGCAACGCCGCCGCCACGTACGCCGGCGTCGTGACGGCCGTGCCGTTGGGAACTCGCCAACCGGCATGGGTCACGGTCGACGGTGACGACCCGCCACAGACCTGGGCCGACTACGACGCGTGGGTCGAAGGCGTCGACGGCGCCGCCGCGGAACCGCTCGCCCCAGGCTGGGCCGCGGCGATGTTCCTGTTGCGGGCGGCGACGTCGCTCGATCGCGGATGGCTGTTCGAACGCTCGGGGATGGAACCGACCGTTGCGACCGACCCGTATGTCGCGATCCTGGAACAAATGCGACAGACCGCCAGCCGTTACACGATCGGCCGCGTGTCGCCGGCCGAGTTGTGGTCGGCGATCGGTCGCGGTGAACTTCGCGGCGGGATCGGCTTCCCGGCCGGTGAGGAACGCTCGGTCGG